>JAEEUR010000016.1 GCA_016290595.1 Lachnospiraceae bacterium | reverse complement strand
GATCCGACGCCGCCCGCCCCCGCAGCAGATCCGGCGGGGGCTTTCTGTATTTTTGACGCGCCGATCCGTGAATAATAACTGGTAAAAAAAGCCGAAAGGTGCTAATATTTTAGCAAACGGCAGCCGTCGGCAGGACAAAGGAGATTCCATGAACATCCGCCAGAGGTATTTCGGGGATAAGGATTTTTACAGGCGCATCGTAACGGTCATGCTGCCGATCATGGCCCAGAACGCCATCACGAATTTCGTGGGCCTGCTGGACAATATCATGGTGGGCCGCGTGGGAACGCTGGAGATGAGCGGCGTTTCCGTGATCAATACGCTGATGCTGGTCTACAACTGCTGCGTGTTCGGCGCCGTTGCCGGCGTCGGGATCTACACGGCCGAATACTACGGGGCGGGGAACGAGGAAGGGGTTCGGAACAGCTTCCGCTTCAAGACCGTCTTCGCGGTCGCGCTGGCGGTGCTGGCGGTGAGCATCTTTCTGATCGGCGGCGACGGCCTGATCAGCCTGTACCTGGAAGGCAAGGGCGACCCGGCCGACGCGGCGCAGATCCTTGACTACGGAAAACAGTACCTGCGTATCATCATGATAGGGCTCATCCCGCATGCCTTTACCCAATCGTATGCCGATACCCTGAGGAATTGCAGAAAGGTCATGCCGCCCATGGCTGCGGGCCTGACCGCCATGGCGGTGAAGGTGGTGCTGAATTATCTCCTGATCTTCGGATATCTCGGCTTCCCGCGCCTCGGCATCGTCGGCGCCGGTATTTCCGTCGTGATCTCCCGCTTTGTGGAGCTGGGCGTCATCGTCTCCTGGACGAAGCGGCACCTGCCGGACGTTCCTTTCATGAAGGGCGTGTTCCGTACGCTGAAAGTCCCCGGCCGTCTGTGCCTGGAGATGATCCGGAGCGCCTTCCCGCTGATGGTGAACGAAACCGTCTGGTCGGCGGGGCTGGCTTTCCTGACGCAGTGCTATACGACGCGGGCGCTGAACGTCGTCGCGGCGGTCAGCATTTCCAATACGTTTTACAATCTGTTTTCGGTGACCTTCAAGTCGGCCGGCACGGCCATCGGGATCCTGATCGGCCAGATGCTCGGCGTCCGCGCCTTTGCCAAAGCGAAGGAGGAGGTGCCGAAGATGATCGTCTTCTCGACGATGATCGGCCTGGCGGTCGCCGTCGTTTACGTCGGGATTGCCTTTACAGCGCCGGGCCTGTACAACGTGACGCCGGAGGTCCGGCGGATCGCACGGGACCTGCTGCTGGCGACGATCGTTTTCATACCGGTCAACGGCGCGTTAAGTGCTACGTACCATACGCTCAAGGCGGGCGGCAATACGTTCCTTGTCATGCTGGTGGACTGCGGCGCCATCTGGCTGTTCCAGGCCCTGCCGACGTTCCTGCTGAGCCGCTTTACCGGGATCGGGATCATTCCGCTGTACTTCTTCGCGCAGTGCGGCCTGATCCTGAAGCTGGCGGTCCAGCTCTATTTTGTCCGGAGAGGCGGCTGGGCGCGGTCGCTGGTGGAAGAGGCATAAAACGTTTTCAGGCGGTCGTCCGTCCGTTCGGAAGGAGATTCGATGAGCATCCGGCAGAAATACTTCGCGGATAAGGCTTTTTACCGGCGCATCCTTGCGGTCATGCTGCCGATCATGGTCCAGAATGCCATCACGAATTTCGTGGGCCTGCTGGACAACATCATGGTCGGCCGCCTGGGAACGCTGGAGATGAGCGGCGTTGCCATTATCAATACGCTCGTCAGCATTTACAACGGCTGCATTTTCGGCGCCGTTTCCGGCGTCGGGATCTTTACGGTCGAATACCACGGCACGGGAAATGAAGAAGGCATCCGGAACAGCGTCCGCTTCAAGATCCTGTTCGCGGCCGTGCTGGTCGCGCTGACGGAGCTGGTCTTCCTGACCTGCGGCGATTTCCTGATCGGCCTGTATCTGGAAGGAGAGGGCAGTCCCGCCGACGCGGTGCAGATCCTGGTGTACGGAAAGCAGTATCTCGAGATCGTGATGATCGGGCTCGTCCCGTATGCCTTTACCCAGTGCTTTTACAGCACCCTGCGGGAATGCGGCAGGGCCGTGCCGCCCATGGTCACGGGCCTCATTGCCATGAGCGTGAAGGTGATCCTGAATATCCTGCTTATCTTCGGGAATCTCGGCTTCCCGCGCCTGGGCGTTGCGGGCGCCGCGATCGCCGTGGTGATCTCCCGCTTCGCAGAGCTGGCGGTGATCGCGCTGTGGACGAAATTCCACCTTCGGGAACTTCCGTTTATGCAGGGCGTTTTCCGCTCGCTGAAGGTCCCCGGGGCTCTGCAGCTGGAAATGATCCGGCGGGCCGCGCCGCTGATGGTCAACGAAGCGCTGTGGACGGGCGGAGTGGCCTTCATGGCGCAGTGCTATACGACGCGCGAGCTGACGGCGGTCGCGGCGGTCAGCATATCCAGTACGTTCTACAACCTGCTGTCGGTGACGTTTATCGCGGCCGGCATCGCGATCGGCATCCTGATCGGCCGGCAGCTCGGGGTCCGGGCCTTTGAAAGAGCGAAGGAAGAGGCGCGGAAGATGATCGTATTTACCGCGCTGATCGGCGCGGCGGTCGCCGTCGTTTTCGTGGGGGTCGCCTTCGCGGCGCCGGCGCTGTATAACGTGACGGCGGAGGTCCGGCGCACGGCCCGCGACATGCTCCTGATCACGGCGCTGTTCCTGCCGGTCAATTCCGCGCTGATCTGCGCGTATTACGTGGTGCGTTCCGGGGGCAAAACGGTCCTGACCACGTTCCTTGACAGCGGCCTGATGTGGCTGTTCCAGTGCGTGCCGGCTTACGTGTTGAGCCGTTTTACGGAGATCCGGGTCATTCCGCTGTACTTCTGGGTGCAGTTCGGCATGATCCTGAAGCTGGCTGTCAACCTGTATTTTGTCAGAAGAGGAGACTGGGTGCATTCGCTGGTGGAAGAGGAAGCCGGCGGGTAAGGAAAGAAGATGACGGATCAGGAAAAGACCGCCGTCCGGCGGAAAATTGCACAGTGCGCGCAGAAAGCGCTGTTATATGAGGTTTCGGTGACGCCGAAGCCGGGTCTCGTGGACCGGGCGGACAACGGCGCGCACCGGGACATGGATTTCTTTACCTTCCTGGACAGTGCGGCGGTGCTGACGCCGTACTTCGAAGCGTGCGCGGCGGCGGGACTTGAGGCGGCCGGAACGGATGACGCCGGGGCCTGCGAGGCGCTGCTGGCAAAGCTGCGCGGGCCGGGAAAGGAAGCGGAGCGTGAGATGCTCCGCGCGACCGGCGGCGTCAATACGCATAAAGGCGCCATCTTCCTGCTGGGGCTCTTAACGGCGGCCGCGGGTTATTGCCTGGGCCGGCGGGAGGAGAAATTTGATGCGGACCAGATCCTTAAGACGGCGGGACGCATCGCGGCGCCGGCGCTTGGAGATTTTGCGGATGCTCCGGCCGCGCGGCCCTCTTCCGGAGAGCCGGAGAACGAAGCAGGCGCGGAGACCGCAGGCCTGAAGGCATACCGGGCTGACGGCAGCACGGGCGTGCGGGGCGAGGCGGCGGCCGGCTTTCCTTCGGTGAAGCACGCAGCGCTGCCGGCGCTGAAAAAGGCGCTCGCGGACGGAAAAAGCGTCAATGACGCGGGCGCGGAAGCGCTGCTGAAGCTGATCCTTGCGGTCGACGACACCACGCTCTTAAAGCGCTGCGGCAGCCGGGCGGCGATGGAAACGGAACGCACGCTGCTGCGGGAACTGCTGGCGATCTATACGCCTGCGGAGACGGCCCGGCATCTGAACGATCGCTGGAGCGAAAAGGGATACAGCGCGGGCGGCTGCGCGGATCTTCTGGGCGCCGCGTTTTTTCTGCTGTTTACGGAGAAGACGTTCGCTTCCCGTGTCCGAAATGAAGGAGAAGCTTATGTTTGAAGAACGGGAAATACGGTTTTTTGAAGCGCAGGCGCTTTTAAAGAAATGCGGCCTGAACCCGGTGGACCGGGCGGATTACCGCGTCGGCATCTTCGACGAGGACGACGAGCTTCTGGCGACCGGCGCGCTTGTCGGCAACATGCTGCAGATGATCGCAGTGGATCCGGCTTGTCAGGGCGAGGATCTGTCGGTGCGCGTCGTGACGCATCTGGTGAACGCGGCGGCCCGCCGCGGGATCTTCTGTCTGTACCTGTTCACGAAGAGCGCGAGCGTGCGCTTTTTCGAGGGGATGGGTTTCCAGACCGTCGCCCACGTACCGGGCGAGGTCGCGCTGCTGGAATGGGGCTCGCCGGGCATCCGCGAGTACTGCCGCGAGCTGGCAAAGCTCCGGGATCCGGACGCGGTGAGGGTCGGCGCACTGGTCATGAACGCGAACCCCTTCACGGCCGGCCACCGCTTCCTGGCGGAAACGGCGGCGAAGGAATGCGATAAGGTCTTCCTGCTGGCCGTGGAGGAGGATCTCTCGGAGTTTCCGTTCTCCGTGCGGCTGGAGCTGATCAAAAAGGGAACGGCGGATCTTCCGAACGTGACGGTGCTGCCCGGCGGCCGCTACGTGATCTCATCGCTCACCTTCCCGGCCTATTTCAGCCGGGATGCGGCCCGGTCCCGCCTGCAGAGCAAGATCGACGCGGAGATCTTTGCAAAGCATATCGCGCCGGCGCTCGGCGTCACCGACCGCTTTATGGGCGAGGAACCCTTTTCGCCGTCCACGGCGATCTATAACGAAGAGGTGAAAGCCCGGCTGGAGAAGAGCGGCATCGCCGTCCATATCCTGACGCGGCTGGCGCTGAACGAAAACGAGAAGGCTGTCAGCGCCTCTGAGGTCCGCCGCCTGCTGGCGGAAGGAAAAACGCAGGAGGCCCTCCGCCTGCTGCCGGAAACCACGGCGGAGTACATCAGGAAACATGAAGACGAGGTCATCCGGTGGGTGAAAAAAGAATCGTAAAAGAAGAAAAAGAATGTTCTTGCTTATCAGATAACCCGAGCGACGCGAGCCGGACAATACTTTTTGAGGACATTGCGAACGCACCGTCCGAAAAAAGTTTTGGTCCGGGCGAGGAGCGAAGGGCGGAAGCACATCAGGTCCCTGACCCTGCCGCCCTGGCGGCTATGCTTTCTGCCCGCGAAGCGCGCTGGCAGAAACGGATGGAACTCGCGGCGGAAAGCTCCTCCCTGATCTCGGCCACGCTCTGCGTGCCCCTGCCGCTCCGCACGAGACCCGAAGCCAAAATCCTTCTGGAAGAAGAGCTGTCCCGCCTTCGCGTCGGCCTCAAAGCTGAAGGCTTGGAGCCCGGGACGCCGGAATCTCTGGACGGCGCCGACGGGCCGGCCGTCTTCCTCCCCTGCGGAGGCAAAGCGAAGGCCGTCAAGCGCTTCTGCGTCAGGCAGGAAGAAACGCGGCCGCGCGGCAGGATCCTGGATCTGGACGTTACGGCGCAGGGAGGCGTCCCTATAGGGCGCGCCGAACTGGACCTTCCGCCCCGAAGGTGCTTTCTCTGCGGCCGCCCGGCGGCGGAGTGCGTGGCGGCCGTGCGGCATTCGCCCGAAGAAGTGGCGGCCTTTGTAAACGGGCTCTGGGCCCCCGCGGAACAGGTCTGAAAAAGCAAAAAGGATCATAAACGGAAAACCGGTGATCTGCCTAACAAAACTGTTAGGCAGATTATTGCTTTTTATAGTTGATTTTTCAGGGAAACCCTCGTACTATGTTATTATAAAAAAGAAATCGGCAAAATAGCTTAATACTGTTTGGCGACAAAGGGGAAAAGCTTTATCGGCACGGGAAAAGCCGGAACGGCACCATAACATAGAAGTGAAACAAAAAGACGGCAGGATCCATCTGCCGGCGTTCGGCGCGGAAAAAACAGGCCTTCGGCAGGAAGGCGCTTTGCACCGTATAAGAGGAGACAGGGAGGAAGAGTCATGAAATCGTATCGAATCAGTCCGGAGGGGCTTGAGAAGCTCTGCGCGGCGGTCTTTGCCGCTGACGGCATGGATCCCGGAAACGCGGAAAAGGTCGCGGCCAGCCTCGTGGAGGCGGATCTGCGGGGCGTGTCCTCGCACGGAACGGTCCGTCTGAAATCCTACGTGGAGCGCTCGCACAAGGAGCACTGGACGCAGAACCCCAGGCTTTCCTTTACGCAGACGCTGCCGGCGGTCGCTCTTCTGGACGGCGACGCGGGATTCGGCTCCCTGGTCGGGACCGCCGCCATGGAAAAGGCCATGGAACTGGCGAAGATCTACGGCGTCGGCATCTGCGCGGTCAAAAACAGCTCGCATTTCGGCATGGCGGCGTACTATCCGCTGCTGGCGGCTCGGCAGGACATGCTCGGCTTTGCCTGCACCAACGGCATGCCGAACCTGGCGCCCTTCGGCGGGCGGGAAGGCATGCTGGGAACCAACCCCTTCAGCATCGCACTGCCCTCGGAAGGGGACGAGCCGCTGGTGCTGGACGTGGCCTGCAGCGTGACGGCCCGCGGGAACGTTTCGAACTACAAGCGCGAAGGCAAGCAGCTTCCCGAAGGATGGTGCATGGATCCGGACGGCAATCCGACCCGGGACCCGGCCGTCGCCTTAAAGGGCACCATGCTTCCCTTCGGCGGCCATAAAGGATCCGGCCTGGCAATCTTCGTGGATATGCTGAGCGGCATCTTAAGCGGCGCGGTCTACGGCATCCATCTGCGCGACGGTCAGAAGGAAGGCCACGAAGGCGGCCCCGGCGTGGGACACTTCTTCCTGGCGGCGGATCTGAAGGCCTTCGGCGATCCGGCCGAGATCAAAAAACGCATCAGGACCGCTCTGGACGAGATCCGCGCTTCCAAGCCGGCGCCGGGCTTTTCGAAGATCCTGATGCCGGGCGATCTGGAGGCCGGCAAATATCTGTACAACAAAGAACACGGCATCCTGATGGGAGAAGGCTCCTGGAAGGAGATCTGCGGCGTCTGCGAGCAGTTTAAACTGGATCTGGATCCGCAGCAGTACGTGTGGGAAGAGACGGAGGAGGATTTCTTAAAGAAATGAAGCTGGGATATATCGGATACGGAGAAGCCGCCTATGCGATGAGCTGCGGCGTTGCCGAACTGAAGCTGCCCGATCTGGTGCAGGCGGCCTGCTCGCGGACCTTCTCCTACAAGGGAAAACCGGAGGACGCGGGGGTGATCCGCTGCAGCTCCTACGAGGAGATGGCGGCGCTCTGCGACACCATCTTCTGCATGACGCCGAACACGGCGGCCGTGCCGACGGCGCGGGCCATGGCACCTTACTTAAAGCCGGGCCAGCTGTATGCAGACTTGAGTTCCGCCGCGCCGAAGCTGATGGAGGAAGCCGCCGAGATCATCGAGAAGAGCGGCGCCCTGTTTGCGGATGCCGCCATGCTGGACGGCCTGCCCAAATTCCGCAACAAGGTCAATATCGTGGTGAGCGGGACCGGCGCGGATGAATTCTTAAAACGCACGGCGGCCTTCCTGCCGAACGTGGAAAAGGTCGGGGAGAAGCCCGGCGAAGCCAGCGCCATCAAGATGCTGCGCTCGCTGTACACCAAGGCGCATCTGGCCATCGCCTTCGACATGATCGAAGGAGCGGCGGCCTACGGCGTGGAAGATTACGTGATGCAGAGCCTGGCCGAGACCATGGACGGAAAGGATTTCATCACCGGCATGAACGGACGTATCAGCGGCGGCATCATCCATGCGGCCCGCCGGGCGGACGAGCTGGAGATGGCGGCCGGCATGCTGGAGGACGCGGGCCTGGATCCGGGCCTGACCCTGGCCGCTGCGGAGAAGCTGCGCGACATCGGCCGGCTGGACTTAAAGAATAAAATCACGGGCGAGCGCCCCAAGACCTGGAAGGGCGCGCTGGAATGGATCAAAAAAGTCCGCCCGTAGGGCGGACAGATGAAGCGGCGGCGGCGTTTACTGCTCGCTGACGCTGAAATAATCCTTGGCGTACTCCAGGAAGGCTTCGCCCTCCGGCGAGAGCTTGCGGTCCTTGTCCCAGAAGATCCGGTGGGTCTGGCGGAAGAAGGGGAAGGCGATCGGCACGAAGCAGAGGTCGGTATCCTCGCCGTGCGCGCTGACGACCGTACTGAAGGAAATGCCCTGGCCGTTTAAGACCATGCGGCGCCGCACCATGTAGGAATACTCGTAAACGTTGGTAGCGGGGATGCCGGCCATGGAGAGGAGCGTGCGGGCCATCTCGTTTAAGGAGGTGTCGGCAACGTTCAGGAGGAAGGTCTCGTTCTTCAGATCGCGCAGATCCACGTAGGGGAGCCGGGCCAGCGGATTGGACGGGGAGACCATCAGCAGCGGCTTGTCGCCGACGACCAGCGGGATGGAGTCGAAATGCGTGCTCTGCACGGTGCGCTCCTCCGTAAAGAGAAAGTTATAGCGGGGGTAAAGATTGGATTTCGGCACCTGCGAAAGCTTTAAGGTCGTGTTGGACAGCGTAATGTGCGGGTAATCCTGAGAAAAAGCGGACAGCAGGTTGATCCACGGATGGGAGAGCGTCATGGCCAGCCGGATATGCGGCTCTTTCTCGTGAATGGACTGCTCCAGTTCCAGCTTGGCGTTGTCCACGCTGCTTAGGATCTGGTTCGCGTAGCGCAGAAAGATCTCTCCCTGGGCGTTCAGGGAAATGCTGTTGTTGGTGCGGACAAAAAGCTTCATGCCCAGTTCCTTTTCCAGACGGGAGATGGACGCGCTCAAAGCGGGAGGCGTGATGTACAGCGCCTCCGCGGCGGTAACGATCTTGCCGTATTCCGCGACGGTCTTGAAATAGGTCAGCTGAAGGAATTCCATAAGAGAGTCTCCTTTCCCGGGGCAAAAACCGGAAGCGTGAACCTATTATAACCCCTTCCTGCGTAAGATGCAAGTTATTCAGGAAAAGATGTTTGGCAATGGAAAAGCCGTTATAAAGTGATATAATCCAAAATAGGACAACAGGATCTTAAACAGATCAGCGAAAAATAAACAATTTCAGAAGGGAGGGATGGCTTTGAACATCAAACAGACTGCGGTCGCCGGTACGATGGAATCCAGCGACGTGATGGTCACGGTCAAGCCTGCCGAAGGGCAGGGCCTGGTGATCCATCTTCAGAGCAACGTCCTAACGACGTTCGGCGATCAGATCCGCGCCACCGTTCAGGAGGTTTTCTCCGATTTCGGGATCCGGGATGCAGAAGTATTCCTGGTGGATAAGGGGGCCATTGACTGCGTCATCCGCGCCCGCGTGCAGGCAGCCATCTGCCGCGCCTCGGGCGAGGGCTTTAACTGGAAGGGAGAAGATAAGTAATGGGAAAGATCGCATTAAAACGGACCTCTCTTTACGCCAGCGGCGCCAGCCCCGTCAACCTGCTCCAGGCGCGCTTTTACAATGAGGACTGCCTGGTTTACGATCTGGAGGACTCGGTGCCCGTACAGGAAAAGGACGCGGCCCGTCTCCTGGTCTACAACCTGGTCAAATATCAGCGCCCCGTCGGCAAGTACGTCATCATCCGCGTGAACGGCATCTATTCCGAGTATATCGACGAGGATCTGGAAGCGGCCGTCCGGGCTTGCCCGGATGCGATCCGCATCCCGAAGGTGGAGCACGCGTATGAGGTGCAGAAGATCGCAAAGCGCATCAGCGAGATCGAAAAGGCGGCCGGCATCGAGGAGGGCTCCATTGAGCTCTGGTGCAATATCGAGTCGTATCTGGGCGTCCTGAACGCCCGCGAGATCGCGGAATCGGATCCCCGCGTGGTGGCCCTCGCGCTCGGCGCGGAGGACTTTACCGCCAGCATGAAGGCGGCCCGCACGAAGGCCTCCCTGGAGATCTTCTACGCCCGCAACGCCATCCTGATGGCCTGCCGCGCCGCCGGCGTGGAAGCCATCGACGCGGTCTTCTCCGACATCAACGACGTGGAAGGCTTAAAGGAAGACGTGAAGCTGACCCGGAACCTGGGCTTCGACGGCAAGACGGTGGTGCATCCCCGTCAGGTGGACGTGGTCAACGCCGCCTTCACCCCCAGCAAGAAGGAGATCAACTACGCGCTCCGCGTGCTGGCCGCGGTCGAAGAAGGCAAGAGACAGCATAAAGGCGCCGTTACCCTGGGCGGCGATATGATCGACAAGCCCATGGAGCTTCGCGCGCAGACCACGCTGGCGCAGGCAAGAGCCGCCGGCATCAACGTGTAAGGGAGGAAAAGGGCTATGATCAATGCAGTAGGACGTGAACTTCCCGAAAAGATCGGCAATTACGTCGTTAAGCCTTTCATGGGGATCGGCAAGGCGGTCGATGATCTGCCGCCGGTGGTCTCCAAACGCCGCCCTTCCCTGCGTCCCGAATCCGGGACCAAGCTGCTGCCCACGCTGGAAGACGCTATCAAGGCCTGCGGCCTGAAGGACGGCATGACCATCTCCTTCCATCACTGCTTCCGTGAAGGCGATATGGTCATCGGCCAGGTGCTGACCGCGATCCGGGGTCTCGGCATCAAGAACCTGCGCTTCGCGCCGAGCGCGGTCGTCAACATCAAGAACCCGTCCGTCACGGAATTCGTGAAGGACGGCACCATTACGAATATCGAAGCCAGCGGCATCCGCGGCGAGCTGGGCGATGCGGTCATCGACGGCCTGATGGAGAATCCCGTCATCCTGCGGCCGCACGGCTCCCGTCCGCGCGCCATCGAGAGCGGCGATCTGATGATCGACGTGGCCTTCCTGGGCGCCTCCGCCGCCGATGAGTACGGCAACGCGACCGGCCAGATCGGCCCGAACGCCTGCGGCTCCATGGGCTACGCCTTCGTGGATGCCCACAACGCGGGCAAGGTCGTCATCGTGACCGACAACCTGGTCGATTACCCCTGCGCCCCCATCAGCATCTCGCAGCAGTACGTGGACTACGTGGTCAAGGTGGACCAGGCCGGCGATCCCGCGAAGATCGGCGCCGGCGCAGCCCGCATCACCAAGAACCCGCGCGACCTCATGATCGCTAAGCGGACCGTCGACGTGATCGCGGCCTCCCGGATGTTCAGGCAGGGCTTCTCCTTCCAGACCGGCGCCGGCGCCATCGCGATCGCCTGCACCAACTTCCTTTCGGAGAGGATGGAAGAGGCCGGCATCACCGCGAGCTTCGCGCTGGGCGGCATCCCGGCGGCCATCATCGACATGTACAAGAAGGGCCAGGTGCGGGTCGTGGCCTGCTCGCAGTCCTTCGACGCGGTCGCGGCGAAAGCCATCGTGGAATGCCCCGGCGTTATCGAGATCGATAACGCGGTCTATTCCAACATGTACAGCAAGGGCTGCATGCTGGATAAGCTGAACTTCGGCGTTCTGGGCGCCCTGGAAGTCGATACCGACTTCAACATCAACATCCTGACCGGCTCCTCCGGCGAGATGATGGGCGGCCTGGGCGGCGGCCCCGACGTGGCGGACGGCGCGGATATCTCCATCGTGACGCTGCCCGTGGTGCGCGGCCGGACCCCGTCCATCGTGCCGAAGGTCTTCACCTGCTGCACGCCCGGCACCTCGGTGGCCGTGGTCGTCACGGAAGCCGGCGTAGCCCTGAACCCGAAGCACAAGTACTATGAGGAGCTGAAGGAAGACCTGACGGCGGCGAACGTGAAGCTCGTCGACATCCAGGATCTCTGCGAGCTGGCCCGCTCCATCGTGGGCACGCCGAAGCCCATCGAGTGCACCGACAAGATCGTAGCGGTGGTGGAATACCGCGACGGAACCGTAATTGATGTCATCAGGCAGATCAAACGCTGAGGCATTCAAATAGAGAGCAATCAAAAACAGGAGGAACATTATGAACAGCATGGATGAAACCAGAAATTTCCTTGAGAGTATCGGCCAGCCCAGAGGCGACCTGTATTCCCTTCCCACTTCCGAGAAGCGTTTCGACGACGGCTGCCAGTACCGTTTTGAGGTGCCCGGCATTCAGAGCCCCGGCGTTATGCGTACGCTCCTTGAAGAATTTGACAGACTCGGCTTCTACATTCACCGCGTCACCCAGACCAAGGGCATCTGGACCCTGACTGACGCCGAGATCACCCAGATGGTCGAACTGGCCAAGGAACATCAGGTCGAGCTGATCCTCGCGATCGGACCGCGTGCCACCACCGATACCTCCGCTTCCGTGAAGTCTCCGGAAGGCGTCCGCATGGGCTACCGCCTGCGCGGCCAGGATCAGATCGTACGCGCGATCGAAGACGTCCGCCGTGCCGCCCGTCTGGGCTGCCGCACCTTCCTGGTGTATGATGAAGGCTGCCTGTGGGCTCTGAACAAAGCCCGTGCCGCCGGCCTTATCCCCGCCGACAGCAAGTTCAAGATCTCCGCTCACTCCGGCCACGGCAACCCCTGCTCCGCCAAGCTGCTGGAAGAGATCGGCGCCGACTCCTTCAACATCGTCCGCGACTATCAGCTGCAGCATCTGGCAGCGGTCCGCGCGGCCATCAACATCCCGATCGACTGCCACACTGAGAACCCCGAATCCTCCGGTGGCTTCATCCGTCACTACGAGGTGCCGGAGATGATCCGCGTCGCGGCTCCTATCTATCTGAAGACCGGCGGCTCCGTGGCCAAGACCCACAGCTGGGATTCCACCGATGCCGACGCCAAGAAGCGTGCGAAACAGGTCATGCTGGTCAAGCGCATGATCGACGAGTACTATCCGGAAGCCCTGTACTCGCCGAAGGGATCTTTAAATCACTAAAAAACCATAAAAGGGGCAGACGGGGGACGTGTCCCCTGTCTGCCTCCTTTGTAACAGGAAGAGAAAACAGGAGAATTACTGCATATGGAAATCAGAACGATTACCGCTCCGTTCACGGATGAGGTCCTTTCCTCTCTGAAGGCCGGAGATATTGTCAACGTTTCCGGAACCATTTATGCCGGCCGCGACGCGGTCCTGCCGAGACTCGTGAAGAAGATCGAGGACGGCACCTTCGCGGAGACCGGTATCGACCTTCAGGGCGGCGTGATCTTCCACACCGCCGTCAGCCGCGCCGGTGTCGGCCCCACCTCCAGCAACAAGGCGGAGCTTGAGGGCACCATGCCGCAGCTGACCGCCGCCGGGATCCGCATGTTCCTCGGCAAGGGCGAGCTGAAGAAAGAAACCATTGAAATGTTTGATAAATACAACGCCGTTTACGCGGTCATCGCCCCCGTGACGGCCCTTTTGAACAGCAAGGTGCTTTCCCAGAAGTGCCTGTTCGCCCCCGAGCTGGGAATGGAAGCCTTCTATGAACTGAAGGTGGACGGATTCCCCTGCATCATCGCAGCCGCGCACGGCGAGATCCTGAAATGACGGAGGAAGACGAGATGGAATTCAATTACAATGAAGTCGTTGCAAAGGTAGCCGACTGTCTGGTACGGGCCGGCTCGACCTTCCGCCAGGACAAGAAAAACGCCTACAAGTGCGCCATCGCGAACGAGGAACTCGAGCGCGCGAAATGGAACCTGGAGACCATTCTGGACAACGCCGAGGTCGCGGAGCATGACAGAAGCCCGCTGTGTGACGATACCGGCATTCCTCACGTCTTTGTCGAAGTAGGTCCGAACCGCTGCCTCACCGGCGCCATGATGACGGCGATCCAGGACGGCGTGCGTCAGGGCCTGATCGATCTGCCCGGCCGTCCCATGGCGATCATGGGCGACGATGCGGGCCGCATCGACATGTCCGGCGGCATCAGCCCGAATTCCGAGGACCTGGCGCTGGCGCCGTTCCTGGTAAAGGAAGTCGAAGAAGACGTTCTGCGCGTGCATATCCTGATGCTGGGCGGCGGTCCCGCCATCCGCGGCATCACCCACCGCATTTTCCACAAACACAACCTGCAGGTGGTGCTGGATGAGATCGTAGCCCGTGCCAAGGACGGCACCAGGCTGCTGGGCTGCACGCCCTGCGCGCTGGCGGTCGGCGTCGGCCGTTCTCAGTTCGAGGCCACTTCCATGATGATGGAAGCCATGGTCTACGGCGATTTCAGCAAGCAGAACGAGATGGAAAAATATATCACGGAAAAGGTCAATGAAAGCGGCGTCGGCCCCCTGGGCTTAAAGGGCAAGACGACGGTGCTGGCCACCTTCATGAAGGTCGGCCCGCAGCGCGCCAGCGGCGTGCGCGTCGTGGCGATCCGTCCCGGCTGCTGCTTTGAGCCGAGACACGCCTCCGTGGAACTGTAAACACGCAACGGAGTAAGCTTATGACGACGAATGTGACGGATGTTTTCGTAAATACCCTTTACGAAATGGCAAACGGCCCCATCCCGGCGGAGGTCTATTACGAAGCCCGCAAATGCGTGCTGGACCTTTTAGGCTCCATGATCGGCGGGACCAGCTGGCTGAAGGACCGCCTGAACCGCTATCTGGACCTGATGTCCGAGCGCGAAGGCTCCACGGTCGTTGGCTTCGGCCGCCGGGCCTCCCTGCAGAACGCGGTGCTGGTCAACGGGATGTGCGCCCACGTGTTTGATATCGATGACGGTCACCGCTTCAGCACCGTTCATCTGGGCTCCACGGTCGTTCCGGCCGTTCTGACGGTCTGCGAGCACTTTGATCTCGGTATGGAGGATCTTCTGCGGGGCGTTATCATCGGCTATGAGACGGGCATCCGTCTGGGCCGCTGCCTGCAGCCGTCGCACCGGAACCGCGGCTTCCATTCCTCCGGGACCATCGGAACGCTGGGCGCCGCGATGGCGGTAGCCACCGCCATGCGCTTCAGCCGGGAAGAGATGAAGGCGGCTTTGAGCGCGGCGACCTCCTCGGCCGCCGGCAACAACCGTATGATGCTCGGCTCCTCCACCCTGAAGCCCTACAACATCGGCCGCGCCGGCCACGACGGCATCACGGCGGCGCTGATCGCCAGAGCCGGCTTCGTCGGCCCGGAGAACAGCTTCGAGGAGCAGTTCGGCTGGCTGTCCACCATGGCAGAGAAATACGACGCTTCCGGCCTGGATCTGGCGAACGATCCGAACTTCAACATCCTCGGCGCGTACCACAAACCCTATGCGGCCTGCCGCCATACCCACGCGGCGATCGACGGCGCCCTGGGCCTCCGGAAGGAATATCCGATGGATCTGAACGAGATCGAGCGGATCATCGTCCGCATGTACGGGCAGGGCGTCAAGGGCCATGAATTCAAGGAGATCCCGACCACGGTGTCCGGCAAGATGAGCACGCCTTTCTGCGTCGGCCTGGCGCTGGTGAAGGGCTCCGCCGGCATGCGCGACTTTACCGAGGAGAACATCCACGATCCGCTGATCCTGGCCTTAACGGAAAAGACTGACGTCATCGCGGATCCGGAAATGACCTCCTGGGTCCCGAAGAAGCGGGCGGCCAACGTGGAGATCATCTTTAAGGACGGCACGCACTGCTTAAAGCAGGTGGACTTCGCCAAGGGCGAGCCCGAGATCCCCATGACGCTGGACGATTTCAAGACGAAATTCCTGGATCTGGCCTGCTACGGCGGCAAGACGGAAGAGGAAGCGGAAGAGATCGGAAAGCTGGTGCTGGAAGGAAACGGCAAGGTCCGCGCGCTGATGGAGAAGCTGCAGTAAGGAGCAAGAAAAGGAGATTATAATATGGCAAATGAATTCAAGCCGGTAAAATTCGGCTGCGGAAGATACGTACAGGCGCCCGGCTCGATCGAGATCGTGGGACGCGAAGCGGAGCTGCTGCACTGCAAAAAGGCCCTGATCGTTGCGGGTAAGAAGGCCTATGAAGCGGCCGGCGCCCAGCTGGAGGCAAGCCTGAAGAACTACGGGGTGGATTTCGAGCTCTTTATCATGACCACCGACTGCACCTACGAGACGCTGGCGTACTTAAAGAACGAAGTGGTCCCGAAGGTAAAGCCCGACTGCGTCATCAGCCTGGGCGGCGGCAAGGTCATGGATATGGGCAAGGCCACGGGCCACGGCTGCGATATCCCGGTCATCAACGTTCCGACCTCGGTGGCGACGGTCAACTGCTGGTCCGCCATGTCGGTCATGTATACGCCGGATCACAAGCCCATCGACCGGATCTGGCACGCCAAGGAGAACAACGCGGTCATCATCGATACGCAGATCATCGCGAACGCCCCGGTCAAGCTTTTCGCTTCCGGCATGGCGGACGCCTTTGCGAAGTACATCGAGACCGGCCTGATGATGGAATACAACGATCTGTTTTCCACGCCGGTCGGCATGTACTGCTCCAAGGTCCTGGCGGGCACGACGAATGAGATCCTCTTAAACAAGGGCGAGAAGGCCTACCGCGACTGCGCGGCGCATCAGGTAACGGAAGAACTGGAAGCCTGCACCTTTGCGAACGTGGCGACCACGGCCCTGGCGGCGGCGGTCAACTACAACAACCACAAGGCCCTGATCAGCGGCGGTAAGAAGGGCGCGACCTTCGCCCACGCCATGTACTACGCCTGCAAGACCATCTACACCGAAGAGACGGCCGAATGGCTGCACGGCGAGATCGTGGGCCTGGGCTGCCAGGCGGCGATGTACGCTTATGAGCGTCCGGAGTTCGAAACCAAGAACTTCAGCCGCTATATGGCGGCGATCCATCAGCCGATGAGCCTGCGGGATATCGGCATCAACCCGACGGACGAAGAGGTCCGCAAACTGGTGGACTGCATGATGGTCGTCTGGGGCAAGCATCCGGCCGAGCACTGGCAGATCATGTACGACGCCCTGCAGTACATCAAGGGCTGATACCTGCTTTTTTCAAAGAGGAAAAACGTGCGGAACCCCGTCGTTTTTCCTCTTTTCCGTCATGGGGAGGAGTTCGTTATGCCCCAAATCTATCTGGCGGTCCGGGGACTGGGGTAGCAGTCTATGAAGGCGCCTGTTCAGAAAAACATCAATTTCACCGAAGGAGCGATCGTACCGAAGCTGCTCCTGTTTGCGGTACCGATCATTCTGAGCGAGCTGCTGCAGAGCTTATATACCAGCGTGGACGCCCTGGTGGTGGGAAGAAACGTCGGCAGCGCGGCGCTGGCGGCCGTCAGCGTCTGCGGCCCCATCACCAACCTGCTGATCGGGTTTTTCAACGGCATGTCGATCGGGAATACGGTCATGGTCGCGAAGGCCTTCGGCAGCGGAGACGAAGAGCAGACGAAGAAGGCGGTCCGCTATGCGTTTACCTTTTCCATCGTGCTCGGCGTCGTGGTCTCGGCGATCGGGATCCTGCTGGCCCCGGTGCTGCTGTCCCTGACCGGCTGCAACGAAGAGATCTACGCGGAAGCCATCGTCTATCTGCGCATCTACCTGGCCGGCCTGATGTTTACCGTGATCTACAACTGCGGGACCGGGATCCTGCGCGCCGTAGGCGATTCCCGCAGCCCGCTTTACGTGCTGGCCCTGACCAGCGTGCTCAATATCGCGCTGGATCTGCTCTTCGTAGCCTCCCTCGGCTGGGGAACGGCCGGCGTCGGCATCGCGACGATCATCGCGCAGGGCATCTCGGTCCTTCTGGTGCATCAGATGATCCGCCGTCAGATCCAGACGCACGCGGTGGCGCTGAAGGAGACCTGGACGGACGGCCGCCGGCAGATCGCCGCGTCGGTCAGCGTCGGCTTTTCCGCCGGTGTGCAGAACGCGCTGATCTCCTTCTCCAACATCTTTGTCTGGAACTATATCAACGCCTTTCCGACAGCCGTCAGCGCCGGGATCGGCACGGCGGTCAAGATCGACCGCTTCGTGATCCTGCCCTGCAAGGCCATCACCATGACCACGACCACCTACGTCAGCCAGAACCTCGGCGGCGCGCAGTATAAACGCGCCCGGCAGGGCATCTGGTACGGCCTGGCCTTATGCGCGGCCGTGACCGCCGTGCTGGCCATCTCGCTGGCTTTCTTTGCCGAGCCGGTAGCCGGTCTTTTCAGCGAAGAACAGGAAGTGATAGACGCGGCCGTCAGTATGGTGCATTTCCTGCTGCCCTTCTACAGCGTCATGGTGGTCCGCGAGGTCCTGCTCGGCTACTTAAGGGGTTACGGGAAGAGCCGCATGCCCATGATCCTGACCCTGGCGGCCATGGTCGCGATGCGGCAGCTGTTTCTTGCGCTGGCGACGGCCCGCTGGCCCGGCGAGATCTGCGTCATCAACGCCAGCTTTCCCTTCGGCTGGAGCTTCGCCATGCTGTTCCTGCTGATCTATATGCTGCTGATCCGGAAGAGGATGTGGCGGGAGGCGGAGAACGCTCCGGCCGAAAAAACGGCGGCATAACGCATGCGGAACAGTACAAAGCCTCTTACGGGGCTTTTTTTTTATGCACATCTGTGCTATACTGAAGCCAAACAATCATTCACAGGAGGGAATACCGTGAAAAAGCAGATGATTGCCATGCTGCTGGCCGGCGGACAGGGAAGCCGTCTCGGCGCGCTGACCCAGGGAATGGCAAAACCGGCCGTGGCTTTCGGCGGGAAATACCGGATCATCGATTTCCCCTTAAGCAACTGCGTCAACTCCGGCGTAGATACCGTAGGCGTTCTGACCCAGTACCGTCCCCTGCAGCTGAACTCCCATATCGGGATCGGGATCCCGTGGGATCTGGACAAGCAGTTCGGCGGCGTGACCATCCTGCCGCCCTATGAAAAGACCGGCGACAGCGAGTGGTATACCGGAACGGCCAACGCCATCTATCAGAACCTGGAATTTATGGAGCAGTACAATCCCGACTACGTGCTGATCCTTTCCGGCGACCATATCTACAAGATGGATTATGAAGACATGCTCTCGCGGCACGTCAGCGCCGGCGCGGAAGCGACCATCGCCGTCATGCCCGTCCCGTGGGACGAGGCGTCCCGCTACGGCATCATGATCACGGATGCGGAAGGACGCATCACGGATTTTGAGGAAAAGCCGAAGAATCCGCGCAGCAATCTGGCCTCCATGGGCATCTATATCTTCAACTTCAAGACCCTGAAAAATGAACTGCAGGAGCTTTCCAACGTACCGAACTGCGACTTCGGCATGCACGTGATCCCGCACATCCACAGACGGGGCGGCAAGCTCTATTCCTACCAGTTCAACAGCTACTGGAAGGACGTCGGGACGCTGGGCACCTACTGGGAAGCCAATATGGAGCTGACGGATCTGGTGCCGGAGTTCAACCTCTATGAGGAATTCTGGCAGATCTACACCTCCGCGGAAGCGTATCCGCCGGCCTATATCGCCGAAGGCGGCAAAGCCGAATCGTCCATCGTCGGCGACGGCAGCAGCATTGAGGGGTCGGTCAAGCATTCCGTGCTGGGCGCGAACGTTAAGATCGCACCGGGCGCGAAGATCCGGGATTCGGTCATCATGAACGGCGTGGTGATCGGGGAAGGCGCGGTGATCCGCAAGGCGATCATTGCCGAAAACACGGTGATCGGCGCCGGCACCCATATCGGAGAGGGCTTCTTCGCTGCTTCCCGGCTGGATCCGCGCGTATACAACAACGATATTACGGTGGTCGGCGCGAACAGCGTCATCCCGGAGAACGTAAGCATCGGCAAGAACGTGGCGATCATGGGCAAGACCGTGCCGGAAGACTATCCGAACGGTGTGCTGGAATCCGGTGATTACATCATCAAGAAGGGAGGCCGGGCATGAAGGCAGTCGGTATCATTTTGGCAGGGGGCGGCTCCAGCCGTCTGGAGAGCCTGACCGCGAAACGGGCCGTGGCGGCCATGCCGCTGGCGGGCACCTACCGCAGCATTGACTTTTCCCTGAGCAACATGAGCAATTCGGGCGTCGGGACCGTGGCGGTGGTCACGCAGTACAGCTCCCGCTCGCTGAATATTCACTTAAGCTCCTCCAAGTGGTGGGATTTCGGCCGCAAACAGGGCGGCCTGTACCTCTTAAATCCGACCATCACGCCGGAAAACACGCACTGGTACCGCGGCACGGCGGACGCCCTGATCCAGAACCTGGACTTTATCAAGGAGCGTCACGAGCCCTACGTGATCATCGCTTCCGGCGACGGCGTCTACAAGCTGGACTACAACGAGGTGCTGGAACGCCACGCCGCCACCGGCGCGGAGATGACCATCGTCTGCAAGCGGATGCCGAAGGCCGAGAGCGAACGCTTCGGCGTGCTGCAGCTGGACGGCGACGGCCGCATCGTTTCCTGGGCGGAGAAGGATGAACATTCCTCCCCCAACGAGCAGATCATCAACTGCGGCATCTACGTGATCCGCCGCCGGCACCTGATCCAGCTGCTGGAGGAGGCTGCCCGCGAGGACAAGTGCCATCTGGTCACGGAGATGATCATCCCGCATCTGGCGGAGCGCAAGATCATGGCGTACATGCTGGAGACTTACTGGACGAATATCGCGTCGGTGAAGGCCTATTTTGACTGCAATAAGGATTTCCTGGATCCGAAGCTGCGCAGTTTCTTCTTCAGCGAGCATCCGGTCATCCACACCAAGGTGGACGACAACCCGCCCGCCAAGTTCAACGGCTCGGCCCGCGTTTCGAATTCGCTGGTGGCCGGCGGCGGCATCGTCAACGGGACCGTTGCGGATTCCGTCCTGTTCAAGAAAGTTTATGTGGGCGACCGCAGCAACGTGAAAAACTGCATCCTGATGGACGACGTCTACGTGGGCGACGACGTGGTGCTGGAGAACTGTATCGTGGACAAGAAGACCCGGATCGCAAACGGGACCCGCATGGTGGGTGATCCGGACCATATTCCGATCCTGTCATGAGCGGATTTGAAGAAAAAACGGCAAGACGCGCCGCAGAGCCCTTAGAACTCTGCGGCGCAAAGCACGTCCACCCGGAACTGGTGCGGAAGGTGCTGGAATCGATCCCGGATGAAGAGGAACTGTATTCGCTGGCGGACTTTTTCAAGGTCTTCGCGGATTCCACCCGCATCCGGATCCTTTACGTGCTGCTCTGCTCGGAGACCTGCGTCTGCGATATCGCGCAGCTTTTAGGCATGACGCAGCCGGCGATCTCGCACCAGCTGCGGATCTTAAAGCAGATGGATCTGGTGAAGGCCAGACGGGACGGCAAAACGATCTTTTATTCGCTGGCGGACGACCACATCGTGTCGATCTTAAGCCAGGGGATGGAGCATATCAGGGAGTGACACGGCGCCGAGCGAGCCGGACAATACTTTCGAGGACCCTTGGAACCGGGTCCGAGAAAGTTTTCGTCCCGGGCGCGAGGCGTTTATTGTAAAAACACAGCTTGTCAAGGAGCACTGAGATGACGACGATCAACGAAAGACTGGCGGCCCTGCGGGCCGAGATGGCAAAAGACGGGATCGACTGGTATATCGTTCCTTCGGGCGACTGCCACGGTTCGGAGTATTTAAGCGATTATTTCCGCACGATGCGTTTTATCAGCGGCTTTACCGGCTCGGCCGGCACGGTCCTGGTGGGGAAGGAAAAAGCCCTGCTCTGGACGGACGGCCGCTATTTCATTCAGGCCGAACGGGAGCTGTCCGGCAGCGAATTCGAGCTGATGCGCATGGCGCAGGCTGGCGTGCCCACCGTTCCGGAATTCCTGAAGCAGGAACTGAAGGACGGCGAGGTCCTGGGCTTCGACGGCCGCATGACCACCGTGAAGCTGGCGGAGGACTGGAAAAAAGCGCTGGAAGGCAAGGCGGTTTCCTTTAAGGCGGGCCGGGATCTTCTCGGCGCCGTCTGGACCGACCGGCCGGCGCAGAGCTTCTCTAAGCCCTTCCTGCTGGACGTTAAATATACGGGCCGGACGGCGGCCGAAAAGATCGCGGCGGTCCGGGAAAAAATGAAGGAAGCCGGCGCCGCATTGCACTTTATCTCCTCTCTGGATGACATCGCCTGGCTCCTCAACCTGCGCGCCGACGACGTTCCCAACAACCCGGTCGTTTTCGGCTTCGTGAAGTTGAGCGAAGAGGACGCCGTGCTCTACTGCCGCCGCGAACGTTTCGGCGAGGACGTCAGGAAAGCGCTGGCGGAGCAGGGCGTCGAATTAAAGGAATACGAGGAGATCTGGACGGCGGCGGCCGACGCGGGCGAAAAGGCGAAGGTCCTGTTCGATCCGGCAAAGACCGCGTATCTGCTGGCGGCTTCGCTGCCCGCGGACGCGGAGAAGATCCAAAAGATCAACCCGACCACGCTCATGAAATGCGTCAAGAATCCGGTGGAACAGGATGCCCTGCGCGAGTCGCACCGCAAGGACGGCGTGGCCATGGTCAAGTGGCTGTACTGGCTGATGCATCACCCGGATCCGGAGTCCTTAAGCGAGATCGACGTCAGCGACTATCTGGAAAAGTGCCGCCGGGAGCAGGGCGCCTTTGAGCTGTCCTTCGGCACCATCGCGGCTATGGGCCCGAACGCCGCCATGATGCACTATTCCGCCACGCCTTCGAATTATTCGATGATCAAAAAGCAGGGCTTCCTGCTGGTGGATTCCGGCGGCCAGTATTACGACGGCACCACGGATATCACGCGGACCGTCGCGATGGGACCGCTTACGGAAAAGGAAAAACGCCACTATACCGCGGTGCTGCGCAGCTTCCTGCGCCTGGGCGCGGCAAAGTTCCTGAAGGGTTCGACCTGCTATTTCCTGGATATCCTGGCCCGCGGGCCGGTCTGGGATCTGGGCATCGACTACCGCTGCGGCACGGGCCACGGCGTCGGCTTCTGCCTGAACGTGCACGAAGGACCGAACGGCTTCCGCTGGGCCAAGCCGGCCGTGCCGGAGGGACTGGTGGAGCTGGAGCCGGGCATGGTCACCACGGACGAGCCGGGCATCTATACGGAGGGCGAGTACGGCATCCGCATCGAGAACGAGCTGCTTTGCGTGGCGGACGAGGTCAACGAATACGGCCAGTTCTACCGCTTCGAAAACCTGACGCTCTGCCCCATCGACTTGACGCCGGTGATGACGGAGCTGCTGGCTCCGGACGAAAAAGCCGCGCTGAACGCGTATCACGCGATGGTTTACGAGCGCTTGCGGAGCGGCCTGACGGCGGAGGAAGCTGCCTGGCTGAAGGAGATCACCGCGCCGGTCTGAAGCCGGAGCAGACAAAAAGAGAGCGCCGCAGCCCAAAAGCTGCGGCGCTCTCTTTTTGTCTGCCGGAAGACCCTTACTCGGAGATGATGATCGGCAGATCGTTGAAGGCCTTCTTGACGGAGAATTTCTTCGCGGACTTGGCCCATTCGGCGTACACTTCGTTGAAGTGGGCTTCCTTCTGCCGGCTTTCCAGCGTCGCTCTGGCTTCGGCGGCGGCGTCTTTGTCATCGGCGGAGATGCACTGCACGACGTACCAGCTGTCGCCGTCCTTCTGCCAGGTCACGCGGCCGTCGGTCAGCACGCGGCCCAGACGGTTCTGCGGACGGTTCATGGTGTCCTCATCGTTCCAGCGGTAGGAGACGTCGCCGGCCGTGAGAGTGGAGAAGGTGGACTTTAAGGTCTCGAAGCTCGTGCCGTTGACCAGCTCGTTGGTCAGATATTCGGCGATCGCTTCACCGGTCAGCTCGCTGCCGCCTTCAGGCGTGATCTTGGCGGAAGAGGTGATCTGGAAATAGTGGACGGAGAAGCTCTTGGCGTCCTCATCGCTGACGTTCACCGTGGCTTGCTCACGCACCGCGTTCCAGACCTTGACGGCCTTCGTCCGCTGGGCGATGGATTCCCGCAGCTTCGCATCCGGATAGCTGCCGATGGCGCTCTCGGCAAAGAGGGAGTCGGCGTAGTCGGTCCGCAGCTCGGCGATGATGGCATCGATCTTGGCGTAATCGTCGTCGGTCAGCGTGATCTTGTATTCGTCGGCATGGTCCAGCAGGATGAACATCTGCAAGAAGGCGGCCATGGTATCTTCCTTGGCCGATTCCTCATAGGTCTGCGTCCGGCGGCCGCTTTCCAGAGACCAGATGTTGGAGACGCGGTAATAATACTGGTAAATATATGCGATGTAGCTGTAGCCCATCTGCTCGTAGCGCAGCCAGAAGTTGGCCTCGTCCAGGTAAACGGTCTGATCGCCGTAGGTGGCCGCCACTTTCTCCGCGTAGGAGTCCGGGTTGCTGCCGCAGCCGCTCATCAGCAGCATCAGGGCTAAGAACAGTGCAAGGATCTTGCTGTAACGCTTCATAGTAAAGAACCTCCGAAAAATCGTTAGCCGCTCTATTATAAGGCTTTCTTCCGGAAAGCGCAAGAACTTTTCACGGGAAAGTGAAAATTCACATTTTGCGTTCCAGCCCGGCAGGAAACTTCCGGAGAGCGCTCAGCGCAGCGCCTCGAACATGGCCTTTAACGCGGCCGCATCCAGCGGGACGGGATTGTTGTTCATGAGCGGATGCGCGGCGCAGGCGGCGGCCAGGGCGGCGGTATCGACTTCGCCGAGCTCGGAGAGGCGCGTTTTCAGGCCGGCCGTCTTTTTGAAGGCGGCGATGCGCTCCGCCAGCTCTTCGCTGCCGGAAAGCCCCGCCCGGCGGCAGAGCGCTTCCAGCCTTTCGTCCGCATTCAGGCGCACGAGGCTGTCAAAGGTGAAGGCGCAGGCTTCGCCGTGCGGCAGGTGGTAAAGCTCGCTTAAGGGGTAGCTGCAGGCGTGGCAGGCCGCGGTCTTGGTCTGCGCAAAGGACAGGCCGCCCAGGAGCGAGGCGTAGGAGAGCGCGGCACGGGCTTCTTTGTTGCTGCCGTCGCGATAAGCCGTTTCCAGATTATCCAGGATCAGGCGCACCGCCTCGGCGGCGTACAGTTCCGGGATCGGCTGGTGATATCTGCTCCAGTAGCCTTCGACGGCGTGGCAGAGGGCGTCCAGGCCGGTGATCATGGTGGTGTACGGAGAGACGGAATAGGTAAGAGCCGGATCCACGAGGGCCGCCTTCGGCATGAAGGCCGGGTGGTTGATGGTCCGCTTTTCCGCTCCGTGGCTGATGACGGAGACCTGCGTGACCTCGCTGCCTGTGCCGGACGTGGTGGGGACGCAAATGACGGCGAGCGGATCGGACGGGAAGGGGACTTCGCCGTGATAGTACGCCTCCGGATCTGCGCTGCCCGGAGCGATGGCAGCCGCGAACTTGGCGGTATCCAGCGCGCTGCCGCCGCCGATGCCGACGACGGCCTGCGCCTTGCATTCCCGCGCCAGGCGGGCGGTCTCAGCCGCGCCGGAAAGCTGCGGATTGGGTTCGACTTCCGAAAATACGGCACGGATGGCGGGGATCTCCTGCTGCAGCACTTCGGCCCGGGCGGCAAAGTGACGGCCGCAGACCAGCACGCAGCGTTCGATCCCGAACTCCTTCAGGACCTCCGGCAGCGCCAGAAGGCAGCCTTCGCCGAAGCGGATCCGGACCGGCTGCGCGTAAACAAAGTTATCCATAGATCCTGTCCTCGATGGCATGAAGCTGCGCGGCGAATTTGTGCATGTTGGCAGCGCGCCAGTCCTCCAGATCCTGGCACCATTCGGTGTTCAGGAAGGTCTTGACCATCTCGACGGCCATCTCGGGCCCGACGATCCAGCCGCCCATGCAAAGGACGTTCGCGTTGTTGATGGCGCGGGCCATCTTCGCGGCGTACAGGCTTTCGCAGGCGACCGCGGAGACGCCTTTGAACTTGTTCGAGACGACGCACATGCCGGCGCCGGTCCCGCAGATCAGGACGGCCTTATCGTATTCGCCGGCGGCGACGCGCGGCGCGGTCTCGGAGGCCACCTGATAGTAGGGGTGGACTTCGTTCAGATCCGTGGTGCCGAGATCGTCGAATTCATAGCCGGCTTCGATGAGCCAAGCTTTGACGGCTTCCTTGACGGCGAAGCCGGATTTATCGCTTCCGATGGCAAGTTTCATGTTTTCTCCTTCCTAATTCCTCCCGGATGCGGGAGAGGTTCAAGATATTATAACCGCCTTGCTGCCTCGACACGAACTTTTTGGAGACCGTTCAGAGACCTCCCGGAATAGAAGAGCAGTCAGGTCTCTTCAATGGTCTCCCAAAAGTTGTGTTCGGGCGCGCTCGGCGCGTTGCTGATTCGTTACATTTCCAGCAGCATCCGCGCCTTCTGCAGGATGTTCTCCTGCGTCAGGCCCAGCGCTTCCTTTAAATACGGCAGCTTGCCGACCTCCCCGAAGCGGTCCTGAACGCCTACGGCCGCCGCCGGGATGCGTTCGCCGGCCAGGGCTTCCAGCACCGCCGAGTGAAGGCCGCCGATCACGTTGTGGTTCTCGACGGTCAGGACGCGGCCGGTCCTGCGGGCGGACTCGATGACCGTCTCCCGGTCGATCGGCTTGATGGTGTGGATATTGATGACTTCAGCTTCGACCCCTTCCCGGGCCAGCTCATCGGCGGCGGCCAGGGCGTCGGCGGTCAGAAAGCCGCTGACAAAGATCGTGAGATCCTTCCCGGGCCTTAAGAGGTCCGCCTTGAACAGCTCGAAGCGGTAATCCTCTCCGAAAACGCGCGGAGTTTCCTTGCGGAAGAGGCGCAGATAGACCGGGTGCGGGTACGCCTGCAGCACGGGCATCATGGCCCTCAGCTGCACGTCGTCGACCGGTTCCACGATCACCAGGCCGGGGATGGAGCGCAGCACGCCGATATCCTCCATGCTCATGTGCGTGCCCCCGTTTAATTCGGCCGCGATGCCGGGGTCCGACCCGACGATCTTCACGTTCATCCCCGCGTAGGCGATGGAGATGGCGATCTGGTCGCAGATGCGGCGGGAGGAAAAGGCGGTGAAGCTTTCGATCCAGGGCGTAAAGCCGTAGCTCGCGAGCCCGGCCGCGATGGAGGCCATGTTCTGCTCGGCCACGCCGCAGTCGAACATCTGCTTCGGGAAACGTTTGTACAGGGCAAGCGTACCGCTGGCCTTGGCCAGATCCGCGTCCAGCACCACCACGTGCCGGTCCGCTTCCATGAGCCCGGCGAGGCATTCCGCATAGACGGCTCTCATTTCCATGATCCTATGCCTCCTTTCCGCACGCGGCAGCCTTATCCTGAGCGGCCGCTTCCCGCAGCGCCCGGATGGCTTCCTCCGCCTGCGCCTCGCTGAGCGGGCAGTTGTGGTTGCCGGTGCCCATGTCTTCGATCCACTTCACGCCGCAGCCCTTCTTCGTGTTCAGGATCACCATGGTCGGGCGGCCCGAACCGCGCTGCTTTTGCGCAGTCTGAACGGCCAGCCGGACCTGCTCCAGATCGTTGCCGTCCTCCGCTTCGATCACGTTCCAGCCGAAGGCCTGCCATTTGGCGGCCAGCGGCGCGATATCGTTCACCTCCGCGACGGACCCGTCGATCTGCAGCTTGTTGTAATCGGTAAAGGCGATGAGATTGTCCAGCTTTTTGGCGGCTGCGAACATGGCGGCCTCCCAGATCTGGCCCTCCTGGCTCTCGCCGTCGCCGATCAGGGCGTAGACGGCCGCGCCGTCCGCCTCCAGCTTCGAGCCGAGCGCCGCGCCGACGGCGCAGGAAAAGCCCTGTCCCAGCGAGCCGGTAGTCATATCGATGCCCGGCGTGCGGTTCATGTCGCAGTGGGAGGGCAGGTCCGTGCCGCCCTGGTTCAGGGTGAGCAGCATTTCTTTCGGGAAGTAGCCGCGGTTCGCCAGCGCTGCGTAAACGGCAGGCCCCGCGTGCCCTTTCGAGCAGATAAAGCGGTCGCGGCCCGGCATTTTCGGCTGCGCCGGATCGATATGCATGGCTTCAAAATACAGAACGGTCAGCAGCTCCACGACGGACAGGCAGCCGCCGACGTGCCCGACGCCCAGGTGACCGATGGCGCGGAGCGTATCGCAGCGGACGTCCAGCGCGCGGTCTTTCAGATTCGGCTCCAAGAGCAGACCCTCCTTGTTGACGGAATAGTTCAGGATCCTCCGATCCCAGTCTCCAGTTTAGGTCTTCGCCTGCGGAAAGTCAAGGCGAAAGGCGGCGGCCGCGCGGTATTCCCATTTTTCTCTTTCAGTTTGCCGTTGACACGGGACCCTTTCAAAAGGTATGATAAACGGGAATGAAATCGATCGTTTCGGGAGGTCTTATGGAGACTTTTTGCCCTGTTTATCTGCCTGTCGGCGTCGGGACTTTTCACATGGAAAGCGCCCGCGATCAGTTTGCGCGTTCCGTGAAACTGGTAAAGAGCGTCGATGAACGCTTTGCCGTCCCGGCGGAGCCTCTGCTTTCCGTGGAGGCGCTGCGGGATTTTCTGAAGCCGCTGCGGCCGGATCTGGTGGTTTTCCAGAACCTGACCTTTGCGAACGCGGCCTATATGTCCGAGCTGCTGCGCGTCTATGACGGGCCGGTCCTGCTCTGGACGCTGCGCGAGCCGGTGATCGACGGCGGCCGCCTGCGCTTAAATTCCCTGACCGGCGCGTATTCGGCGGCGCATACCTTACGGAACTTCGGCGGCCGGCCCTTCGCCTACGTTTTCGGTTCTCCGGAAGAGGAGAGCGTGCGGCAGGCGATCGCCGAAAACACCGCCGCCGCCGCCCTGAAGAAGGCGGTGCGGTCGCTTCGGATCGCGGCCGTCGGACATACGCCCCAGGGCTTCGGCTTCGGCCGCGCGCTGGACGCGGAGCTGATGCACGTCTTCGGTGCGGAGCTGGAGAGCATCGAGGCTCGCGAGCTGATCGGGAAGGCGAAGAGCTTTACGGACGAAGAGTGCGCGGACTGGCTGGAAAAAACGGCCTGCGCTACCTGCGGGCTGGAAAACACGCCGCAGAAAAACCGGCTGGACCATGCGAGACTGTACAAGGCCTACAGCGATTTCGTGCGGGAGCGCGGGATCGGGGCGCTCGCCAGCCGCTGCTGGCCGGATTTCTTCACCGAATTCGGCACGCCGGTCTGCACGGTGCTCTCGCTCCTCAACGACGAGGGCGTCGCCGCCGCCTGCGAGGCGGATCTGTACGGCGCGCTTTCGATGTGGATGGGCCGGCAGCTCTCGGGCGAAGCGGTCTTCTTCGGAGATCCGGTCTCGCTGGATGAGACGGAAAACACCCTGACCTTCTGGCACTGCGGCATGGCGCCCTGCTCGATGGCCCGGAAAGATACCGGCGCGTCGGTGGGCGTGCATCCGAACCGGAAGATCGGCCCGGCTATGGATTTCGGCTGCGAGGCCTTCCCGGAGGCGACGATTTTCCGCATCGGACGCGAGCCGGACGGAAGCTTCCGCTTCTTCATTGCCGAAGGTGAAGCGCTGGATAAGCCGAAGCAGTTCATCGGGACGTCGATCGTGATCCGGACGGACGCGGACTGCCGCCGTCTGGTGGAGGAGAGCGTGGAGGCGGGCTTCGAGCCGCACTACGTGGTGATGAAGGGCCGTCACGCCGGGACCCTGAAAGCCCTGGCGAAGATGTACGGCTTTGAAGTATACGAATATTGACGGAGAAAGCATGAACAGCAAACTCAAAAACGGAACCTGGACCATAGAACTGAGCGGCCGGTCCCTGACGCTTCACAGTCCGGAGCAGCCCTTCGCCACGGCCGTGCGCCGCGAAAAAAGCTACGAGACCAACCGCGGTACGGTCAAGGAGACCGTGGTGGAAAAGGAACGCATCCCGCTGACTGAGATCCGGCAGCCGGAAGATGCGGCAGACGTTCTGCTCCTGTCAGGCGGCGGACGTCAGCTCGGCCTGACCCTTTCCGAGCCGGAACCCGGCATGATCGCCGCCAGTTTTTCCGGCGAAGACGGCTGGGGCTATGAGATCGATCTGCCCGCCGTGCCCGGCGAGGGCGTCTTCGGCGGCGGCGAGCAGTACCGCAAGGTCAACTTAAAGGGCGAGCACGTGGTCAATTTCGTCTCGGAGCACATCAAGGCCTCCACGATCCTCGAAAAGACCCTGCTGCCGCGCTTCCTGTATAAGGAAAAAGAACACTCGCAGATCGGCAGCTACGCGCCGATGCCCGTCTTCGTCACGGACAGCGGGCTGATGCTGTATTTCGAGACGCCGTCGGACGGCATCAGCCGCCTGGAGGAAGAACGCAGCCGTTTCAGCTTCGACGCCTGCCCGGCCAGGCTGATCCTCTCGCAGGCGGGGAGCTTCCGCGAGCAGGCAAAGCGCCTGGCGCGGATACGGCCCATCGGCCAGGGGCTGCCGGACTGGTGCCTGGACGGCATGATCCTGGGCGTGCAGGGCGGCACCGACCGCGTGCTGGAGAAAGCCTTCGCCCTGCAGGACGCCGGCGCGAAGATCAGCGCCGTCTGGTGTCAGGACTGGTGCGGCGAGAACCGCACGGTCATGGGCAAGCAGGTCTGGTGGAACTGGGAGGAGAGCAAGGAACTCTACCCCGGCCTTGCGGAAGCCATCCGGAAGCTGAACGCGCGCGGCATCCGCTTCCTGGCCTACATCAACCCCTACCTGGTCAAGGGCGGCCGCCTGTACGAGGAATGCGCCGAGAAGGGCTACCTCATCCGCCGCCAGGACGGCAGCATCTACCATATCAAATCCACGACCTTCGATGCCGGCATGCTGGACCTGACCGATCCGGCCGTCGTGCGCTTTATCAAAGAGACCCTGATCCGCGACAACATGCTCGCGCTCGGCATCTCCGGCTGGATGGCCGACTTCGGCGAATACCTGCCCACGGACTGCGTGATCCACGAAGGCGAGCCGGCGGCGCTTCACAACGTCTGGCCGGTGCTCTGGGCGCGGATCAACCGCGAAGCGCTGGAGGAATTCGGCCGCGGGGACGAGATGTTCTTCGTGCGCTCCGGCTATCCGGGCGTGGAGCGCTGGGCCCCGATCCTCTGGAACGGCGACCAGCACACCGACTGGACGAAGGACTACGGCATGCCCTGCGTGCTGCCCGCCAGCTTCTCGCTGGGCTTCTCGGGCGTCCCGCTCGTGCACTGCGATATCGGCGGTTTCTTCTCCTTCGGCAAGCTGAAGCGCGGTCCGGAGCTGATCACCCGCTGGATGGAGATGTGTGCCTTCTCGCCGCTTATGCGCAGCCACGAGGCGCTCCGCCCCTGGGCCAATGCCCAGCCGTACGACGAGGCCGTCCTGCCCTACACCGTGCAGCTGACGAAGACGCACGTGCAGTTAAAGCCTTACCTGCAGAAGCTGCTGGCTGACGCGAAGGAGGGCATCCCCGCCCTGCGTCCGGACTTCTGGGAGGCCGGCAAGTTTGCGGAGAGCCGCGATCCTTACGCCTATTTCCTGGGCGACGACCTCTTCGTCTGCCCGGTCATCGAGAAGGGGAAGACCGCGCGCCGCGTGCATTTACCGGAGGGGAGATGGATCGGCCTCTGGGACGGCGCGGAGCACTACGGCCCGGTAGACCTCAACGTGCCTGCCCCGCTCGGACAGATCCCCGTATTTTACCGGAAGGAGAGCGGATTCAAAGAAGTGTTTGACAAAGTTAAAAATATATTAAATACAGAGAGGTAACAACGTGGAGCAAAGCTACATCGCCCGCACCAGCGGCATCCAAATGAAGGACAAGATCGGCTACGCCATGGGCGATCTCGCATCCTGCCTGGTCTTTGGCCTGACCCAGAGCGTCCTGAACAAATATTACACCGACGTCCTGGAGATCAGCGTCTTAAGCGTCATGATCATGACCATCGTTGCCCGCGTCTGGGACGCGATCAACGACCCCATCTGGGGCCGCCTCATCGACGGCGCGAAGCCTAGGAAAGACGGCCGCTACCGGCCGTGGATCCGCATCTTCGCGGTCCCCGTCGCCGTCGCCGCCGTCCTGATGTTCCTGGACGTGCGCGGCTTTTCCGCCGGCGGCCGCCTGGCCTGGATCTACCTGACCTACATCTTCTTCGGCATGCTCTACACCTGCATCAACATCCCCTACGGATCGCTCGCGCAGGTCATCACCTCGGACGATAAAGAGCGCTCCGCCCTGTCCGTGTTCCGCTCCATCGGTTCTACCTTCGGCGCCATGCCCGCCATGGTGCTCGCCAGCATCTGCTACGTCAAGCTCGCCGACGGCAGCAAGCAGATGAGCCAGAGCAAGGTCTTCATCGGAGCTATCGTCATCGCCGTTTTGAGCGTCCTAGCCTACCTGCTCTGCTACAAATGGAGCAGGGAGCGGGTCGAATCGCAGCCCGCGCCGCGCCAGAAGGGCGAGACCATGCGGGTCATCAGGATTCTTTTAAAGAGCCGCCCCTTCATGGCCGTGAGCCTGGCCAGCATGCTTTTCCTGGCCGCGCAGATGTTCGGACAGGGCTACAACAGCTACCTGTTCCATCACTACTTCGGCCAGCCGGGCCTGACCATGCTGCCCACCGTTTTCCAGTACCTGCCGGTCGCGGTCATCATGTTCATCGCCAGCCGGATGGGCAATAAATACGGCCGCCGCGAGGTCTGCTCCTACGGCATCCTGCTCGCCGCCGCCTTCTATCTGATCCTCTTCGTGCTGGCCCTCTTCGGCGTCACGAACGTCTGGCTGTATCTGGCCGCCTGCATGATGAGCGGCATCGGCACAGCTTTCATCTTCCTGCTGATCTGGGCCATGGCGACCGACGCCATCGACTACAACAAGGTCACCTACGGCCTGAACGACGAGGCCACCAGCTACGCCTTCTACAGCTTCATGCGCAAGCTCGGCCAGACCGTGGCGACCATCCTGATCAACGTGCCGCTCCTTAAGATCGGCTACAACGGCAGCGAATTAAAGACCGAAGGCCTAAGCGCCGAGGCATTAAAGAGCATGTACAATTCGTCGGTCATGATCCCCGCCGTGCTTTTCCTGCTGGTCTTTTTGATCCTGCGCTTCGTGTACCCGCTGGGCAAAAAGCAGATCACCGAGCTGCAGGATAAGAAAAACGAGGTGCTGGGCTGATGCTTTCGGAGCCGTCAGGGCTGAAATGAAAAAATATTTGAATAAATCTTGAAAAAAATATGAACATATGTTATACTCCTCCTGTCACAAGCGGAAGGAGGAGTATTTTCCTGCCGGCCGACCGTCCGATTTGTAAAAAGGAGATCTCCCATGAAGCGATATCATCGGTCTTTCGCCTTATTTCTGTGTATCTGCCTGACGGTGCTGCTCGGCACGGTGCTGCCGGTGAAGGCGGATATGGGCCCCAAGCCCTCGATCTGGGTCAGCTTCCAAGGCCTGCCGGCCGGGGAATGCTACGCGGCGATCCTGACGGAGAGCGGCCAGTTTTCCATTTACCAGACGCAGGGCATCCCCGGCGATATCGAGCTCAAATTCAAAGCCTATACGGATATCGACGGCTACGTCCTGAACGGCCGCCTGGTCAACGTGACCGAAACGAAAGAACTGAACTGGACCTACATGGCGCCGGATACGTTTAAGATCCTCCTGTATTCGGAGGCCGAAAACCGTTTCTATGAAAGTCCGCTGCTGGAGCGCTACGCCTTCAAGTCCGTTTATACGGCCGTGCCGGAACACCTCGCCCTGACGGTCAGCTCGCATCTGGGAAAGGGCGGTGTCGTGCTGGGCTTTGCGGCGCGCCTGATCGTCACGGTGCTGATCGAAGTGCTGATCGGCCTGCTCTTCGGACTGAAGTCGAAATATCAGCTGCGGGTGATCCTGATCACCAACCTGATCACGCAGCTGCTCCTCAATATCGCGCTCTGGAAATTCGGCATGCCGACGGTCTTCCTCTTTTACCTGATGGGCTTCGGCATCTGCGAGCTGGTGGTTTTCGGCATCGAGGCCGCCGTTTACGCCTCGAAGCTCTATGACGAGGAGCATTCGCAGAAAAAGCTGATCCTGTACGCGTTCCTGGCCAACCTGGCCAGCATGCTGGCCGGCTTTTACTTCAGCAACGCTTTCCCGACCCTGTTCTGAGCCGGGACGTCAAAAGGCCTCCGCCGTGCTGCGGCGGAGGCCTTTTTTCGTCCTTGTCCTATTCCATTCCGATCAGATGGTATTCCATCACCTGGCTGCGGCAGTCGAAGTTTTCCAGCTTCAGATAGTACTCCGCGCAGTCGATCAGCGCCTTGGCGGGCGTTAAGCCCACCAGCTCGGAGCCGATGATCCTCACCCCATAGCGGTCCGCCAGCGCGCGGATCATCTCGAACACGTAGTAGAGCGGCGTGCCCTCGTAATTGACCATGTTCATGGAGACCTGCACGAGGCCGCGCTCCTTTAAGTCCACGCCGATCGCCTTGCAGTATTTGAAGCCCCCCGAGGACCCGCGGATCGCTTTGGCGATCTTTTTCGCGATGCTTAAGTCCTGCGTGTCCAGGTTCACGTTGAAGGCGACCAGCGGCATGCGGGCTCCGATAGCCGTGATGCCGGCCGTCGGGTGGATCCTCCGCTCGCCGAAATCCGGCGCCCAGTCGGGCTCCAGCAGCTTTTCCGGCATGCCTTCGAACTGGCCCCGGCGGCAGTCCGCCAGATTCCGCCGCTCGGGACGGGTGGCCGAGTCCTCATAGAGGAAGGAAGGGATGCCGAATTCCTCCCAGATGCGCTTCGCGACGCGTTTGGAGAGCTCCACGCATTCCTCCATGCTGACGTCCGCGGTCTGCGGCACAAAGGGGATCACGTCGGTGGCGCCCATGCGCGGGTGCTGGCCCGTATGCTTCCGCATATCGATCTTTTCCGCGGCCAGACCGGTCAGCTTCACCGCCGCCTCCTCGATGGCCTCGGGCGAGCCTAAGAGCGTAAAGACGCAGCGGTTGTGATTGCCGTCGGACTGGACGTCGAACAGGAAGCAGCCGGGGATGCTTTTCGCGCAGCTTTCCAGCGCGCCGAACACTTCGGGATCCCGCTCCCGGCTCACGCTGAAATTCGGGATACATTCCACTAATTTTGCCATAAAAGGCCTCCTTCAAGAGGGTTTTCAGAACTGGTTATTACACCGCCAGTATACAGGAAAAGGCTAAAAGAAGCAAGAAAAAAGGAGAGCCGGCCGCCGTTTGCGAAGGAAAAAGGCGTCAGGCAGAGCAGGAGGCTGGCCGGATGCCCCGGATCATCGGCCCGGGAGGAAAAGGGCTGTTTTCTCTTTTCATTTCCTTCAAAACGTGTTATAGTAAATACGGATTCCGGAGCAGGTTTATCTCCGATAACGAAACAAAATACGGGAAAAGAATAAAAAAAGCGACAGAGGCCGGTCTGACTGTGCCCCGAACGCTTATCAGGAAAGGCAAAAGCATGATCGATTATTCCGATGCCATGAAGATCCGGCTCGATTACGAGCTGCCGGCTTACCCGAAGATGGATCCGCGCTACCGCCGGGCCCCGAAACGGGAGGCGATTTTATCCGAAAACGACAAAGTCCTGGCCATACAGAACGCCCTGCGCTACATCCATCCGGATCACCATGCGCAGATGGCGAAGGAATTCGCGGCCGAGCTGGAGGAGAGGGGCCGCATCTACGGCTACCGCTTCCGTCCGGAAGGCGCGCTGCACGGCCGGCCGATCGACGAGTATAAGGGAAAGTGCATCGAGGGGAAGGCGATCCAGGTCATGATCGACAACAACCTCGATTTTGACGTGGCGCTCTACCCTTACGAGCTGACCACCTACGGCGAGACCGGCCAGGTCTGCCAGAACTGGATGCAGTACCGCCTGATCAAGAAATATCTGGAGGAGCTGACCGACGAGCAGACCCTGGTCGTGATGAGCGGCCATCCGCTGGGCCTGTTCCACTCGCACAAGCTGGCGCCGCGCGTCATCATCACGAACGGCCTGATGGTCGGCACCTTCGACGACTTAAGGCACTTCAACCGGGCGGCGGCGCTGGGCGTGGCGAACTACGGCCAGATGACGGCCGGCGGCTGGATGTATATCGGCCCGCAGGGCATCGTGCACGGCACCTTTAA
>JAEEUR010000088.1 GCA_016290595.1 Lachnospiraceae bacterium | reverse complement strand
TTTCGGGCAGCATTCTTTCTTCCAGGGCGGCCGCCTCATACTCGGCCAGCGTTTTCCCGTCGATCACCAGCTGATCGTCGATGACCGGCGAGGCTGCGATGGCGAACACGCTGCCTTCCGGCTGTTCTTGCAGCGCCTGCGCCAGCGTATAGGCGACCCATTTCCCGTTCCAGGGCTCATAGGAAGCCGGATCGATTCCGCCGGACACATCATCCGCCCAGATGACGTCAGCCGGCGGCGCTGCGGTGCCGGCTTCGGCCGGCGTGGTCCCGGCCGGCGTGGTCTCAGCCGGAGGTGTCGGCACAGCCGCCGGAGGCGGTTCTGTTTCCGGCGCAGTTGCTGCCTCCGGAGTTGGTGTCACGGCCGGCCGTGTTTCCTGCTCCGGCAGCGTCGGAAGCGGATCCGTTTCCTGCGGAGCCGGCCGGGTATCCGTGTCTTCTCCGGGGCCCGGGAACGGCGCGGGTCTGGTGGAGACCGCTTCGCCCGTTTCGCGTCCGGTCGTTTCAGCCTGCCCGGAGCTGCTCAGAGCGGCCGGATCGGCGGCGGAGGGGGCGCTTACGCGGCTCTGCTTCCCAAGTCCGAACACCGCCAGCATGGCGGCGGCCAATACGAATGCGAGCCCGCCCGCTTTTAGAACCGTTTTTCTTTTTTTCTGCCGGGCTGCCAGATACTCGTCACGGCGCGCCAGCAGCTCTTCCGTGATCTCACGTGTAGTCTTCATATTCAAAGCCCTCCTTTTCCAGTTCAGACTTCAGGGCGCCTTTGGCACGGTATACGAGATTCTTCATCTGGCGCGGCGACTTCTTCAGGACGCGGCCGGCTTCGGCGGGAGAAAGCTCCTCGAAAAAGAGCAGCCACAGCGTCTGCCGGTAATCCGGCGGCAGCTTCTTTAAAGCCTGCCGGACGCTGATCTTTTGTTCTTCCCGAAGGAACGACTGCTCCAGATCACGCTCGTCGGCCAGGCCCGCGGCTGCTTCCTCATAAGGAAGCGGCGCCGACTTTGCCTGATGCCGCAGATAATCGACGGCCACGTTCCGGGCGATCGTATACAGCCAGGTCTTGAAACGGTATTTTTCCTGAAAAGCCGGCTTCCGAGTGATCAGCCGGAAAAAGGTCTCCTGCATGAGCTCCTCCGCCGTCGGAAAATCGCCGGTGAAACCGAGCAGGAAGAAGATCAGACCGTCTTTATAATCCCGTACCAGTTCCTCTAAGCCCCTGTCATCCCCGTCAAGGAAACGGCGGTAGCTGCAGGCACCGTTGTCCATTGACTTACTCCTTTCTTTGGCGGGCGGCGCATGCTCCGTCCTGCCGTTTGATCCCAAAAAGGGTTCCCCTTTCATCTCTTTATCGCACGGGGAGGCGGAAAGTCTCACTTTGGGGAGGTGAATTGTTCCGGCTTTTATGCTACAATACGGACGAAGGATTGTCAAAGAAAAAAGGAGGAGCTGCCGCGGGCAGTCCGTCCGGACGGGAGGAAAGCATGTATATCTGGACCGGAATCGACGTGGATGAGCAGCTGGCCGGCATCCGGGAGCGGGTGCGGCAGCTGGAAAAAGAAGAGGGAGTGAAACACTCCAACCTGACGCTGCCCTTTCATATCTCGCTGAAAATATCTTTTGAGATGGACGAAGCCCGTGCGCCTGAGGTCGTCGGCACGCTGGAGACGTATTACCGGAAGCAGAAGCCGTTTGAGATCCCCGTTTCCGGCATCGAATACCATACGGCGATCACGTGGATCCGCATGCGGGAAAACGAAACGCTGGACCGCATCCACGACGGGCTGAACGAACTGCTTCAGACGCGTTTCGGCGTTCCGCTCCACGAATACGACCGGGACTATCTTTTCCATACGACGCTGTGCCTGGATGAGGATGCAGCCTTGGTGAGGCGTTTTTATGAAAAACTGAAGGACGTGCCGCTGCCGGCCGTTCTGCGGGCGGAGCGCTTCCTGATCGGGGCTTCTCCGGCCGGCGCGCTGGGAACGTACCGGGTGGTGAAGGAGATCCTTCTCTGACGCGGAAGCGTCTTCTTTCCCGTAAACATGCTCCGCTTCCTGCCTGCATAGATTTAAGCGAAAAACCTTTTCCGGTCTTTCTTTGTCGGGAAAGCGGCTGGCATTCAAAACCCGGAAAGCGTATAATAAAAACAGGATAAACGGATCCGTGCCGCCAGGCACGTTTTCATCAGCCGTTTTTTCGGCTTGTCCCACAAGGAGCAATGACTTTATGAAAAAGAAACTGGTTTCGATCCTGCTGATCTTCTGTCTGCTGCTTTCTGCCTGCGGGCAGCAGCCGGCACCGACGGAAAGCGCGGCGCAGCCGTCTGAGAGCACGGCGGCGCAGACACCTGCAGTTACGGTGGCGGATCCTGCCGGGACCACCGCTTTCGGCAACGAGCACGTCCATACCGGTGGTCGGGACGCTATCGGCGAAAACGGCGTGGTCGCCACGGGCCGCGAGGACGCCACCCGGATAGGGATCGATATTTTAAAAGCCGGCGGCAACGCGATCGATGCGGCGGTCGCCATCGGTTTTGCCCTGGGCGTCTCCGAGCAGCAATCCTCCGGGATCGGCGGCGGCGGGTTTATGACGGTCCGCTTTGCGGAAACCGGGGAGGTCGTCTTTATTGATTTCCGGGATATTTCCGGCGCGGCGGCCCGCCTGGATATGTATGAAGTGCTGGAAAACGGTCAGGTAAAGGACCAGGCGAATAAAATCGGCGCGCTGTCGGTCGCGGTTCCCGGCGAGGTGAAGGGCATGCTCTATGCGCTGGACACCTACGGCACTATGGACCGGAAGACCGTCATGCAGCCGGCGATCGATATGGCGGAAAATGGTTTTGAAGTGTCCAAGATTACAAGCCGGGACATCAAAGATGCCTACCGGCAGATTTCGGAATTCGAGGCTACGGCAAAGATCTATCTGGATCCGGATGAGATGCCCTGGGACATGGGGAGCATCATCAAAAACCCCGATCTGGCGAATACGCTGCGTCTGATCGCGGAGCAGGGAGAAGAAGTTTTCTACAAGGGTGAGATTGCGCAGAAGATTGTTGCTGCCGTGCAGGCGGAAGGCGGATATCTCACCATGGAGGACTTTGCAAACTATAAGATCCATGTGACCGAAGCGGTTCACGGAACCTACCGGGACTGTGACATTTATTCCTCGAACCTGCCTTCTTCCGGCGGTTCCATCATTATCGAGATGCTGAATATTCTGGAAAACTTCGACGTGGCTGCGATGGATCCGGAGAGTGCGGAATATTTTCACTTGCTGTCAGAGGTCATGAAGCTGGGTTTTGCCGACCGCAGCAAGTATATGGGAGATCCGGAATACGTGGACGTGCCGCTGAGCGGCGTTATCAGCAAGGACTACGCGAAAACGCAGGCAGCGCGTATCGATATGACGAAGGCCGGCGAGTACGCGGCCGGCGATCTCTGGGCCTTTGAATCGGAGTCCACCACTTCTTACTCGATTTTAGACAAGGCCGGAAACATGGTGACGGTTACCAAGACCGTAGATGCGACCTTTGCCTCCGGTCTGGTAGCGGCCGGGACAGGCATCCTGTTAAATGATACCCTGGTCGATTTCTCGTTGGATCCGGAGAGCCCGAACGTACTGGCCGCGAATAAGCGCCCTTTAAGCTCCATGAGTCCGACCCTGGTTTTAAAAGACGGTCAGCCGCTGCTGGCGCTCGGCGCACCGGGCACCACGCGCATCATCACCGGCGTCATGCAGGTCATTACCAAGGTTATCGACCACGGCATGGATATTCAGGACGCGATCGACGCGGTCCGCATGCACGATGATTTCGGAACGCTGATCCTGGAGCGCCGGGTGCCGCAGAGCGTGATCGACGCTCTAAAGGCCATGGGACATACGCTCAATACCGGTGAAGAGTGGTTTACCTTTCCCTGCGTGCAGGCCTGCGAACGAAAGGCTGACGGGACCTTAAAGGGCGCCGCCGATCCCCGCCGCGACGGCAAGGCGCTGGGGTATTAACAAGATTATCCCGGAGGGAAGGCGCTGCGGCAGGGCCGCGGCGGACGAACTGTATGAAACGGTACGACAACTATATTTTCGATCTTTACGGCACGCTCGTCGATATACGCACCGACGAGCGTGAGCCGCTGCTCTGGCTCCGTCTTCAGCTCTGGTACGCCGAACACGGAGCGCTCTATGAAAGCCCGGACACCCTGCGGGACGCATACCTATGCCTTTGCGCCGAAAAGCAGGCGGAAGATCCCGATCCTTTGTACGAGCTGGAGCTGCGGGAGGTCTTCCGGGATCTGTTTGCCGCAAAAGACGTGACAGCCGATCCGTCTCTGATCGAAGCGAGTGCCGTTTTCTTCCGCATCCAGTCCACGCAGAAACTGAGGCTTTATCCCTGGGTGCGGCCGGTGTTTAAGCAGCTTCGCGCGGCGGGGAAGAAGATCTTCCTGCTCAGCAATGCCCAGGCCTGCTTTACGAATCCGGAATTGACGGCACTGGGCCTGGCAGACGCCTTCGACGGCATCGTGCTGTCCTCGGACGCCAAAATCAAAAAGCCCTCCGTGAAAATCATGGAAGGGCTTCTGAAAAAATATGATCTGTCCGTATCGGACTGCCTGATGACGGGCAACGACCTGAACACGGATATCGCCGTGGCGAAGGCCTTCGGCATGGACAGCCTGTATCTTGAGACGGAAACGTCCGGTCCGTTTAATCCGGAAAAAGCCGGCACGTACGCGCTTTCGGACGGAAACTGGAACAGACTTCCCGCCCTGCTGGGCCTTAAGGCGTAAGACCGCTCCGGCGGTCTTTTTTATTCCGGCTTTTTCTCCTGGGTATCCAGGCTGTTTCCGAACACGAAGAAGCGTTGGTACAGAAACTCCGTGATCAGGTTCAGAATCATATTGGCGGCGGTGGCCAGGTATTCATTCCAATCCCACTGCATGGTATAGACGTGCTCCAGCCAGGAGGAGAGCGGGGTGAAGACCGCGTAGTAGGCGGCCACCTTCAGCATGGCAACGGGTACGTTGGCGGCGGATTTGAAGGTGAATTTGCGGTTCAGGGTAAAATTCCATAAGACTGAGAGCACCAGGGCGATCATGTAGCTCAGCCAGTACGGCCAGTGCAGGGTTTCGTTCAACAGCGCGAAAGTACCCATTTCGATCAGCCCCGCGCTGGCGGAGAAGAGAACGAATTTGACGACGCGGAAAAATTCCGCGTTTTTCTTTTCTGATTTTTCTTCCGGAAGAGCGGATTCCGCAGCCTGAACCGCGGCTGTTTCCTGATTCGGTTTGTGTTCAATGCCTTCGTAATTCATATCTTTATGACCTCCCCTGCTGACGGGTCTCCGGAATAAAGCGCTTATATACTTTTTTTACAAAGAAATGATCCTGGAAGACCGCTTTCATCTGACGCCCGCATAACCTGTTTTTTCCACGATTTCCTGCCCGGTATCGGAAAGCATGAAATCGATCATCTTTTGCACATTCGGATTCGGATCGTTCTTCCGGCTGATCAGACAAAGATCCACCGAAAGCGGATAGGTTCCGTTTTTTATGTTTTCCAGTGTCGGCGGTATGCCGTCTACGGAAAGGACCCGGACGTTCCCTTCCTGGTGCAGATCTTCTACAAAGTAACGGAAAGAATAGCCGATGGCGCCCTCTTCGTTGGCATACTGCGCGACCTGATCGACCCCGTCGCCCATCGTCATGACATATTCATAGGTCTTCGGCGCTTTCAGTGTAACATCACCCATAAAGTACTGCATCATGGTCTGAGAACCGGAATTATTCGGACGCTGAAACGCGCAGATCTCCTGATCCTTTCCGCCGACCTGAGCCCAGTTGGTGATGCTCCCGTGATAAATCTGCCGGAGCTGATCACTTGTCAGATCCGTGACCGGATTGTCCGGCTCGACAAAGAAAATGAACGCTTCCCGGCCGATCGGGGTGATCTCCAGTTCCACTTTCTGCCAGCTGGCGTCTTTCAGCTGATCTTCGGAAGGTCTGGCGCCAAAGAAAAGGTCTACCGTATATTCCCCCTTCATGGGATAGATCAGGCACCAGAATCCCCGGACCGTATTGGTGAATCGGACGATCTTCCCGTTGGATGACTGTATATCTTTGTCATTCAGATAAGATCTTTCGATCTCTCCGATGTTCCGGTAAACGGCTTTCGCTGCTGCCGCATAGAGCGGATAACAGGCCTCGGCCCCGTCGAGCTTCGGCATGTTTTCTTCTCCTTCAAAGAAGATTTCCGCCGGGCTGTCCGGTTTTACCAGCTTCGACGGCTCATAGTAGACCGTATACTCCGCAAAATCTGTGCTGGAATACCCATGCATATACTGGAAGCCGTGTCCGCCGTAACGGACAAGATCACTGTTCGCGTAGCAGTACCCCATCACGGCGATACAGATCACGGCCGCTGCGAGAGCCGGCGCCGCTTTCTTCAGTACGGCCGCCCGCTTCTGCAGGAATACTGACAGGAAAAAGGCTGACAGTGATGTCAAAACAACCAGCAGAAGGACGATTTCTCCGGTGAAGACAATCATTCCGGGATACAGAAAGCCGGCACAGAAGAAAACTTTCTTCATCAGAAGGCTGGCGGTGTTTCCGCCGGCCAGAATCATGGAAACCGTAAAAGCAAGAATCAGGACTCCGGCCAGGATGCCGTTTACCGCGATCACGGGCGGGATCAGTTTTTTTCGGGAAATTAAATAGAAAGCGGTCAGGACCAGCGGCCATAGCAGGCAGGCGATGATTTCACTGCCAAAGAGGTCGCCTATCCAGACAAAAAAACTGGAAAGCGGCAGAAACAGGACAAATTTCAAACATGTTAATACCGTTTTAGAGAATGTCGGCTCTTTCATGACAAAATCCTTCGCTTTTTCCGTTTTCTCATCTGCGGCGCCGGGATTTGACAGCGGCCTCTTATTCCTTCTTCTTCCCCGGCAGCGGGATCAGCCCGATGGCGATGCCCGCCCCGATCAGGAACAGCACGATGCCGGCCCACATGACGGGCGGGATCTCCTCGTGCAGGAAGATGAGGGCGAAGATCGGCGCCAGCATCGGCTTGATAAAGAAGACCAGCGCGCCTTCCCGGGCGGAGGTGTTCTCAAAGCCCAGCATATGGAAGACGTAGCCGATGGCGGACACGACGATGCCGACGTACAGCAAGGCCGGCAGGGCCGAAGACGGGATGCCCTGAAAGAGCGGCACGTCCGCGAGCAGCGAAAGGCCCGCCCCTTTGAGCGCCGCGCTCACGGCCGGGATCCGTCCGATCAGGATCAGGCCGATCAGGATCAGGGAGCCCACGAGCATGCTGCCGCAGGAAACGGTGATGCTGCCGTACTTCTGGCTCTTGCGCCGCCCGCCGACGCCGTAGAGGGCAAAGAATACAGCTCCGATCAGCGCGCAGATGATGCCGCGCGGATCCAGCTGCCGGTGCGCCGGGTCCACGATCAGCAGGATCGCGATCACCTCCAGGCCCAGTGCGATGAAGTGCTGCTTGCCGAGCGGTTCCTTCAGGATCAGGCCCGCGAAGATGGTGGTGAAGAGGGCGTTGCTGGAGAAAACGACCGCTACGACGGAGGCCGGGCTGTACTGCACGCCCAGCTGGTAGAAGACCATGCTTAAGGCGACGCAGAGCAGGCCCTGGCGGAGGAAGAAGCCGATATCCTGCTGCTCCAGCTTTTCGCCGCGCTTCTTTAAGCTGTGAAACGCGAAGGGGATGAGGCACATCCCGCCGATCAGGAAGCGCAGCGCGGTGATCTGCAGGGCCGAAAAGACGCCGCTCACGCTCTTTAGGGCGATCTCCATGGTACTGAAGATCACGGCGCACATAATGATGCTGAAATATCCCAGGCGTCTGTTCTGCATGGTTTTCCTTTCCGTCCGCTCCGGCGTCAGACCGTCTCCCGAAAGCGGATTTCCTCTTCATTGTAGAGAGCGGAAGGGGGATTGTCAAGGCGGGAAAGGGGAAATTGAGCCCGCAAGCTTGCGCTTTGCCGCGCAAAATGCTATGATATTCCGGTAAAATCTCAATAAGGGACGCGGTCCCGGGGAGGTTTCTATGGTAGGTAAATATCCGGTCATCACGCTCTGCGGCAGCACGCGGTTCCGGAAGGCCTTTGAGGAGGCGAACAAACAGCTGACGCTGGCGGGCTATATCGTCATCTCGGTCGGCCTGTACGGCCACAGCGGCGACGAAGAGGTCTGGGAAAACATGGACGAGGGGACGCAGACAGAGACCAAGCGCATGCTGGACGATATGCACAAGCGGAAGATCGACATGGCGGACGCCATCTTCGTGATCAATCAGGACGGCTATATCGGGGACAGCACGGCGTCGGAGATCGCCTACGCGGTGCGGACCGGGAAAAAGGTCCACTACCTCCTCTCGCCGGCGGATAAGATCTGCCCCTGCTGCGGCCGCTACTATTTCAAAGAACGCAGCGCGTTTGAGATCTGCCCGGTCTGCGGCTGGGAAGACGACCCCCTGCAGCGCCGCGAGGAGGAATTCGCCGGCGGCGCCAACAAGGTCTGCCTGCGCGAGGCGCGGGAGCTCTTTGAGAAAAGTCTGAAGATCGGAGGCGGACAGCAATGAACAAAATGCCCAAGATCCAGTGGAATCTGAAAACGATCCTGACGATCATCGCGGTGGTCGTGGTGCTCTATCTGGCCTTTACCGGCAAGATCCCGCTCTTTTCGGGCGGAGATGCGGATTCGGATATTACGTATCTCCCGATCGGGACGGAACAGGCAGACAGCGGGACGCAGGCAGCCTCCGCCTCGACGCAGGCCGCGACCCAGCCGGCAAAGACCGAAGCCGCGCAAACCGAGCCGGCCGCCACGCAGAAGCCCTACAAGGACTACTATTTCCGCAGCAGCAAGCTCCTGAACGAGCACTATGAAAAGCACGGGAAGGAGATGGGCTTTAAGAGCGCGAAGGATTACGAAAAGGCGGCCAGCGACGTCATCAACAACCCGGACGCTCTGACCAAGCGTGAGAAGGAGGACAACGACTACGTCTACTATATCGAGGCCACGAACGAATTCGTGATCC
>JAEEUR010000087.1 GCA_016290595.1 Lachnospiraceae bacterium | reverse complement strand
AAAGACCCCTTGAAGACGACGAGGTTGATAGGGCAGAGGTGGAAGTGCAGCAATGCACGGAGCTGACTGTTACTAATCGGTCTTAACACTTGATCTCAAACCGAAGACATGAAAGAGCGCGCAGCGCTTTGAATGATCTTTCATGTCGAAGGTCTCTCTACTAGTCGACTATCTTTCTTCGGTATGCGGCTTTCAGGGCGCAAAACCCTGAACACACTTTCCTCGATAGCTCAATGGCAGAGCACTCGGCTGTTAACCGAGGTGTTGCAGGTTCGAGCCCTGCTCGGGGAGCTCACGGCTCCATGGTCAAGTGGTTAAGACATCGCCCTTTCACGGCGGTAACTCGGGTTCGAATCCCGATGGAGTCATTTTTTTATAAGGCGACGTAGCCAAGTGGTAAGGCGTGGGTCTGCAAAACCCTGATGCACCGGTTCAAATCCGGTCGTCGCCTCGAAAAGCCTCCGAAGGGGGCTCTTTTTTTTTCGTCAAAAAGGCAATAAAAAACGGAAGCGGGCTATGAAAGCCGCTTCCGCTTTTTGAGCTTAAGCCGTTGGTTACGGGGTCAGACGGTTTGGACCGCGGAAGAGGAACATGCATTCCTTGATCGGCAGGCCGACCAGCAGCATGGTCAGACGGTCCACGCCCAGACCGAAGCCGCCGTGAGGCGGGCAGCCGTAGCGGAAGAAGTCCAGATAGAACTTGACGTCCTCGCCCAGACCTTTCTCGTCCGCCTGCGCCTTTAACTGGGCGTAGCGGTGCTCACGCTGGGCGCCGGTGGTGATCTCGGTGCCGCGCCAGATCAGGTCGTAGCCCATCGGCATGCCCTTCTCGTCGCGCATATGATAGAAGGCGCGCTTGTCGGCGCTGTAATCCGTCACGAACAGGAACTCGTGGCCGTAGTGCTTCTTTACCCATTCGTAGCTCAAGTGCTCGGCGTCGGTGGTCAGGTCGCCTTTTTCGGAATCTGGTACGGAATAGCCGAATTCCTCCTCCAGGCCCTTGTATAGGTCGGCCAGCTTGACTTCCGGGAAGGGAAGGGTGGGGACGACGACCGGGATGCCGAACATCTCCTCGATCTCCTTGCCGTAAGCATCTTTCACCTTCTGCAGCGCGTAGGTCAGCAGCTCCGCCTCTTCCTGCATGACGTCGCGGAAGGAATCGATGTAGCTCATCTCAAGGTCAAAGCCGGTGAACTCGGTGGTGTGCTTGTTGGTGAAGGACTTTTCCGCCCGGAAGACGGGACCGGTCTCGAAGATGCGCTCGAAGCCGGCGGCCATGGCCATCTGCTTGTAGAACTGCGGGCTCTGGGCCAGGTAGGCGTTGCGGTCGAAATAGTTGACCTCGAAGACGTCCGCGCCGCTTTCGGAGGCGGCCGCGATCAGCTTCGGCGTATGGATCTCCATGAAGTTCTGGTTCAGCAGGAACTCGCGCATGGCGTTGATCATGCAGGTCTGCGCCTTGAAGATCAGCTGGTTTTCGTCCGTGCGCAGGTCGACCCAGCGGTAATCCAGACGCTGGTCGATGCTGGAACGCTCCACCGCCTGTTTCTTCTTCGTGGCGGGGATGCTCTTGCGGGCGATGGGCAGCGCTTCGGCGAGGGATTCCACGATGATCTGTTCCGGGATCATTTCACGGCCGCCGAGCTTGACGTATTCGTTCTGGATCACGGTGCCGATGACGGTGATGACGCTGTCAGGGGTCAGACCGGAAATGGCTTCGGCCACGGCCGGAAGCTTTTCCTTTTCGATGGTGACCTGCAGACGGCCGGTGATGTCCTTTAACACGATAAAAGCCATGGCCTTGGAGTCGCGGTAGTTGTCCACAAAGCCCTGTACCTTTATGGTCTTGCCTTCCGCATCTGCAATATCACAGATATAGATGCGATCCATATGATGCCTCCTTCAATCATTTAAAAGCGCGGCGCAGCAGTGCGGACGGCTTTTTGTTTTCATACTGTGTTATCATAGCAAATTGTGCGGAAAAATCAAGCTTTATTCAGCAGCTGCTCAATGTTGTCCGTTTTGCTCATGACGATGAGGTGCTCGTCGGCGTTGAAGCGGTAGTCGATGGGCGGCATGGGCGCGACGACGCCGTTCCGCATGGTCGCGAGAATGCTGACGTTAAAGTTGGCGCGCACGTTCAGTTCGCCGATCGTCTGGCCGATCCACTGCTCCGGCGCGGAGATCTCGTAGATGTTGTAGTCGTCGATCAGCGGGATCGAATCGAAGATGGAGTCGTTGGACGCGCTGACGGCCAGATTCACCGCCACCTCCTTCTCCGGATAGATGATGTGGTCCGCGCCGCTCATCCGCAGGAACTTGGCCTGGACGCCTTCGGCTGCCTTGCTGTAAACGCATTTCGCGCCGAGCTCCTTCAGGAGGTTGGTGATGACCAGGCTGGTCTGGAAGTCGGAGCCGACGCTGACGAAGCAGGCGTCGAAGGACGGGATATCAAAAGCCCGCAGGATCTCCTCGTTCGTGGCGTCGCCGACCCGGGCGGAAACGCCGAAGGAAAGCACGGGGCTTAAGGCCGCTTCGTCCTTGTCCACGACCATGAGCTCACAGTTCTGCCGGGAAAAGGCTTCGGTGAGCAGGCAGCCGAAATTTCCGAGTCCGATGATCAAAAAGGATTTCATAGCTTTCTCCTTGTTAAGGGGATGCCGGCATTAGCCGACGGTGATTTCTTCTTCAGGGTAACTTAAAGGCAGCTTCTGCTTCTTTTCCAGCAGGGCGACGGAGAAGGATACGCTTCCGACCCGTCCCATAAACATCAGCAGCGCGATCAGGCAGGCGGCAAAAGGACGCAGGGCGGCGGTGATGCCGGTCGACATCCCCACCGTGCCGATGGCCGAGAAGGTCTCGAAGAGAACGTCCAGGGCGGGCAGCTTCTCCAGCGCGCAGATGGCGACGGCGGCGGTCAGGGCGCAGCCGGCATTGGTCAGGAGGACGGACAGGCTCTTTAAGACGGTCTCCTGCGGGATGCTCCGCCCGAAGGCGGCGGCTTTCTTCTCCGCCCGGAAAGCGGCAAAAACGGAAAGCACGAGGACCGCGACGGTCGTGGTCTTGACGCCGCCGGCCGTGGATCCCGGGGAGCCGCCGATCAGCATCAGAAGGACGGTCAGCAGCTTCGAGGCGTCGCTTAAGGCGGCGGTATCCGTGGAATTAAAGCCGGCCGTCCGCGCGGTGGCGGAGGAAAAGAGCGCTTCCAGGATCTGCACGGAGAGCGGCGTTCCCGCGCTCTGCCAGGCCGGGGCTTCAAAGATCAGAAAGAGCACGGCAGAGCCGAAGAGCAGCACCGCGGAGGTGACCAGCACCAGCTTCGTGTGCAGGGAGTACTTTTTCCAGTGGAAACGGTGCTTGCGCAGGTCGTCCCAGACCAGAAAGCCGAGACCGCCGATCACGATCAGCAGGATGATAGTGAGGCAGACCAGCCAGTCGTCGTGGAAAAGCATGAGCGACGGTGCGGCTTCGGCCCCGTTGAACAGGTCGAATCCGGCGTTGCAGAAGGCGGAGACGGCATGGAAGAGGCTGAGCCAGAGGCCGCGCCAGAGCCCGAAGCGGGGGATGAAGCGGATCGCCAGCAGGGCGGTGCCGGTCCCCTCAAAAAGCAGGGTGCCGGCCACGATCTTGCCGGAAAAGCGGGCGATGCCGTCGATGCGCGTTAAATTCAGGCTTTCCACCATGGTCTCCCGGGCGGAGAGCCGCATCTGTTTGTTGATCAGCAGGAAAAAGACCGTGGCGATGGTCATAAAGCCGAGACCGCCGATCTGGATCAGGACCAGAAGAACGATCTGTCCGAAGAAAGACCAGCTGCCGCCGGTGGGCAGCCGGATCAGGCCGGTGACGCAGGATGCGGAGACGGCGGTGAAAAACGAGTTCAGAAAACCGGCGGAGCGCCCGTCGGCGGAGGAAAAAGGCAGCACCAGCAGAAAGGTACCGAGAAGTACCATGATCAGATAGCCGAGTATGATTACCTGTACGTGCGTCAAGTGCTTTTTCATAAACTCCGCGGCAGGGCTGCCGCACGCAGCGTTTTTTATATTCAGGCGGAAAGCCTTATTTGTGGCGCCAGGTCGTCCCGGACAGCAGGGCGATGATCGGGAAGATCTCCAGTCTTCCGGCCAGCATATCAAAGATCAGGACCAGCTTGGACAGGATGCTGAAGCTGCCGAAATTGCCCGTGGGGCCGACCTCGGAGAGACCGGGACCGACGTTGTTGAAGCAGGCCAGCATGGCGGTGATGGTCGTCGTCAGGTCCTTGCCGTCCAGGGTCAGGAGCAGGAAGCTGACCAGCGCGATCAGCACGTAGGCGGCCAGATAGGTGCGCAGGTTCGAAAGCACGCCCTCGCTGACGGCCTTGCCGTTGCTGCGGACCAGGGAGATGCGGCCGGGCCGGATCATCCTTTTCAGATTGCTGCGCAGATCCTTGAACAGGAGCTGCAGGCGGATGCACTTCATGCCGCCGCCGGTGGAGCCTGCGCTCGCGCCGAGGATCGTCAGGAATACCAGGATGCCTTTGGCAAGCGTGGGCCAGAGGTTAAAGTCCGCCGTGGCGAAGCCGGTGGTCGACATGATGGAGGCCACCTGGAAGAAGGAGGCCCGCAGGGTCTCTTCCGCGTTTCCGCCGGCCGGATGGATCCACAGCGCGATGATCAGGCCGGATACGAGGAAGGTCAGGAAATAGAAGCGCAGTTCTTCGTCCTTCAGGACGCTGAGGGGCCTTTTCTTTAAAAGAAGATAGTAGCAGCTGAAGTTGACGCCGAAGAGGAACATGAAGAGGGTAGTCACCCACTGCACGTAGCCTGAATAGCCGCCGAGGCCGGCGTTCGTCACGGCAAAACCGCCCGTGCCCGCCGTGCCGAAGGCGATGCAGAAGGCGTCGAAAAGCGGCATGTCGAAGGCCAGAAGGATCACGTCGATCGCCGTCAGAACGATATAGATCAGGTAGAGGATGCGGGCTGTCCGGCCGATCTGCGGCACCAGCTTGCCGACGTCGGGACCCGGGCTTTCCGCCCGCAGGATATGCAGAGTAAAGCCGGACCCGCGGCTTCCGCGCGGCACCAGCGCCAGAAGGAAGACCAGCACGCCCATGCCGCCGATCCAGTGCGTAAAGCTGCGCCAGTACAGAAGGCTCTTGTCCAGGCTTTCCACCTCGGAAAGAATGGAGGCTCCCGTCGTGGTAAAGCCGGAAACGGTTTCAAAGAAGGCGTCGATAAAGGCGGGGATCTCCCCGGAAAGGAAGAAGGGCAGCGCGCCGGTCAGGCCCAGCACGATCCACGAGATGCCCGCGCAGGCCAGACCTTCCTTTTCATAGAAGTCGTCCGCTTTTTCGCCCCGGCTGAGGAGCCAGAGCACGCCGCCCAGCACCAGGATGATCAGCAGCGTCTCAAGATAGGCCGCGGTCGCGCGCGTCTCTCCGAAGACGAAGGACAGGATCAGGGCGGGGAGCATCAGGAGGGCTTCTATGAACAGGATCAGAGCCGTAAAATGCCCCAGGGATTTAAAGTTCATACAGCCTCCTTATGCGAAAATATCGTTGAAACGCTGAATATTTTTCGCTTCGGTGAAGATGACGATGACCGTGTCCCCTTCCTGGTAGCGGGAGGAGCCGCCGGCGATCGTGACGGTGCCGTCGTGGAAGATCGCGGGGATCAGGACGCCCGGCTTGATCTTGCTGTTCAGCTCGATCAGCGGCGTATCCTTGTACAGCGCGCCGGGCCCGATCATGAATTCGCAGGCCTGGACCTGGCCTCCGGCCACCGTCTGAACGGTGAGCGCCGTCTCGCCGCTGGTATCGCGCATGGAACGCACGTAGCGGACCACGATGTCGCTGCACAGCTGCTTGGGTGAGATCACGCTGCCTAAGGACAGACCGCTGATGATATCCCGCAGCTCTTCGATATGTCCCTGCTTCGTGATGACGATCGGCACCTTCTGGCTGATCGCATATAAGGACATGACGATATTCAGCTCATCCAGACCGGTCAGCGCCACGAAGGCGTCCGCCGTGGAGAGCCCTTCGCGCTCCAGCGCGGAAGGATCCGTGATGTCGCCGCAGCTCACGCTGGCCTGCGGCAGCTGCCGGGCCAGTTCCTCGCAGCGCTCGCGGTCGCTGTCGATGATCTGCACCTGGATGCCGTCGCGCTCCAGCATCTGCGCCAGATAGAAGCTGATGCGGCTGCCGCCGCCCAGGATCACGCGCTTGACCTTGTGGGTGATGACGCCGAGCCGGCGCAGGATGCCGCTGAGTTCCCGGGCCGGAGCCGTCATATAGATCCGGTCGCCGGCTTTCAGTTCAAATTCGCCGCCGGGCAGGGTGATCCCGCTGCCGCGCAGGACCGCGCAGATCAGGACCCGGGTCTTAAAGATGGAGGGCAGCTCCTTCAGCTTGATGCCGGCCAGGGGGCTCTGGGCCTCCAGGCGGAATTCGACCAGCTCGACCTGTCCCTTGGCGAAGGACTCACGCGTCAGGAAGCCGGGGTAGCGCAGAAGACGCTCGATCTCCCAGGCGGCGCTGCGCTCCGGATTGACGATCAGGGAAAGGCCGAAAACGTCGCGCATCTCCATGATCTGGGTCGTATATTCCGAGTTGCGGATCCGGACGATGGTATGGATGCGGGGATTGATCTGATGGGCCGTGACGCAGCAGAGCAGGTTGATCTCGTCCGCGTCGGTCACGGCGATCAGCAGGTCGGCCTCTGCCGCGCCGGCGTCCTTTAAAATCTGCATCGTGGCGCAGTTGCCTTCCAGGCCCAGGACGTCGTACTGCGTGCACAGACGCTCCAGCACGTCGGCCTGGGTGTCGATCAGGGTGATATCGTGTCCGTCGGCGACCAGTTCGGCAGTCAGCGACGCGCCAACCTTTCCGATGCCGGCAATAATGATCTTCATAAAAAGTCTCCTTTGCAGGACAGGCTGAAAAAATCGATGTCAAAAATCGATACTCTATTATAACAGATAGGACGAAAAAAACAAGAGAAATCGACACGCTGCCGCTGCCGCTCCGGGGAACGGAAAAAAGACGCAGAAAAAAACTGTGCGGTGGACCCGTTGACAAGCGGACAAAAATATGCTAAATATATTAAGAATTGATAACAAATCCGGAAATGAAGCGAACAACTCCGACCGTTCTGTCGTTTTTTGTGCGGGTTTGTTTTTTTGGGACCGAAACGCGGATGCGTTTTAATAAAAAGAAGAAGAGAGGAAACAGTATGAAAAAGTTTTTAGCAATGCTGCTGGCGTTTGTCATGATTGTGAGCTGCCTGGCTGCCTGCGGAAACGACAACAAGGAAACCACTCCCGACGGCGGGAACACCGCTCCTCAGAGCGAAGTGGAGAAGATCATCGCCGAAGCGCAGAAGATGAGCCTGGAAGAGCTGGCCAAGAAGGCTATTGCGGAATCCAACGGCAAGACCTTCTACGGCGTGGGCAACTCCAGCCGCGGCAAATCCGCTCTGCCCCTGTTCATCGATTATCTGAAGACGATCGATCCGAGCTACGACATGAAGTTCGAATGGCAGCAGCCCAAGAACAACAAGATCTTCGATCAGCTGCAGGCTGACTCCTTAAAGAGCACCGGCACCTTCGCCATGACGCTGATCCAGGACGGCAACCAGATCGAAAGCAAGATGGTCCAGACCGGCATCTTAAAGACCTTCATCCCGAAGGACTGGGCGGACGCCAACAAGACCACGGCCGAGAACTACAAGGGCTACCTGGCTCTGCAGACCTTAAACAAGATCTTCGAGTTCAACAACACCGGTTCCAAGACCTATAACAACTGCTGGGATTTCGTAGCGGAAGGCGAGCACGGCCTGTACATGGACATCGACTCCGAGATCGTCGGCAAGAACTTCCTGTACATGCTGACCAAGCCCGAATACGCCAAGGGACTGAAGGAAGCCTACGACAAAGTCGATGCTTCCAAGAAGGCTTATCTGGACACTGCCATTGCGGCTGTCGAAAAGGATGCCAAGGATCTGGGTCTGGATGAAAACGGCAAGTATGCCCTCGCCTGGATCAAGCTGTGGGTGGAAAGCTACAACGCCCAGAGCGACGACGGCCCGATCTGCAATACGCTGGTCTCCAAGTCCGCGACCGATCAGTTCGGCCTGCTGGTCTACTCCAAGCTGCGCAGCGTTGAGGAATCCGATCAGGTCTCCAAGAACAACGTCACCGTCGCTGCCTATCAGGACGGCTACACCGGCTTCGGCGGCTACGGCTACTGCCACTACCTGTTCGTGACCAAGAACAGCCCGCTGCCCTGGACCGCCTGCGCTTTCATCGCCTACATGACCTGCACCGTTGACGGCTTCTCCGCCTGGGGCAAGGACATTGGCGGCTATTCCTCCAACCCGACCGTCGCGGCCGGCACCGAGGAGAAGTATCATCACTCCACCGGCGGCCAGAAGGAAGACGGCACCTACCCCGCTCTGAACGACAAGGGCTTTGACTGGTGGAAAGAACGCCTGATCATCGAGGATCCCGAATACTGCGCCAGCGTAGCATTCACCGTGGGTTCCTGGATCGAAATGCTGACCAAGTACAGCGGCCAGTAAACGCTGCTGAACTTCGGAACGTAAGTGAAATAACTTGATTCCGGGGGCGCCGCATCTTACGGCGCCCCTCTTTTTAAGAAACAGGGGGCATTCATGAATCAGACTTCAGAAAGCTCGAAAAACCGCTTCCGGATCTTCTTCAATCACCTGAAATCCTTCTTCGGCAAGCCGCAGAACACGATCCTGGTGGTCATGGGCATCATCTGCACCATCACGACCTTCGCGCCGATCGTGGCTATCATCGAGGATACGCTGAAGATCCACGTGGGATCCATCGACCAGTATCTGACCGGGAAGTCGGAAGGCTTCACCTTCGTCAACTACGTCGACCTGTTTACCAGCCGCATGGCCAAGACGAACCTCTGGACGCCGCTCTTCAATACGGTGATCATGTCCGTGCTGTCCTGCCTGGTGGCGATCCTCTACGGCGGCTTTTTCGCATTTTTGGTAACCAGAACGAATCTACGCTTTAAGAAATACTTAAGCTCCATCTTTATTTTCCCGTATATCATGCCGCAGTGGACGCTGGCCATGGTCTGGAAGAACCTTTTCGACTCCAACCTGGTCACCGG
>JAEEUR010000086.1 GCA_016290595.1 Lachnospiraceae bacterium | reverse complement strand
TACATCTGCCCGATCTGCAAGCACGGCGCAGCGGATTTTGAGCCGCTGAACTAAGAAAGCAGCTCCCAAAGACAAAGAAAGACCCGGTCCCTCCGACAAGTTCGGGGACCGGGCTTTCTTTTTGCTTTATCCGTTCGTCATTCTCAGACGATCCTGATAAATATGCTGTTCATGTTGCCGGCGAGCACGTAGCCCCAGTCATAATCCTTCCGGAGGCCGGCCGAGCATTCTCCGCCTTTAAACGACGATTTTACGTCATCCGGAAGCCCCAGAGATCCGCAGTTCAGCGCGGCGTCCTTGACCTTCGTCCATTCTCCGTAGCGTTCTGACTGCTTTCCTTCCACGGTGACCCCGATGATCTTTCCCTCTAAATTGATCCTCACCGTCAGTTCCGTTCCTCCGGGGCCTTTATAGCTGATCCAGTACGATCCGTCGGTCGTCGGCTGGCTTTCCCCCGACCAGCTCATGCCGACGCCGCTTAACGTGACGATCTCCTCCGCAACGCCCTTTGGAAAGCGTTTTTTTCATTGTGATCCCTTTCCTTTTCCGTACAGTCAAAAGCATTTTTCAGTACAAAAACAGCTTGAATTATATCGGAATCGCGGATTCTTATCAAAAAAAAACTGTATTTTATCAATTTTTCGAACAAAAAACCGGAGCGGCGGTCTCCCGACGTTCCGGTCAATGAATCATCATTTCATTCGTTTATTTCAGCACGAACTCCCCGTCTTCCACGTCCACGGTCACCGTATCGCCGGCTTTCCACCTGTCTTCCAGGATCGCGCGGGCGATGCGCGTTTCGATCTCCGCCTGAATATAGCGCTTGATGGGTCTGGCGCCGTAGACCGGATCGAAGCCTTCGTCGATGATCTTATCCTTCGCCGCAGCGGTAAGCTGCAGCTTCAGTTCCTTTTCCTCCAGCCGCTTGGCCAGCGAGACCGTCATCAGGTCGATGATGGCGCGGATGTTGTCCTTCGTTAAAGGCTTGTAGAACACGATCTCGTCCACCCGGTTCAGGAACTCGGGGCGGAAGCTGCGTCTTAAGATCGCCATGACCGCGTCGCGCGTTTCCTGCGTGATCTCGCCGTCGTCCGCAATATCCTCCAGCAGGATGTCCGAGCCCAGGTTCGAGGTCATGATGATGATGGTGTTCTTGAAGTCCACGGTCCGCCCCTGCGAATCCGTGATGCGGCCGTCGTCCAGGACCTGCAGCAGGATGTTGAACACGTCCGGGTGCGCTTTTTCGATCTCGTCGAAAAGCACCACGCTGTAAGGCTTGCGGCGCACGGCCTCGGTCAGCTGGCCGCCCTCGTCGTAGCCGACATATCCGGGAGGCGCCCCGATCAGGCGCGACACTGAGTACTTTTCCATGTACTCCGACATATCGATGCGGACCATGTTTTTCTCGTCGTCGAAGAGGTTTTCGGCGAGCGCTTTGGCCAGCTCGGTCTTGCCGACGCCGGTCGGGCCCAGGAAGATAAAGGAGCCGATGGGCCGTCCCGGATCCGAGATGCCAGCCCGCGAACGCAGGATGGCGTCCGAGACCACGCGCACGGCTTCGTCCTGTCCGACGACGCGCTTGTGCAGTTCTTTATCCATGTGCAGAAGCTTCTGCCGCTCGCCCTCCATCAGCTTGCTGACCGGGATGCCGGTCCAGCGCGCCACGACCTCGGCGACCAGCTCTTCCGTCACGGTGTCCGCGACCATCGGGTTCTTGCTCCGCTTTTCCACGTCTTCCTGCGCTTTTTTCAGCTTTTCCTGCAGCGCCGGCAGCGTGGAGAATTTGAGCCGTGAAGCGGTCTCGTAATCGTAGCTGCGCTGCGCCGCCTCGATCTGATGCGTCACCTGCTCGATCTCTTCCTTCACCTGGTTCAGGGTCTCCACCGCGTGCTTTTCCACGTCCCAGGCTGATTTCATCTCGTTGAAGCTGTCCCGCTCGCGGGAAAGTTCTTCCTGCAGCTTTTTCAGGCGGTCCTGCGAAAGCTTGTCGGTCTCCTTCTTTAAGGCCAGCTCTTCGATCTCCAGCTGCATGATCCGACGGCGCTTTTCGTCCAGCTCGGTCGGCATGGAATCCATCTCCATGCGCAGGGAGGCGCAGGCTTCGTCCACCAGGTCGATGGCCTTGTCCGGCAGGAAACGGTCGCTGATATAGCGGTTCGAGAGCGTGGCGGCAGCGATCAGCGCGCGGTCGTGGATTGTCACGCCATGATAGATCTCGTAGCGCTCCTTCAGGCCCCGGAGGATGGAGATGGTATCCTCCACCGAAGGCTCGTCCACCTGGACCGGCTGGAAGCGGCGCTCCAGCGCGGCGTCGGTCTCGATGTACTTTCGGTATTCGTCCAGCGTCGTGGCGCCGATGCAGTGCAGTTCGCCGCGGGCCAGCATGGGCTTTAAGAGGTTTCCGGCGTCCATGGCGCCGTCGGTCTTGCCCGTCCCGACGATCAGATGCAGCTCGTCGATAAAGAGGATGATGCGGCCTTCCTGCTTCTTGACCTGCTCCAGCACGGCCTTTAAACGTTCCTCGAACTCGCCGCGGTACTTCGCTCCGGCCACCAGCGCGCCCATATCCAGCGAGAAAACGGTCTTGTTCTTTAAGCCTTCGGGCACGTCGCCCTTTAAGATCCGCTGCGCCAGGCCTTCCGCGATGGCTGTCTTGCCGACGCCGGGCTCGCCGATCAGGCAGGGATTGTTCTTCGTCTTTCGGGACAGGATGCGGATCACGCTGCGGATCTCGCCGTCGCGGCCGATGACGGGGTCCATCTTGCCCTGCCGGGCGCGTTCCACCAGGTCCGTCCCGTACTTTTTCAGGGCGTCCACGGTATCCTCCGGGTTATCGTTCGTGACGCGGAAATTGCGCACGGAGGCCAGCGCCTTCATAAAGGCGTCCTTCGTCATGCCGTTTTCCTTGAAAACACGCTTGATCCCGTCGGTCGGATACTCGAAGATGCCGAGCATCAGATGCTCCACGGACAGGTATTCGTCCTTCATGCGGGCCGCGACCTTCTCCGAGAATCCAAGGACCTTCTCCAGCTCTCTCGAACCGCGGATCTGGCCGCCGCTCACGCGTGGCATGGCGTTCAGCAGGGCATCCACGTCGGCAGTGACGGCTTCGGTGCTGACGTTCATCTTGGCCAGGAGCGAACCGATTAGGCCGCCTTCCTGCGTCAGCATCGCGTAAAGCAGGTGCTCCGGCTGGATCTCGGCATGATCCCGCTCGATCGCCAGGGTCTGGGAAGTCTGCAGGGCTTCCATTGCTTTCTGTGTATATTTTTCAGCGTTCATACTGTTTCTCCTTTCATCGTCTTATTGATTATTTCAGTCAGATCCGCGGCGCCGGTGCGTCCGCAGAGGAAACTCTTAAAGGACTCGTCCATAAGCTGCACGTAGCGCGACAGAAGCCCGCTGTACGCTTCGGGATCGATCCCCTCCTCCGGCAGCTGCAGGCTCCGGTCAAATCGGCCCGGCTGCAGCTGATACAGCGGTCTTTGCTGTTCCGGTGACAGCAGGGCGTTCTCCGCCTGCGCCCAGGCCCGGACGAACTGTTCCATCTGGTCCAGCAGGTCTTCCGCCTGCGTGCGGAGGATCATATGGATCTCCCCGATCCTGCCTTCCTGCGCTTCCTTATAGAGCCGGAGCTCATAACGCAGCGTCGGACGGTAGCGGTAGGCAAGCGCCGTTTTCAGCTGCATGACCGGCTGGTGCGGGATGAAGCGGGAAACCATTTCGGCTCCTTCGTTGAAGAAGCGGTCCACGGAACGGAAGACCTCCTCGATCCGTCTCTCCGGCGTGAGCAGCGAAAGATGCTCCGCCAGGATCCGGTTCGCCAGCTGGGAGCGGCTCGTTCCGGCCTTTAAGGCTGCCCGGTCGAGCTCCGACACTACCTCGTCCGACAATATCAAGCTGTAGAGTGATCTGCTCATGTTTCTTTCTCCTGAAAGCTCCTTTCCGCAGCTTTCAAAGATATTATAGCGCGTTTACATCTTTTGTCAAGTATTTTATATAATATTTAATACGAAATAAATATTTTCCGGAAGTTTTGCATCGGTCTTGACAAGCGCGGTGATTCCCTTTATAGTAAACAGCGGACATGATCCAAAGATTACACCACAGCTACACGGAGGAAATACAATGAATCACTATCAGTACAGAACTCAGGGAACCTGCTCTCAGCTGATCGATCTGGAGCTTGACGGCGACAAGGTCCACAACGTCGTCTTCACCGGCGGCTGCCCCGGTAATTTAAAGGCGATCCCCATCCTGGTGGAAGGCATGAGCGTCGACGAACTCGAGAGCAAACTGCGCGGCGTCCGCTGCGGCTATAAGGACACTTCCTGTGCCGACCAGCTGGCCCGGGCCGTGCGTCTGGCTTATGAAAAGGAGCAGAAAAGAGCCTGAAGAGCTCTTCTCTTTCTCCCGGATCCTTCATCCGAAAAAATATCTTTCAAAAAGAAATCTTCAGGAGGACATTTCCTCCTTTCTTTTTTCGGTGTGATAGTGTAAAATATATGCACTCACTCTTTTTGACTTGTTTCAGGAGGACAATGCAATGCCCGTTCTCTCCATGGATATCGGCATAGACTTAGGAACCGCCAGCATTCTGGTTTACATAAAAGGAAAAGGAATCGTCTTAAAAGAGCCGTCCGTCGTGGCCTATGACCGCGACTCGCAGGAGATCGTCGCGATCGGCGAGGAAGCCCGCAAAATGATCGGCCGCACGCCCGGCAACATCACGGCCGTCCGCCCCTTAAGACAGGGCGTTATTTCCGATTATATCGTCACCGAGCGTATGCTCAAGTACTTTATCAACAAGGCGATGGACCGCCGCACGCTCCGCAAGCCGCGCATCAGCATCTGCATCCCCTCCGGCGCCACCGAAGTGGAAAAGAAGGCCGTGGAGGACGCGACCTACAACGCCGGCGCCCGCGAGGTGACCATCATTGAAGAACCCGTCGCAGCCGCCATCGGGGCCGGCATCGATATCTTCAAGCCCTGCGGCAACATGATCGTCGATATCGGCGGCGGCACCTCTGACATCGCGGTCATCGCCCTGGGCGGCGCCGTGGTCTCCACCTCCATCAAGCTGGCCGGCGACAACTTCGACGAAGCCATCATCCGCTACATGCGCAAGCGCCACAATCTTCTGATCGGCGAGCGCACAGCCGAAGACGTCAAGATCGCCATCGGCTGCGCCTATCCGCGGCCGGAGACCATCTCCATGGACGTCAAGGGCCGCAACCTGATGACCGGCCTGCCCAAGACCATGACCGTCACCTCGGACGAAATGCTGGAGGCCCTGCACGATCCGGCGCTGCAGATCGTGGAAGCCATCCACGGCGTCTTAGAGCGCACTCCTCCCGAACTGGCCTCCGACATCTATGAACGGGGCATCGTGATGACCGGCGGCGGCGCGCTGCTCTCCGGCCTGGACGAGCTTATTGAGGAAAAGACCGGTATCAACACCGTGCTGGCCAAATCGCCCATGACGGCGGTCGCCGTCGGCACCGGGCAGTTCGTGGAATACATGAACGAGGCGAAGAAAGGAAATAAGAAGTCGACCTGACGGACGGGAAAAGAAATATGACGAGTACGATCCAGGGCACTGTGGAATATGTGATTCACCGGAATCCGGCCAACGGATACAGTGTTGTGGAGATCTCGGATGAAGAAGGGCTTTTGACGATCGTCGGCACGCTGCCGGAACTGACTCCGGGCGAGCTGATCGAAGTCGAAGGCTCTTTTGTTACCCATCCGACCTACGGCGAGCAGCTCGTCGTGGAGCATTTCGCCTTCTGCCGGCCGGAAGGCGTCCGCGCCGTGGAGCGGTATCTGGCTTCCGGCATCATCAAGGGCGTCGGCCCGCAGCTGGCCATGCGCATCGTATCCAAGTTTCAGGAAGATACGCTGGCCGTGATGGAGAACGCCCCGGATCAGCTGGCAACGGTCAGCGGGATTTCCGCCAAAGGCGCCCGGAAGATCCAGGCCCAGATGCTGGAAAAAAAGGAAATGCGCGATGCTCTCCTATACATGGACGGCTACGGGATCCCGCTGCCGCTGGCTACCCGCATTTTCGAGCGCTACGGCGCCGCCCTCTACACGGTTCTGACGCAGAATCCCTATCAGCTGATCGACGATCTGACCCACGTCGGCTTCCGCATCGCGGATGAGATCGCCCGCCGCACGGGCCTGGCGGAGGATTCCGCCTTCCGCATCACCAGCGGGCTGCACTACGCCATGATGCAGGCGCTGGAGGCCGGCCACATCTTTCTGCCCTTCGGCTCTCTTCTCGCCTATGCCTGCGAGCTTCTGGGCCTGCCCGAGGATATTCTGGCCGAAGGTATCGAAAACCTGGCCTTTGACAAGCGTTTCGTTATCCGGGAGGTCGCCGGCGTCAGAGTCGTTTATTTGGCCACGTATTATTACATGGAGATGGAAACGGCGGTACGGCTGAAGGAGCTTGGCCGCGAGATCCCTTTGAGCGAGGAACTCGTGGACCGGGAGATCGGACGTATCCAGGCTGATTCCGAACTGCAGCTGGACGAGCAGCAGCTTCTGGCCTTCCGCCTGGCCGTCACCTGCGGCCTTTCCGTCATCACGGGCGGTCCGGGAACGGGAAAAACGACCGTCATTTCCGCTATTCTCCGCTTCTTTGAAAAGCAGGACATGACGGTGGAGCTCGCCGCGCCTACCGGCCGCGCCGCCAAGCGCATCACGGAAGCGACGGGCCGTCCCGCCAAGACCATCCACCGGCTGCTGGAATATATGGGCAAGCCGGAAAACGCCGCCGATCCCGACGGGCCGCTGCGCTTTACGCGCAACGAAGCTAATCCGCTGGAGGCCGATGCCGTGATCGTCGACGAGGTGTCGATGGTGGACCTGCCGCTGATGTACTCGCTTTTAAAGGCGATCCTGCCCGGCACGCGCGTGGTTCTGGTGGGCGATGCGGACCAGCTGCCCTCTGTCGGGCCCGGAAACGTTTTAAAGGATATCATCCGCTCCGGCGTTATCCGGACCACCGCGCTCTCCCGCATCTACCGCCAGGAGGCCGGCAGCGATATCGTGGTCAACGCGCACCGGATCAACCAGGGCGAATATATCGATCCTTCCGTCAAGAGCAATGATTTCGTGTTTCTCAGGCGCAGCGCAGCGGAAGCGGTACAGGACGCCGTGATCCGCTTAGTTTCCAGAAGCCTGCCGGAATACGTCGGCGCCGATCCGTCGGAGATCCAGGTCATTTCCCCGACCCGCAAGGGACCGCTCGGCGTGGAAGCCCTGAACCGCATCCTTCAGAACGCGCTGAATCCGCCCGCCGAGGGGAAAAAGGAGCGGAATTTCCCGAAAGGGACCTTCCGCGTGGGCGACAAGCTGATGCAGATCAAAAACAACTATCAGAAGGAATGGATCAGCGACGACGGCTTCACGCGCCGGAGCGGGACCGGCGTGTTCAACGGCGATATCGGCACGCTTCAGGAGATCCGCTTCTTTACCGAAGAGCTGGTCATTCTTTTCGACGACGACCGCAAAGCCGTCTATCAGTTCGCCGAAGCGGAGGAACTGGAGCTGGCCTATGCGATTACGGTCCATAAAGCGCAGGGCAGCGAATATCCGGCCGTGGTCCTGCCGCTCTTAAACGTCCCCGCGCCGCTCATGACGAGGCCTCTGATCTATACCGCCGTGACACGCGCCAGAAGCTGCGTCTGCCTCGTCGGAAGCCCCGAAGTCTTCCAGCGCATGGTGGACAACAATACCGAACAACGCCGTTATTCGTCCCTGCATCTGCAGCTGATGGATACGGCGGAAAAGCCTTAACCGAAACACTTCCCTCTCCGCTTCAGGAGAGGCATTATTACTCTGACAGATCTTTCTTATCTCGGAGGAACAAATGAATAAGCGTAATAAGCCGGCCCGGGTCCCCTGGGCGCTTCGCGATATTGCGGGGCTTGTTTTTCCGCAGCGCTGTCCCGTCTGCGACAGGCCGCTGCCTTTCGGTCCGCGCGCAAAAGCGCCTTTATCGGCGTCCGGAACGGACCCCTTTTTCCACCCGGACTGCTTCAGAAAGCTTTCCTTTGCCGGGGAGCGGTACTGTCTGCGCTGCGGCTGTCCGCTTCAGGAGAATGAAACGGAATACTGCAGAAGCTGCCGGACGGCATCCTTCAGTTTCATCCGGAATCTGCCGCTTCTGCTGTACAACGAGGCGGCCCGCGCCTCGGTCGCATATTTCAAATACCGCGGCCGGCAGGAATACGCCCTGCCCTACGCCCGGCTCTGGATGGGCTTCCGCGGAGAAGAACTGACTGCCGTAAAGCCCGACGTCCTGATCCCCGTCCCCATCCACCGCAGCCGACTGCGGAAGCGCGGCTACAATCAGGCGGCGCTTTTTGCGTACGAACTGGAAAAGCTTTCCGGCATTCCCTGCCGCGAGGATATCCTGATCCGATCCAAACATACGGGCGCGCAGAAGGAACTCGGCCGGAAGGAACGGCTGGCCAATATGGAAAATGCCTTCCGTCTGAAAAACAGTCCGGAAGGCATTCACTGTGCCGTATTGGTGGATGATATCTTTACGACGGGCTCGACGCTGGAGTCTTGCAGCCGCGTTCTGAAGGCCGCCGGCGTGGAACGCATCTACACGCTCACGCTCTGCGTGGCTTCGGAATAGGCTGCTTACGTATGCAGATGCAGTAGGCTGGTAGCTATGAAGAAATAGACCAGCAGCGAAACCGCGTCGACCGCGGTCGTGATGAAAGGCGAGGCCATCACTGCCGGATCGAAGCCGAGGCGCTTCGCGATCATCGGAAGCGTACAGCCGATGATCTTCGCCACCAGGACCGTAAAAGCAAGTGCCAGACAGACGACAAGCGCCACCAGGGGCGTAACTTCGGGGTTATCCAGGATCAGATGATCCACCAGCATGATCTTGCCGAAGCAGGCGACGGACAGCACGACACCGCACATCACAGCGGTACGTATCTCGTTCCAGATGACCTTTGGCAGGTCGCGGAATTCCAGCTCGCCCAGCGACAGCGCACGGATGATGGTGACGGAGGACTGTGAACCGGAATTGCCGCCGGTATCCATCAGCATGGGAATGAAGGCGGTCAGCACGACCTGTGCGGCCAGCGCGGATTCAAAACTTGAAATGATCATG
>JAEEUR010000085.1 GCA_016290595.1 Lachnospiraceae bacterium | reverse complement strand
GTCAATGATGACGACTTCTTCGTCGGCTGCCGTTACGTGGCTGCCGGTATCCTTCGCCGTGGCGGTCGTTCCGATTTCGGGAATGTAGACCGTCTGATCCTCGTCGTTAATATCGGCGTGGACGGCAACCTCGATACTGTCCAAATAAATGCTCTCGAATACGACTGCCGTCGTTCCGGCCAGGGCGGAGGCATCGAAGGTGAAGGAGAGATCGACGGTTCCGTCGGCTGCTTCAGGCGTGAAGTTCACTTCCGCAGTGACCTTTTCACCGTTCACCCTGATCGGCTCGTTCGTGGCCTTGTTCATCAGGACGCCATGGAGCTTGTATTCCCTGCCGGGCTTAAGTCCCATGTAGGTCACGGTATCGACGATCGTGACCGTGCCGGCTTCGGCGTGATCCATTCCGGTGGTCTTGTCTTTTGCGCTCGTGGAGATCTCCGGGATGTAGACCGTCTGGTTCTCGTCACGAAGGTCCGCATGGACCGCCACTTTCTTGCCCTCGGTGTACAGCGTCTCAAACGCCACTACCGTCTTGCCGGCCAGGGCAGAGCCGTCAAAGGTGAAGGTCAGCTCTACAGTGCCTTCCGAAGCGTCCGTCGTAAAGGTGGCTTCAGCAGTCGCTTCCTTGCCATCGATCAGCAGGGAATCGCAGGTGGCCTTGTCCATTAAGATGCCCTTTACTGTGTACTTTCTTCCGACTTCAAGGCCCTTGTAGGATACGACGTCGGTAACGGTCATGGAACCGGAAGCTTTCCCGACGTGATCGTTGGTGTCGTCCGAAGTGGCCGTGGTCCCGATCTCCGGGATGTAGACGGTCTGGCCAGCGTCGTCGAGATCGTCGTGAAGGGCCACTTCAACGTCATTGTAGTAAACGGTTTCGAACACAACGACGGTGGTGCCGCCGAGAGCCGTTGCGTCAAAGGTGAAGGTCAGCTCTACGGTCCCGCTTACTGTATCAGGCGTGAATGCGGCCTCGGCAGTGAGCGCCTGACCGTTCACCTTTATGGGTTTGCCAGCGGCCTTGTTCATTAGGATGCCCTTTACGACATATTCTTTACCGGGCCGCAGGTTATTATAGGTCACGGTATCAGTGATGCTTACCTGCGTGCCGATTTCGGAGTGGTTGATCTGGGTGGCGTCATCCTTCGCTTCTGTGGTCACTTCCGGCAGATAGACAGTCTGCGAGTCATCATCGAAGTCCTTGTGCTCCGCCAGAAGATCACCGTACAGGTACAGTTCTTCGAAGATCACGAGCTTCCTGCCCGCAAACCCTTCCGCGTTTACCTCGAAGGTCATTACGAAGCTGCCTTCCCTGGCTTCCGCTTCGTATTCCCTGGTGACGGTCACGACGTTGCCGGAGACGTCCTTGAACGGTTCCTGCGTCGCGGCATCCATAACGGTGCCGACGAGCTTGTAAGTCGTGCCAGGGACCAGGTTATAATAGTGGACAACGTCGTTGATGATCACGGAATCGTCAGCCTCGGATACGCCGATGTGCGTTTCGGAGTCTTCCGCTAAGGTCTCGATCCTTACGCGGCGGTTGTGCGCGCCCACCGTGTACGGTGACTCGGTATCCGCATCCAGCGTGAAGGTCCAGGGACCGTTGTTCAGGTAACTCGGATCCGGTGATTCCGTTACGGTGTAGATCCCGTAAGGAACTTCCCCGAAGTCGGCCTTGCCTTCCGAGTCCGTGACGGCGGTCGCCGTGAAGGCCCCGCCGGTCGCGCGCGTACCGCTGAGGGTGAAGGTGAAGCCTTCAACCACGCCGCTGTCGGAGGTTTTGACGACTTTGACGGGCATGGTGATCTCTTCGTTGGTCAGAGTGTAGGTGACGGCGTCCTGATCGGCGCTTATCGCGACCTGCTCCTTATCCTTGCCCTTCCAGAGTCTGGCCTGAGCCTCAGTCAGGTCCTCCTTGATTTCGTAGGTTCCGTACGGGATGTTGGAGAAGATCGCCTTGCCTTCGGAATCGGTGGTCGCGGTCATGTTAACGCTCGTGCCCGCATCGGAGGTGCCGGACAATCTGAATACGAAGCCCGCCAGCGAAGCGTTCGAACCTGCCGGAATAGACTTGATAACGTTCACGGTCCCGGTCTTTAAGCTGTTCGTAAAGCTTACCAGTACGTCAGTGCTTTCGACGGTGACGCTCTGGGAAACCGGCGTAACGGTCATGTATGCAGGCGTATCGATCTCGGAAACGGTGTACGTCCCGGTCGGGATGAAGCCGAAGTCCGCAATGCCGGCGGAGTTCGTGGCAGCGGTCTTGTTTACCGTCGCTCCCAGCGCGGAAGTGCCGGCGATCCGGAAGGTAAAACCTTCGACCGTCGGACCGTCTGAAGTTTTTGTAACAGTGACTTTGCCGCCGTCGTCATCGTTGGTGACGTCATCGAAGTTGTAAACGTAAAAGTTTCCGCTGCTGTCCAGCGTACCGGTCAGGGTCCCGGGAATACCGGCTGCAGCCGCCGGATCCACCCTGTAGCCGGCCGGAGCGGAGACCTCGTACAGCGTTCCCCGGACCCCGTAGGGGATCCCGGTCCACTGGACTTTGCCCTGGGGATCGGTCGTCATCTGGTGGTCGCGGACCGTTCCGTCGGCGTCGGCGTACCGAAGGTTGAAAACAACACCCCGGACCGGATCGCCGGAGGAATCCACCTTCCTGACGTTAACGGTGACGGGGACGGACTTTTCTTTCTGGAGGATCTCAAAGCCCTCGGAGGAACCGACGGCCTGGTTGCCGGACGTAACGAAAACGGAAGAGTTCCGATCAACGATATTTACCAAAATCGTGCCGTCCGACGCATCGGATCCGTTTCCGGCGGCAAGCTGCATCGTGGAGCCTTCGATCTTAAATCCGGTCGGCGCCTGGATCTCCCGAATGGTCAGCGTGCCAAGCGGGATCACGTAGGATCCGTCCGGATTGCTGCCGTACTTCGCGGTGTCTCCCGAAACGCGGAAGGTATCGGACAGCTGGGCATAGAAGAGGCTCCCGACCTTCCGGGTCTCTATGACCCACGCCGCATCCGCGCGCGCCGGCAGATCCGCTTTTGTATACTGGCCCGCGTAAAACCTGATCTCATACCGCGCGCCGGAGAGGTCCGCCTCCGGATGCGTCCGGCCGTTCTCATCCGTCTTGCGGATGATCAGGCCGGCCGGATCGTCAAGCGGCGTATCGGAGAAGTCTGCCGTCACGGTTTCGCCCGGAACGACGCTGACCGTTCTGACGGTCACGGCATCCAGCGCGTAACCGCAGCCGGCCGGAACGCTGATCTCCTTTACGTAATACGTACCGGGCGGCATTTTCAGCGCCGGAGCCGTTCCGTCCGCCGTCAGCGTAAAAACGGCGTCGTTGCCGTCAGAATCTTTGGCAAGCGCCGCACAGGCGGCGCTTGTGTAGATACCGTAGCGGATGCCAGCCATGGAATAGCAGCTGTTGCCGCCGCTGACCGCCGGATCGGCGGAGACCTTCGTTATGGCTGCATTGCCGGCCGGGTCGCCGTAGACTTTGACATAGGCGTTTCTGCAAACGGACAGATGCGTTCCGGGAATGACCGTCGGCTGAACGTCGTTCCAGTGATACGTTCCGCCGGAGGCCTGAACGACCATGGAGCGGGAGTGGATCGTCCCGGCTGCCGTGATCTGAATATCATTCCCGTTCGGGAGCCTGTCCGCGGTAACGGTCAGCCTGTTCCCGTCCTTCGAAAAGCTAAGGCCTGTTCCGGAAAATTCCCAGAACGCAAGGCAGTCGTTCGTGTCGGTCAGGGTCAGCGTGTACCGGCTGCCGTCCCAGGCCAGCTTCTGGCGCGATGCTCCGTCTTCCGTTTCGGACAGAAAGCTCGGCGTCTTCAGCATCCGCTGAACGCTGCCCGCGACGCTGTCGTACATGGGTTTGAAAAACTGCTCATATCCGGGCATGGAGGGCTTCACGAGGTCCAGGACCGCGTCGTATCCCGAGGCAGGCGCGCGCTTTGAAAAGTCCGCATTCCGCTCCCCGACGATCAGCTCCCAGACTAGGATCTGGGTCGCGAGCGCCTCGTCAAAGGCCTGCAGGACAGCCTCGTCAGCCATGTCTTCGGCCGTGAGCGCCGTATGATCCGCGATCTGGCCGCAGTAGCCGAAATAGAGGATATAGCTGAGCAGCTCCGTGATCTTCCGGCTGGTCCCGGGCTCGTTCCCGTTGACGGATAAAACGGAATTCCACCAGGTATCGGAGATGTAGCTGTCGGAAAAATCGGATAATGCGTCGCCGCCCGTACGGCGACTCTGGGGCGACAGACAGTACACGACGTTTTTGAGCGATCCGCCTTCCCGGTAGGTGAAGATCTCCTTGTAAGGCTGGGCGCCGTAATTCTGGGTCGAAGAAAACGTCTTCCCGTCGTTGGCCCAGTCCGCGGATCTCGGAGAGAGCCAGGTGGCCGCCGTGTATGAGGCCGCGGACGACGGCCGGACTGACGTAATGAGCATTGCCGCGATGAGCAGCAGGCAGAGAGATGTTTTACCTTTCATTTTTTCCTCCTTATATTTCTTTCGAAAAAGCTTTGCGCTGCGGTAAAGCGTTTCGGTTCGGATATCGGGCGTTCCGGCGCTGACGTTTAAGCGCCGCTACGGCTCTTTCGTTTCTCCGCAGCCCTCGCAGCGATAGCGGATGATCACCGTTTCGTCCCAGGCTTCCCGGTCGGTGACGGTCTCGTCCCAGGCTTCCCGGTCGGTGATGGTCTCGTCCCATGCTTCGCGGTCCACGATCGTTTCTCCCCATGCTTCCCGGTCCGTGACGATCTCCTCCCAGGCCTCCCGGTCGGTGACGGTCTCGTCCCAGGCGGGGCTGTCCGTGATCCAGTCCTGCCGGTATGCGTCGCTGCTTCCGCCGGGATGAAAACGATCCACGGCGACCCATTCGCTGTGCCATCCGGCGGCGCCATCATGCGCGTCCAGACTGTGGATCCCGATCTCCGGGAGCCTCCCTTCAAGGTATTCGATGCTCAGATCAAGGCCGCAGACGCTGCAGATGCTGTGCCGCTCAAAAAGCTCCCAGTGCCCCGTCTCTTCATGATGGACGGTATGGGTCTCGGCTTCATGGAAGACCGTATGCGTTTCGGCTTCGTGGCGGATCACGTGCGTTAAGGCATCATGGTGGACGGTATGGGTCTCGGCCTCATGATGAACGACGTGCGTGACGGCTTCGTGGCGGACCGTTTGGAAAACGGGCTGCCAGCTGTGGACGTGCGCCGTTTCCGCGGCGGAAGGAAGAGGGGCGGAAGAGGAGGGCGCAAGCGTCTCCAAAGCGGCCGGACTGCTTTCCTCCGGCTGCGTACGGTCTGCGGCGGCGGAAGAGGACGGCATTTCGCTCTCCGGACCGGATCCGGTGACCGCCGGAATGCCGTGTTCCGCCGGCGGAAAACGACCGACAGGCGGCGGCTTCTCCTGCAGGAAGACGCGGGCCGCCGGTATTAGAAGAGCCAGAGCCAGAAAAAACAGCGGCAGCAGCCGGAAGGCTGAGATGCCTGCGGCCGCGGAAGAACGATGCCTTTCGGGATCCATGGAAAACCTCCGTTCTGCCGTGAAGGCGGTGTTTTAGTACTTTTCGGGGAATGAAAAAAAGACAGAAAGAAAAGCCCGTCCCGCCGTATAAGGCGGAAGGGCTTTCTGATGATCCAGGCTATATGGTAACAGGGACAGCTCCCTTTTTCAACTTCTTTTTCCTCCAACTTATCCACATCTTCCGGAAAGTCGAAGACAGATATCCCTGTAAGTCTTTTCCGTCAGGCCGATACAGGAAAATTTGAAAAAACGGCGCTTCGTCTTGCAGAGGAGGGGGAAAAAGTGATATAGTTATGGTGCGGTATTTCGGACTGCCGTAAGGCAGGACGTCAGTTTTTGATTTTGTTAAAGGATGGGGAACCATGGAATTCAGCCTGCAGAGAGCAAACGCATGGAAGCGGATATCCGCCTTCCTGTTTGACGCGATCCTGTTCAGCATTCTGGCGGTCGGGATCGGGACCCTGCTTTCTCTTGCCACCGGTTACGAATCCTATTCCACCCGCCTGGAGGAATCCTTTGCCCGCTACGAAAGCGAGTACGGCGTTTCCTTCAGCATTACGCAGGAGGACTACGAAGCCTTCTCCCCCGAAGAAAAAGAACGTTACGATGCCGCCTACGCTGCCATGACGGAAGACAGTGAAGTCATGCAGGTCTATCAGAAAGTCGTTACTCTGATGCTGCTGATGGTCACCTTCTCTCTGTTGGCAGCGTTTTTGATTCTGGAATTTGCCGTACCGCTGTGGATCGGTTACGGGAGGACCCTCGGGAAAAAGATCTTCGGTCTGGCGCTGACCACGCAGGAAGGCGTCCGGATCCGGAACGTGGCCCTCTTTGTCCGTACCGTTCTGGGCAAATTCACCATCGAGACCATGATCCCCGCCTACGTGATGACCATGCTGTTTTTCAACGTCGTCGGCCTGTTCGGGACAGTTCTGCTTCTCGTCCTGGCCGTCTGCCAGCTGATCCTGTACTTCTCCTCGGAGAACCGGATGGTGCTTCACGACCGCATGGCAGGAACCGTCGTGGTCGATTTTGCCTCCCAGCAGATCTTTGAGACGCGGGAGGATATGCTGGAGGCCAAGAAGAAGGCTGCTAAGGAAAGAGCGGCTCGCCGGGAATGGTGAGCCTGAAGATATCACATTTCACGCAAAGGAAAGAAATGCTATGAAAGTCGTTCTTGAAAACCTGACAAGGATCTTCCCCAACCGGACCAAGGGCGGAGAAGACGTGGTGGCCGTCAACGGTTTCAGCTTTGAGATCCCGGACGGCAAGTTAGTGGGCCTGCTCGGCCCCTCCGGCTGCGGCAAAAGTACCACGCTGTACATGATCTGCGGCCTGCAGAAACCCAGCGGCGGCAAGATCTTTTTTGGGGAGGACGATGTAACGGATCTGCCTCCGGAGCACAGAGGAGTCGGTCTGGTCTTCCAGAACTACGCCCTGTATCCGCACATGACCGTCAAGCAGAACATCCTGTATCCGCTGCAGAACCTTAAGGGTGAAGACAAGCTCAGCAAGGAAGAGATGCTCAAGCGTACCGTCGAGGTGGCGAAGCTGGTTCAGATCGACAACCTGCTGGACCGCAAGCCTTCGGAACTGTCCGGCGGCCAGCAGCAGCGTGTCGCCATCGCCCGCGCGCTGGTCAAGATGCCGCGCGTGCTGCTACTGGACGAACCGCTTTCCAACCTGGACGCCCGCCTGCGTCTGCAGACCCGTGAAGAGATCCGCCGCATCCAGCAGGAGACCGGCATCACGACCATCTTCGTGACGCACGACCAGGAGGAAGCCATGAGCATCTCCGATATGATCGTCGTCATGAAGCTCGGCGTCGTGCAGCAGATCGGCAAGCCGCAGAACGTCTACGACGATCCGGCCAATCTTTTCGTGGCGAAGTTCCTCGGCACGCCGCCCATCAACGTATTCGAGGGCGAAGTCCGCGGAGGCATGCTCTTCGTCGGCGGGGATCCCATCCTGGCCGTCCGGAACGTACCGGATCAGAAGGTCATCGTCGGCATCCGTCCCGAAGGCTTTATCCTGGACGAGCGGGGCCCGATGCACTGCCATATCAACGGCGTGGAGGTCATGGGCCGCGACGTCAGCGTGGTCGCCACCAACGAGGCTTCCGTCAATCCCGTGGTCCGCTCCATCATCAGCTCGGAGAATAACGTGGATACGTCGACCGGCATCATCCGTTACAGCATCAAGCCCAATAAGCTGTTCCTGTTCGATCACGAGACAGAAGAGCGCATTCCTTTCGAGGTATAAACCATGGTTGAGAGCAAAAAACAGTGGAAAGCCTGGCTGTATCTGGCTCCTGCCCTCGTCCTGCTGGCGATCTTCACGGTCTGGCCCATCATCAATACGGTGCGCATGGCCTTCCTGGAGAATTACAGCGGCTTAAAGGCGGCGGGCGGCGCCACGTTCCAGTTCGGCATCGGCAACTTCAAGAAGGTGCTGGAATATAAGAAATTCGTGAACTGCCTGAAGACCACCAGCCTGCTCTGCGTGGCCACGGTTCCGATCTCGACCCTGCTGGCGCTTCTGATCTCGGTGGCCCTGAATTCCATCAAGCCGCTGCAGAAGCTTCTGCAGACCATTTTCTTCCTGCCTTACGTGACCAACTCCATCGCCATCGGCATGGTGTTCGCGGCCATGTTCAATATCGTGGGCAGCTTCCACGGCACCCAGAACGAACTGATCGCAACGGCGGGCATCGTCAACAACGTGATCGAATTCTTCGGCGGCACGGCGGTCAACTGGATCAACTCCGGTTCCTCCTACGCGGCCAATATCACGGTCATGATCATCTACATCGTCTGGAACGCCCTGCCCTTCAAGATCCTGATCCTCCTGGGCGGCCTCCAGAGCATCAACAAGCAGTACTATGACGCCGCGAAGGTGGACGGCAGCACCCGCAGCCGCATCCTGTGGCGCATCACGGTGCCGCTCCTTTCCCCCATGCTGGCCTACGTTATCATCACCGGCTTTATCGGCGGCTTCAAGGAATACACCAGCATCGTAGGTATTTTCGGCGCGACGATGGGCCCGCCCGACGACGGCGGCCGCCTGAACACGATGGTCGGATTCATCTACGACGCCCTGTCCACGAACTCCCAGGGACGTGCCAGTGCGGCGGCCCTGATCCTGTTCGGCATCATTCTTGTCGTGACCCTGATCAACCTCTCGGTCAGCAAGAAGAACACGCATTATTAAGGAGGACGCCATGGCTTCGAACGCAGTTGCAGCAACCATGAAAGAGAAGAACATGCAGTCCGTGAAGACCGCCTCCCGGATCGGCAAGGTCCTGGCCATGATCCTGACCTACGCCTTCCTGATCGTGATGGCGATCATCGTCCTGTTCCCCTTCTACTGGATGATCAACTCCTCCTTAAAGACGCTGGATGAATACCGCCAGAGCGTGCCGACCTTCTGGCCGAAGGTCGTTATGTTCAGCAACTATGCGGAGGCTTTCAGCGCCGCCAGTCTGGGACGCCTGTTCGTAAATACCATGATCGTCGGCATCATCTCCACGATCCTGTCCCTGGTCATTACGGTCATCACCGCCTTCGCCTTCGCCCGTCTGGAATTCAAGGGCAAGAACATCCTGTTCGCCGGCCTGCTGGCGACCATGATGATCCCCGGCGAACTCTTCACGATCACGAACTACATAACCGTCAACCAGCTCGACTGGATGCACACCTACCGCGTCCTGATC
>JAEEUR010000015.1 GCA_016290595.1 Lachnospiraceae bacterium | reverse complement strand
GGCAAGTAACAACCTCGCGCCGCTGGCAGGCCACTTTATACGCACTTGTGCGTGGCTAGTAGTATTAGGGCTATGCCCGAAAATGAAAAACCACCCGCTAGGCGGGTGGATCATTATTGTCTGAACCTGTCAGGACCGGGCGTTACACCCCCGCTTTGGCGGCGCGCACCGTTTCCGCATCCGTGGCGCTGTGCGAGGCGGTATAGCCCGGCAGCGGCAGGATCTTCTCGTGGACCGCGTCGATGATCCAGGACGGCTGCGGGAAGAAGAATTCGTCGAATTCGAAGGGCGGCGTGATCCAGTTCTTCGCGCCGACGACCACGGGCGGGGCGTCCAGATGGTCGAAGCAGAGCGAGGTCAGATGCTCCGCGACGTCGTGCAGGAAGCTGCCGCGCTCGCAGGCATCGGAGACCAGGACGACGCGGCCGGTCTTCCTGACGGAGGCGATCAGTTCGGTGTAATCCAACGGCACCAGGCTTGGCAGATTGATGACCTCGCAGGAGAGGCCGAAGTCCTTTTCCAGCGTATCGGCGGCGGTCAGGGCCCGGTAGAGCGCGGCGCCGACGGTGATGATGGTCAGATCTTTGCCGCTGCGGACCTTGTTGACGGCGCCGAAGGGGATCTCGTAGGCTTCCTTCGGGACGCCGCCTTCATGGAAGCGCTCGCCCATGTCGTAGATGCGCTGGCTCTCGAAGAAGACCACGGGATCGGTGCCGTTCAAGGCGGCCTGCATCAGGCCCTTCGCCTCCCAGGGCGTGGCCGGGAAGGCGACCTTCAGGCCCGGGATATGCGTGCAGAGCGCTGTCCAGTCCTGCGAATGCTGGGCGCCGTACTTGCTGCCGACGGAGACCCGGAGGATCACGGGCATCTTCAGGATGCCGGCCGACATGGCCTGCCACTTGGAGAGCTGGTTAAAGATCTCGTCGCCGGCGCGGCCGATAAAGTCCGCGTACATCAGCTCTACGACCGCGCGGCCGCCGCACATGCCGTAGCCGACGGCGGAGCCGACGATCGCGGCCTCGGAGATCGGCGCGTTGAAGAGCCGGCTGTGCGGCAGCACGTCCGTCAGACCCCGGTAAACGGCGAAGGCGCCGCCCCAGTCGCGCACGTCCTCTCCGTAGGAGATGAGGCTCGAATCCTCGTAGTATTTATCCAGCAGCGGCTCAAACACCGCGTCGCGGATATTGAACTGCTTCATCTTGCTGACTTCTTTGCCGTTTTCGTCTTTCCAGAAGCGGCTCTTTCCCGCGATCTGGCTCACGCGCGAGCAGCTTTCCTTCGGCCCCGTCACCTCGCTCTGTTCCGTTCCGAAGGAGGCCACCTTCTGATTGGAGAACATCAGGCGTTCGACGTAATGCGGGTCCGCCTTGAAATCCGCATACGGAGAAACGGCAGGATCCGAAGCGTGGCGGCAGATGCGCGTCATGAGACCAGAGATCTCCGCCAGCTTGTCCGTGAACCAGCCATCCGGTGCGATGCCGGCCTCGACCAGCTTCTGACGGTAGGTGACGATCGGATCCACGGCGCGCCAGGCTTCGATCTCTTCCTTGCTGCGGTAGGCGTTCTGGTCGGAGGTGGAGTGACCCAGCAGGCGGTAGGTGACGGTATCCAGCAGCACCGGCCCTCCGTTATTGCGCAGGATCTCAAGCTTGCGGCGCATCGCGTCGATGACGGCCAGCGGATCGTGTCCGTAGATGCGCTCCGCGTGCATCTGGTCCGGTGTGATGCCGGCGCCGATGCGAGCGAGAAGATCAAAAGCCATGGTCTCGCCGCGGGTCTGTCCGCCCATGCCGTAGCTGTTGTTGAAGATGTTGAAGAGGATCGGCAGGCCGCCTTTCTTGTCACCCTCCCACAGCGTGCGGAACTGGTCCATGGCGGCAAAGTTCAGGGATTCCCAGACCGGGCCGCAGCCGAGCGAGCCGTCGCCGATGTTGCAGACCACGATGCCGTCCTTATGATTGCACTTCTTGTACAGTGCGGCGCCCGTCGCGATGGGCGCGCTCCCGCCCACGATCGCATTGTTCGGATAGACGCCGAAGGGCAGGAAGAAGGCGTGCATGGAACCGCCCATGCCGTGGTGGAAGCCGGTCTCCCGTGCGAAGATTTCCGAAAGCGTGCCGTAAAGCACGAAGCGGACGGCCAGATCCTTTACGGAATCCGTCTTTTCCAGCTTTTCCGCGGCGCGCAGCGTTTTGCCGCCCAGGAAGCTCTCCATGATCTGCATCAGCTCGCCGTCGCTCAGCTTTTCGATGCAGCTCAAGCTCTTCGCAAGGATCTCGGAGTGGCTGCGGTGGCTGCCGAAGGCGTAGTCGTTCTGATCCAGCAGATAGGCCTGCCCGACGGCCGCCGCTTCCTGTCCGAGAGAGAGGTGGGCGGGTCCGGGATAGGTCGTTTCCACGCCGTTGTAGATGCCCTGCGTCTTGATCTGGCTCAGCATGAACTCGAATTCGCGCAGGATCGCGATATCGCGCCAGATCCGGAGGAAATCATCACTGGAGTAATTCGCTTTTTCTTCTTCAATGGTCTTGCAGTAGCGGTTGACCGGGATGTCTTCAAAATGGATGGTTCCGGCCGCACGCATTTCCTGCGGGTCAACAAATAAGGATTTCGGCATAACGTCACCTCGTCAGATGCGGAATATGGCTTCTTTTATGACTTCCCCCACCGTCGGATGCGGGAATACGTACTTCTTTAACTGTTCGGCGGGCAGCTCGGTATCGATCATCATCTCGGCGGAGAGGATCATTTCGGAGGCATAGAGGCCGACCATCGTCACGCCCAGCACGCGCTTCGTTTCTTCGTCCGCGACCAGCTTGATAAAGCCCTGACCGCTTTCGCTCTCGGCCATGAAGCGGCCGGAGTAGGTCATCGGCAGATTGATCTCGCGGACCTTGTAGCCCTTCTTTTCGGCCGATTCTTTGCTCTCGCCGACCGCAGCCACCTCGGGATTGGTGTAGATGACGCTCGGGATATGGTCGTAATTCATTTCGTCACGTCCGCCGAGCAGGTTGTTGACGACGACCTCGGCTTCCCGATAGGCGGTATGGGCGAGCATCAGCTTGCCGTTGACGTCGCCGACGGCGTACACGCCGGCCACGTTGGTGCACAGGCGGGAGTCGGTCAGCACCGCGCCGCGTTCGGAGGCGATCCCCAGCGTTTCCAGTCCCAGGCCGGCGGTATGGGCCCGGCGCCCGGCCGAAAGCAGAACGCGGTCGCAGACGATCTTTTCGCCTTCTCCGTCTTTTTCCACGTAGAGGCCGTCCTCGTCCACGCGCTTGACCTGAGTGGAGAGCAGGAAGCGCATGCCGCGCTTTTCGTAAGCGCTCTGGAGCAGCGCGCAGGCGTCCGCATCCGTGGGGCCCGCGATCTTGGGCATCATTTCCACGACGGTGACCTTCACGCCGACGCTGGCCAGATAGCAAGCCATCTCAAGCCCGATGACGCCGCCGCCGATCACGGCGAAGTGGGCGGGCAGTTCTTTCAGATCCAGAAACTCGCGGTTGGTGACCACGAAACCGCTCGCCAGCCCTTCTATTAAGCCGGGAATGGGCGGAACGACGGTCTCAGATCCGGTCGCGAGAATGATTTGCGCCGCCTGATAGTCCGCACCGCTTTCGGTCCTGACGGCAAAGCCGTTCTCCCCGCGGCCGTTTAAGGAAGCCGCTTCCTTAATGACGGTGACCTTGGCGGCTTTCAGTCCCATCTCCACGCCGGCGACCAGACGGCGGACCGTGCCGCTTTTGCGGGCGACAGCCTTTTTCTGGTCGAAGCTGACGTTATCCGCGCTGACGCCGTAGGCTTTGGAATCCGCCGCGTGACGGTAGAGCTTGGCGCAGTTTAAGAGCGCCTTGGTGGGGATGCAGCCTTCGTTCAGGCAGGTGCCCCCCACGTTTCTCTTTTCAAACAGAACGACCTTTTTGCCGGCGCTTCCGAGCAGCTGTGCCGCGTGGTATCCGCCGGGGCCGCCGCCGATGACGGCGATATCAAACAGTTCCATATCATCCTCCGAAAATGAATAGTTATGGTGTTGCTTATTCTGACAGCAATTCCGTGAAATTCTCCAGTTTCCGGCACAGTCCCTGCACGTAGCGGGAGGCCGGCGCGCCGTCGAGGGCGCGGTGATCGTAGGTGAGCGAGAGCGTCATGGCGGGATAGAGCTCGATGCTGCCATCCTTCGCCGTACGCGGCCGCTGCACGATCGTACAGACGCCGAGCAGTCCCGTCTGCGGCGGATTGATGACCGGCGAGAAGCTTTCCACGCCGAAACCGCCCAGATTCGAGACCGTAAAGCTGCCGCCGGAGAGAAGGTCCGGATTGATGTTGCCGGCCCGGCAGGCCGCCGCCAGCTCCTTGACCTCCTTCGAGATCTCCAGCAGGGATTTGGTGTCCGCATCCCGGACGGTCGGCACCATAAGGCCGCGCTCGGTATCTACCGCAACGCCGAGCTGCACGTGCTTAAAGCGCCGGATGGACGTTTCCTCCAGCATGTGGGCGTTTAAGTCCGGGCAGGAGAGCAGCGTACGGGAGACCGCAAAGAGGATCATGTCGCCCAGCGTGATGCCGGCGCTGTCGCCGCCCTCGGCCTTGAAACGGGCCCGGCAGGCCAGAAGCGCCGAAGCGTCGAAGCTGAAATTATGCGTAAGCTGCGCCATGCCGGAAAGAGATTTGAACATGGTGCGCGCGATGGTCTTGCGGATGGTGGAAAGGCGTACGTCTTCGAACTCCGCCTGTGCGGCGGAGGCAGCTTCCGGGGCGGGAGCAGGCAGATCCGGCCCTTCCGCCAGGACGCGCCTTACATCGCGCTCGATCACGCGGCCGTCCGGCCCGGTCCCAGCAATGGAGGAAAGATCCGCGCCGGAGCGTGCCGCCAGATCCTTCGCCCGGGGACTGACCGCGCCGGAAGCGCTGCCGGAAGACACGGGGGAAACGGCGGCCGCCTTTGCCGCCGGAGCGGCAGCGGGCTTTTTCTGTTCCGCAGCGCCCGCTTTTTCCGGACGCAGGGAGGAAACGTCCTCGCCGGGCTCGCCGATGGCGCAGACGCTGATCAGGCAGGGGACCTCGTCGCCGTTCTCGTAAAAACGCTCCAGAAGCGTGCCCGACGCCGTGGATTCGCACTCGAGCGTAGCCTTGTCGGTCTCATAGGTGAAAAGCACGTCGCCTTCCGATACGGGATCGCCGGGCTTTTTCAGCCATTCTCCGATGATGCAGGATTCGACGGTGATGCCGACCTTGGGCATCAGAATGCAGATTGCCATGATTATTTTCTCCCATCCCCGGCTTCGGCGGCCGGTACTGTATCGCAGATCAGGATGACGCCCGCTTCCCGCAGCGTCTTTTTCCATTCCTCATCCGGTTCAAAGTCTGTCACAACGGCGAAAAGTTCCTTCCATTCGCCGATCCGCACGAGCGGCCGGCGGTCGAATTTGCTCCTGTCTGCGGCAAGGATCGCCTTATCCGCGCTGCGCAGCATGGCGCGCTTGAAGCGGACGTCCTCCTCGCGGCTGTCGGCAAAGCCCCAGTTCCTGTCAAGACCCGAGCAGGAGAGCACCACGTAGTCGGCGTGGAGATCCTCCAGGAACTGCTCGGTGCGCGTGCCGGTCATGGAAAGGCTCTCGCCGCGCAGCAGGCCGCCGGTCAGGAACAGATGCCAGTCGGTCTTGTCAGCCAGACTCACGGTCAGCTCCAGAGAGTTGGTCACGATGGTGAGGTCCTTTTTCTCCCGCAGCGCCTGAGCGGCAAATACCGCCGTGGAGCTTTCATCCATGATCAGCGAGGCGCCGTCTGGGATCAGGCCGGCCAGAAGGCGTCCGATCCGCTGCTTGCCGGCTACGTTGGCTCGTTTGCGTATGTCAAAAGGGAGCTCCCGTTCGCCCAGATAAGAAGCGCCCCCGTAAAAGCGGCGGGCGAAGCCTTCTTCCTCCAGACGTTCGAGATCTCTGCGGATCGTCTCTTCGGAAACGGAAAAGCGGCGGCTCAGGTCGGCAACCAGGACGCGTCCGTCCGTCTCCAGCGTTTCTCTGATACTGTCGCGGCGTTCCGCTGCCAGCATGGGTTTTCCTCCGAATAAAAAACTTCAACTATAATATAGCCGGAAATCTGTGAGATGTCAAGAGAAACGATAGGAAAAATCACAAAAAACAACAAAGAAAAGTGTGGATTTATGTGGGTTTTGACAAAAACACCGTGTTTTCTGCAACAGGATCGGCAGGAGCCGCATCTTGACGGAAGGCACGCGCTTGGGTATACTGTAGGAGCAATGCGAAAAACCGGATGGGAGAAGAAAAATGTTTCTGTTGGGAAAAACGCAGACACTGATTGTGGACCATTTCGCGGATGCGGGTGCGTACCTGAAGGAAAGCACGGGCCGGGATACGGTCCTTCTGCCGGCCCGGCAGGTGCCGGAGGGCACGCAGGCCGGCGACCTGCTGACGGTGTTTTTATATAAGGATTCGGAGGACCGCCCGATCGCGACGACGGCCTGTCCGGCGCTGGAACTGGGCCAGATGGCGCTGCTGAAGGTAAAAGCATTGAGCAGCATCGGCGCTTTTCTGGACTGGGGTCTGTCCAAGGACCTTTTTCTGCCCTTCAAGGAAACGGCCGGCGAGCTGAAGACCGGGCAGGAGGTCCTGGTGACGCTGTATCTGGATAAGTCGGAACGGCTGGCGGCCAGCATGCGGATCGACAAGCTCCTGCAATCGGATCCGCCCTACGAAAAAGACGATAAGGTCAGCGGCCGCGTTTATGCGGTGAACCCGGAGATCGGCGCCTTCGTGGCCGTGGATGACAAGTATTTCGGCCTGATCCCGAAGCAGGAACTGTACGAAACCTTAAAGATCGGCGATACGGTGGAAGCGCGGGTCATCCGGAAACGGCCGGACGGCAAGCTGAACCTTTCACCCCGCAGAAAAGCCTACGCCCAGCTGGATCCGGACGGAAAGACCATCCTGGAGCATCTGGAGGCGGCCGGCGGTATTCTGGGCGTGGGAGACAAATCCGATGCCGCGCTGATCAAAACCGAGCTTTCCATGAGCAAAAACGCCTTCAAGCGGGCGGCCGGCCACCTTCTGAAAGCCGGAAAGATCCGCGTATTCGAAGATCATATCGAAGAAGTGAAATAAAAAACGCTGTCATACCGCACGCTTTTCCGCCGAGCGCTGCAGCGAGGCGGTATCTGACGCGGCAAAAAAAGTCCTTTTCAAAACAGGAAGAATCGTGTAAAATAATAGAGCCTTTTTGAGGCGTATTTCGTGCAGCCTTTTTAGGGAAAAGGCGCAAAATCGGAACAAGGACGGGTTTCTTATGATCGAATTCCGAAGAGTCAGCAAAACCTATAACGGCGCCGTAAAAGCGGACGCGTTAAATGACGTCAGTCTGTCCATCGGAGAAGGCGAGTTCGTGTTTATCATCGGCGACAGCGGTGCCGGCAAGAGCACGATGATTAAGCTGCTGATGGGCGAGGAAAAGGCAAGCTCGGGCTCCGTCCTGGTGGACGGGATCAACGTCGGCAAACTGAAAAACTGGCAGCTGCCGCGCTACCGGCGGCATTTCGGCGTGATCTTCCAGGACTTTCGCCTGCTGCAGAACTATACGGTCTACGACAACGTTGCCTTTGCGCAGCGCGTCGTCGGCGCTTCCCGCAAAAGAATACAGAAGCGCGTGCCGAAGATCCTGGCGGACGTCGGGCTGGAGACGAAGCAGAAGAGCTTTCCGGCCCAGCTTTCCGGCGGCGAGCAGCAGCGCGTGGCACTGGCGCGGGCGGTGGTAAACGGTCCGCAGTATCTGCTGGCGGACGAGCCGACCGGCAATCTGGATCCCGCCAATTCCGAGGAAGTGATGCGGCTGCTGGAAAGCTTCAACCGCAGCGGCACCACCGTGATCGTGGTGACGCATGACGTGGCGATGGTCGACCAGTTCCGCAAGCGGGTCGTGACCATGAAGGAAGGCCAGATCGTGAGCGATATCAGGGAAGGAGGATATGACAATGCGTAATTTCCCCTATCTGGTCGGACAGGGCTTCAAAAGCATCTTCCGGCATATCGGCGCCTCGCTGTTTTCCCTGCTGATCATGGTCTTTACGATCTTTCTGTTCGACGCGGCCAGCGCCATCATGCTGAATATCAGTTCCTTCGTCAGAGACGCGGAGGAGAACGTCGGCGTGACGATCTTCTTCGAAGAAGGCATGACGGAGGAGGAGATCAAGGCGGTCGGCACGGAGCTGGCCAAGTATCCGGACGTGGCGCGCATGAAATTCACCTCGGCCGAGGAAGCCTGGGAGAACTATAAAAAGGTTTATTTCGCCGGCAACGAGCATCTCGCGGAAGGCTATGCGGATTCGAACCCGCTGGCCAATTCCGCTTCCTACGAAGTGTTTCTGAACGATATCAGCAATCAGCAGGACTTCGTGGCCTTTGCCAAAAAGGTGAAGGGCGTGCGGCAGGTCAATTTCAGCAACGTGGTGGCTGAAGGCTTAAGCAACGTGGAGGCGATCCTGCGGACGGGGACGATCGTGATCCTGGCGGTCCTGCTGATCGTCGCGGTCAGCCTGATCAGCAACAGCATCGCCCTGACGATCTCCATGCGGAGCGAGGAGATCCACATCATGCGCTACATCGGCGCGTCCAACGGCTTCATCCGGGGACCGCTGGTGCTGGAAGGCCTGATCGTCGGACTCTTCGGCGCGGCCATCCCGCTCGTTGCCATGTGGTTCGGCTATCCCGCGGTAGTCGCTTCCATCAAGGAAAAATATGCGAACCTGGTCAACATTTTCGGCTTTATTTCGCGGGAAGAACTGTTCCGCTTCATCGCGCCGGTCTCCGTCGCCCTGGGCGTGGGCATCGGCCTGGCGGGCAGCCTCTTCTCCATCAAAAAACATCTGAAGGCATAAACCATGGACAAAGAAAACAAAACGGGCTTTTGGAAAACCTTTATACCCGTCGCGCTGCTGGTAGTCGTACTCAGCGCGCTGGGGATCTACGGGATCAGTTCGCTGTTCCGGGCGATGGAAAAATGGCAGACAACGACAACGGCGGCGGACGCCGCGCTGACGGAAGCGCCTTCGACGGAGCCGCCCACGACGATGGATCCCGGCCCCACGCCGGGGGTCATTACAGATGAAAGCTCCCGCGAAGCGCGGCTCGTCAACCGCAACTACAGCGCTTTTCTGGACCGCATGGGTGAGATAGAAGAGCTGTTTACGGAGAACCAGGTCCTGGACTACGATCTGGAAGTCATGCACGAGGCGGCCATGAAGGCCTACGTGGAGGCGGCCGGCGGCATCTGGGACGAATATAAAAACGCCGTGGCGGAATACGATCCCGCCGACATCATCATCCACCGGAACGATTCGGAGTTCCTGGACCGGCTGGGCGAGATCACGGAGATCGTCGCCATGCGGATGGAAGAGGGCTCGTTCGATCCCGCAGCCTGTGAAGATGCGGCCTACCGCGGCTTCGTGGCGGGCAGCGGAGATATCTATTCCGCCTATCTGACGCAGCAGGAATGGGACGACATGATGGAATCTTCCTCCGGCTCCTACTGCGGGATCGGCGTCCAGATCTCGCAGGACCGCGATACGCTGGTAAGCCAGGTGATAACGGTCTTCAGCAGCAGCCCCGCACTGGAAGCCGGCATGAAGGAGGGCGATATCTTCAAGGCCGTGGACGGGATGGACGTGACGCAGATGCCGCTGGATGAGATCGTGACCTACGTGCGCGGCGAGGAAGGCACCTGGGTCGATATCACCATCTACCGTCCCGGAACCGGAGAGACGATGACGCTTCGCTGCGAGCGCCGGCAGGTGGAAGTCGATACGGTCTACTACGAGATGCTGCCGGACGGCATCGGTTATATCGAGCTGACGGAATTCGACGACGTCTCCGTCTCTCAGGTCAGGGATGCGATCAACAGCCTGAAGCAGCAGGGCATGAAGAAGCTGATCTTCGACCTGCGCGGCAATCCGGGCGGCCTGCTCAGCAGCGTGCTGAACATCGCGGACTATTTTATCAAGAGCAATCTGCTGATCTTCCGCATGGACTATCTGGACGGCGAGGTGTATACGGAGAAATCTCGCACGAAAGCCATTTTTGACGGCGAGATGATCCTGCTGGTGGACGGCAATTCCGCCAGTGCTTCGGAGGTCATGACCGGGATCCTGCAGGACTACGAGCGGGCGACGGTCATGGGGACGAAGACCTACGGCAAGGGCATCGTCCAGAGCTTCTTCACGCTGGAGGACGGCGGCGGCCTGAAGGTGACCATCGCGCACTATTATTCTCCGCTGGGACGGGACTTCCACGGCGTGGGCATCACGCCGGATATCGAGGGGGAGGATGATCTTCTGACGGAAGAGGACGAACTGCTGAATATGGCGCTGGATCGGCTGAGATAAAGTGAGGATGAAGCTATGGTTTTTCGTTTTGACGCACAGGTGACGGCTCCCCGCGGCAAGGTCAGCCGGGAGGATAAGGCTGAGATCCGGGATTATATCCTTTCTCAGACCATAGAAGCGCCGGATGCGGAAAAAGCTGTAAAATTACTGATAAAGAAACTGCAGGGAAAGCAGGCGAAAACGGGCGCGGACGGCAGCAGCACGTTTATTCTGGCCGACTACGGCCCCGACTGCAAGGTGAAAGTAACGCCGCATGAAGAAGCTTAAGAAGGATATCGCGGACAGAGCGTTCGAGCCGGCCTACCTGATCTGGGGGCCGGAGGGATATCTGCGGCGCCAGGCGAAAAACGCCCTGCGGAAGGCGCTGGTCGGCGACGATGAACTGAACTATACCTACCGGGAGGGGAAAATAGATCTCCCGGAGATCCGGGACGTCGCCATGACGGTGCCTTTCTTTGCGGAAAAACGCCTGATCGTCCTGGAAAACACCGGCCTGGCAAAGAAGGGCGGAGACGAGCTGGCGGAGCTTCTGCCGGGACTGCCGCCGGAGACCGTGCTGGTGATGGTCGAGGAAGACGCCGATAAGCGCTCGAAACTGTACAAGGCCTTCGTCCGCTGCGGCTATGCGGCGGAATGCGCGCTGCTCAACGAAGCGGAACTGCGCCAGTCGGCGCTGGCTCTTTTTAAGCAGGCCGGATACCGGATCACGCGGGACGCGCTGGATCTGTTTCTGGAGCGCTGCGGAGATGATCTGGAAAACCTGATCGGGGAAAAGGATAAGCTGCTGGCCTACACGCTGGACCGGAAGGAGATCACGGAAGCGGACGTGGAAGCCGTCACGAGCGTGACGGTGCAGGGCCGGATCTTCGATATGATCGACGCGACCCTTCTGGGCCGGCCCCGCGAAGCCTATCTGCTGTACGAGGACCTGATGACGCTGAAAGAGCCGCCGTCCCGGATCCTGTACCTGATCACGCAGCAGGTCTCGCGGATCCTGGCGGTGAAGGAACTGGACGCGAAGGGCCTGCCGGCGGCGGCGATCGCCGAAGAGCTCGGCATACGCTCCTTTGCCGTCGGCAAATATGCCAGGCAGGCTAAAAACAGATCCGCCTCGGAATGGCAGCGGCGGCTGGAACGCTGCACGGAACTGGACTATGCCGTCAAAAGCGGGAATCTGAACGACGCGCTGGCCGTGGAGCTGGCGCTGGTGGAATTAAGTACGAGATGATAGAAACCGGAGAACAGGCGGAAAAACTGATACTGGTCGGCATCGCGCAGGAGGACGTGGAGGATACCATCGCCTCCCTGCAGGAGCTGGAGGAACTGGCGGACACGGCCGGCGCCGTGACGCTGGAGCTTTTTATTCAGTCCCGCGAGCAGCCGCATCCCGGCACCTATCTGGGCAGCGGACGCATGAAGGAACTGAAGGAGCGGATCGAGGCGCTCGGCGCGGACGGCATCGTCTGCGACGACGAGCTGACGCCGGCCCAGATGCGGAACCTGTCGGATCAGCTGGATACGAAGGTCCTGGACCGCAGCCTGCTGATCCTGGATATCTTTGCAGGCCGTGCGGCGACGCATGAAGGCCGCATCCAGGTGGAGCTGGCGCAGCTCCGCTACCGGGCCACGCGCCTGACCGGACGGGGCGTAAGCCTTTCGAGGCTGGGCGGCGGCATCGGGACCCGCGGCCCCGGCGAGAGCAAGCTGGAAACGGACCGGCGGGCTATCCACCGGCGGATCGGGATCCTGAAGGCGGAGCTGGCCGAGGTGGTGCGCCACCGCGAGCAGCAGCGCGAGAAGCGGCGCTTCGGGACCATTCCCGTGGCCGCCATCGTGGGCTATACGAACGCGGGGAAATCCACGCTCTTAAATGCGCTGACCGGCGCCGGGATCCTGGCGGAAGACAAGCTCTTTGCGACGCTGGATCCCACGACGCGGATGCTGGCCCTGCCCGGCGGGGAGGAGATCCTGCTCACGGACACCGTCGGCTTCATCCGCAAGCTGCCGCACCATCTGATCGAAGCGTTCAAAAGCACGCTGGAAGAAGCAAAATACGCGGATCTGATCCTGCACGTGGTGGACGCCTCCGGTCCGCGCATGAAAACGCAGATGCAGACGGTCTATAAAACGCTGCAGGATCTGGGAGTGGAGGATCAGCCGGTCATCACGGTCTTCAATAAATGCGACCGGCCGCTGGGCGAGGCGCTGCTGTACGATGCGCAGTCGTCGGAAAGCGTACGCATCTCGGCCTTAACGGGGGAGGGGCTGGATGAATTAAAGCAGCTCATCTCCAGAGTCCTGCGGGAGCAGAAGGTCTATATCGACCGGGTCTACGCGTATTCGGAGGCCGGAGAGGTCGCCCGGATCCGCAAGTACGGCTCGGTGCTGGAAGAAAAATACGAGGAAGGCGGGATCCATATCCGGGCGTATGTGCCGAGAGCCATGACCGGACAGAAAGAGCCCGCTGCCGACAGGAAAGCGAAAAAGAAAAAATCGGGAGAAGAAGCATGAGATACGCGATTTACGGAGCCGGTTCCCTGGGAACGGTGTTAGGCGCTTATATGACGAAAAACGGCGTGCCGGTGGATCTGATCAACCGCAACCGGGCCCACGTGGAAGCCCTGAACACAAAGGGCGCGAAGATCGGCGGGACGGTGGATATGACCGTGCCGGTCCGGGCGATCCTGCCGTACGAGATGGAAGGCGTCTACGACGTGATCTTCCTGATGACCAAGCAGCTGGAGAACCGCGAGGTGGTAACGAAGCTGCTGCCTTTCCTGGGGGAAAACAGCGTGCTGGTGACCCTGCAGAACGGGATCCCGGAGCCGGAGATCGCGGAGATCGTAGGCCCGCAGCGCACGATCGGCTGCGTGGTGGAATGGGGCGCGACTCTGAAGGGTCCCGGCGAGTGCGAACTGACCTCCGATCCGGACTCGATGTCCTTCCACATGGGCCGGATGGAAGGGATCACGGACGGGCAGCTGGCGCTTGTGAAGTCCCTGCTTGAAAAGATGTGCCCCGTGGAGATCGAGGAAAACCTGCTGGGCGTGCGCTGGTCCAAGCTGCTGATCAACGCGACCTTCTCCGGGCTGGGGACGGTCATGGGCGGCCGCTTCGGAGACGTTTCCGAAACGAAGGAAGCCCGGCCCGTCGCGCTGGCCTGCATGAAGGAGTGCATCGACGTGGGCCAGGCGGCCGGCGCGGTTTTTGCTCCGGTGCAGGGCAAGGACATCACGAAGCTGTTCTACTATAAGAACGATCTGAAGAAGGCCTTCGCGAACTTCCTGCTGCCGATCGCGATGAAGAAGCACCGCCTGATCGAGCCGTCCATGCTGCAGGACTTAAAGAAGGGCAAGCGCTGCGAGGTGGACGCCATCAACGGAGTGGTCTGCGCCTGGGGCCGGAAGACCGGCGTCCCGACACCGGTGAACGACCGCATCGTGGAGGTCATCAAGAAGGAGCAGGCGGGCGAGCTGCCGCTCAGCCGTGAAAATATCCGGCTGTTTGAAGATCTGACGTAAGAACACATAGGAGAAAGATATGTCGATTCCGCAGGATCACATTCGAAATTTCAGCATAATCGCCCATATCGACCACGGCAAATCCACGCTGGCGGACCGGATCATCGAACAGACCGGTTTGCTCACCGCGCGTGAGATGCAGGAACAGGTCCTCGACAATATGGACCTGGAGCGGGAGAGGGGCATCACCATAAAAGCGCAGGCCGTGCGCACGGTCTATCAAGCCAAAAACGGCGAGGAATACATCCTGAACCTGATCGATACCCCCGGCCACGTCGACTTCAACTACGAGGTCTCCCGGGCGCTCGCCGCCTGCGACGGCGCCCTTCTGGTCGTGGACGCGGCGCAGGGCATCGAAGCGCAGACGCTGGCCAACGTCTATCTGGCCCTGGACAACGACCTGGAGGTCATCCCGGTCATCAACAAGATCGACCTGCCCAGCGCGGATCCGGACCGCGTCATCGACGAGATCGAGGACGTGATCGGACTGGAGGCGCACGACGCCCCGCTCATCTCCGCCAAGAACGGCATCAATATCGACCAGGTCCTGGAGGCGGTGGTCCACAAGCTTCCGGCCCCGGAGGGGGACCCTCAAAAGCCTTTAAAATGCTTGATCTTCGACTCGTTTTACGACAGCTACCGCGGCGTCGTGGTCTTTTTCCGCGTCATGGACGGCTCTGTCCGCAAGGGAAGCCGCGTGAAGCTCATGTCCACCGGTGCCGTTTACGACGTGGTGGAGGTCGGGACTTTCGGCGCGGGCCAGCTGATCCCCTGCGATGAGCTCTCTGCCGGCATGGTCGGCTACCTGACCGCCAGCATCAAAAACGTGAAGGACACCCGCGTCGGCGACACCATCACCGACGCCTTAAATCCCTGCTCGGAAGCGCTGCCCGGCTATAAAAAGGTGCAGTCCATGGTTTTCTGCGGCATGTATCCGGCGGACGGTGCGAAATACCCGGACCTGCGGGACGCGCTGGAGCGCCTGCAGTTAAACGACGCCTCGCTCACCTACGAGCCCGAAACCTCCGTCGCGCTCGGCTTCGGCTTCCGCTGCGGCTTTTTGGGGCTGCTGCATCTGGAGATCATCCAGGAACGGCTGGAGCGCGAATACAACCTGGACCTGGTTACCACCGCCCCGAGCGTCGTGTATAAGGTCCACACTTTGAAAGGCGAGTGCATCGACCTGTCCAATCCCACCAATCTGCCGGATCCCGCCGTCATCGACTACATGGAGGAGCCGGTCGTCTCGGCCGAGATCATGGTGACGACGGAATTCATCGGGCCCATCATGAAGCTCTGCCAGGAGCGGAGCGGCGTCTACGAGGGGACGGAATACATCGAGACCACGCGCGCTCTCTTAAAGTACACGCTGCCCCTGAACGAGATCATCTACGACTTTTTCGACGCGTTAAAATCCCGCTCCCGCGGCTACGCCTCGCTGGACTATTCCCTGAAGGGCTACGAGAGATCCGACCTGGTCAAGCTGGATATCCTGATCAACCGGGAAGAGGTCGACGCCTTAAGTTTTATCGTGCACGCGTCCACCGCCTACGAGCGCGGCCGGCGGATGTGCGAACGCCTGAAGGAAGAAATTCCCCGTCACCTGTTCGAAATACCAATTCAGGCGGCTATCGGGAGTAAAATTATAGCAAGAGAGACCGTAAAAGCGGTACGTAAGGACGTTCTGGCCAAGTGCTACGGCGGCGACATCACCCGCAAGAAGAAGCTCCTGGAGAAGCAGAAGGAAGGCAAGAAGCGGATGCGCCAGATCGGCAACGTCGAGGTGCCGCAGAAAGCTTTCATGAGCGTCTTAAAGCTGGATCAGGACGACTGATCCCGAACGGAATAGGAGGGGCGTATGCCCAAGAAACCCCTTTCGGTCTATATCCACCTGCCCTTCTGCGTGCAGAAATGCCTGTACTGCGATTTCGCCTCCGGCCCGGCCGGCACCGACGAGATCGCTGCCTATATGCGCCTTCTGACCAAGGAGATCCGCAGCTTTGAAGCCATCGCGTCCATCTACCGGGTGGAGACGGTCTTTTTCGGCGGCGGAACGCCCAGCGTCGTGGCGCCTTTTTATATCGTCCAGCTTCTGAACCAGCTGCGGAGCCAGTATGAATTCGCCGAGAAGGCGGAGATCACGCTGGAAGCCAACCCCGGCACGCTGAACGCCGAAAAGCTGGTAAAATACCGCGAGGCCGGCGTCAACCGCTTAAGCCTCGGCCTGCAGAGCATCCACGAATCGGAGCTGAAGCTTCTGGGACGCATCCACAGCTACGAGGATTTCCTGGAAAGCTATGAGCTGGCCCGCCAGGCCGGCTTTGCGAATATCAACGTGGATCTGATGAGCGCCCTGCCCAAGCAGACCATGGGGAAGTGGAAAAAAACGCTGGAAACGGTCGCGGCGTTAAATCCCGAACATATCTCGGCGTATTCTCTGAGTATCGAGGAAGGGACTCCCTTCTACGAACGCTACGGGGAGGGCCGCATCGGCCGGCTGGACCTGCCGGGCGAGGAGCTGGACCGCGCCATGTACCATTACACGAAGGAATATCTGGGCAGCCAGGGCTATTCCCGCTACGAGTTCTCCAATTATGCGAAAAAAGGCTTCGAAAGCCGCCACAACATGACCTACTGGACGCTGGGGGATTACGTCGGCTTCGGCCGGGCCGCGCACTCTTATCTGGAGGGAAAACGCTTTGCGAATCCGTCGGAAAAGGAGGCGTATCCGGAGGCTTCCCGGACGGCCTATCAGCGTTTTCGGGCGGCCTCTCCGCAGAGCGAGAAGGACGCCATGGAGGAATACATGTTCCTGGGCCTACGTACCGCGCGCGGCATCTCGCGGGAGGATTTCCGAAAGCGCTTCGGCAGATCCTTCCCGAAGCAGTACGAAAAAGAACTGCTGGAACTGTACCGTTCGGATCTGGTGGAACAGGCCGGCGGTCGGATCTGGCTGACGGATGCGGGCATCGACGTGAGCAACATCATTCTGGCCCGCTTCCTGCTGGATTAAGGAACGCACATCATGTCACTTCATTTTCTGCTCGGCGCTTCCGGCAGCGGCAAAAGCACGCAGCTGATCGAAGAGATCATCCGCGAGGCGGCGGCCCGGCCGGACAAAAGCTTTCTGCTGCTGGTCCCGGAGCAATTCTGCCTCTCGACCCAGCGGCTGCTGACAGAGCGCCATCCCCGGCACGCGCTGATCAACGTCGAAGCCCTAAGCTTCGACCGGCTGGCCGGCCGCGCCTTCCGGGAGTTCGGCATTCTGCCGGAATCCGTTATTTCCGATACCGTAAAACAGATGCTGCTGGCGCTGGCGGTGCGCGACGTGCTGCCGGCTCTTTCCGTATACGGGCGGCAGGCGCTGAATCCGTCTTTCGGGGCGCATCTCGGCAGCCTGTTTGCGGAATGGGAGATGAACGGGATCGATCCGGCCGGCCTTCTTTCGGGGGCCGCCGATAAGGAGCTGCCCGATCTGCTGCAGCGGAAGCTGGCGGATCTGAACTGCCTGTACGAAGCGTACCGAAGGCGGCTGGGAGAAAAACTGACGGCGGAGGAGCGCCTGCCGCTTTTTGCACGGCTGCTGCCCGCCTCCGGCATCGGCCGGGTGGATCATCTGTATCTGGACGGCTTCACCGGATTTACCGGCATCCAGTACCGGATCCTGGAACAGCTGATGGCCCGCGCGGGGGAAACCACCGCCGTGCTGACCCTGCCCGAGGGAGAAGATCCCGAGGCCTGGTTCTATCCGAAGAAGCGTCACCGGGACGAGCTCTATGCCATGAGTCAGGAAGCTATCTGGCGGCTGATGCGGATCGCCGAAGAGCGGGGCATAAAGCACGAGGATATCCGTTATGCGCACGCTGCGCCGGAGAGACCGGACGAGCTGGCCTTTCTGTCCCGCCGCCTGATGCGGCCGGGCCGGGAGATACGGAAGGGAAAGCCGGAGACGGTCCGACTGATCACTCCCGAAACGCCGGAGGAGGAAGCGGCCTGGGCGGTCTCGCGGATCCGTTTCCTGCTTCGGGAAAAAGGACTGCGCTGCCGGGATATCGCGCTTCTGGTCAGCGACCAGGAGCTGTACGTTCCCCTTTTGGAAAAATACCTGAAGGAAGCGGAGCTTCCCTTCTTTACCGACCGCCGGATCTCCCTGAAAGCGCATCCGCTGCTCCGTCTTCTGGAAGACGCCTGGGAGACCGTTTCCGGCGGACGGGAACGCGATGCCTTCCTGCGATATGTAAAGAATCCCTGCAGCCCGCTGTCCCGGGAAGAAAGCGACCGGCTGGAGAACTATCTGCTGGCGGCCGGCATCCGGGGCGGAAAACGGCTGGAGGAAAGCTACAGCCGGCCCGTCAAGCGGCGGCGGGGGGAAAGCGAAGAGGCCTGGACGGCGCGCAGCGAAAAAGAACTGGCCGAACTGAATGAAATGCGGGAAAAGGCTTTTGTGCCGCTGGCTCTCCTGCAGGAAGCGATCGGACGGGGGAAATTCACCGCGTCCGCGGCTGCGCGCGCGCTGCTCGGTCTGTGCGAAGAGCTGGCGCCGGAGGAGAAGCTCCGGCATTTCCGGGAAAGCTGGGAGAAGGAAGGCGAGGAAGAAAAGGCGGCCGGCTGGGAGGAAGCGGCCGAAGCCGCGAAGGAATTCCTCCGCTCGCTGGACCAGATCTTCGGAGAAGGCCTGCTCAGCCGGGCGGAGATGACGGATATGCTGAAAGCCGGACTGGCCAGCCTGACAAGCGGCCGGCTGCCCCGCTCGTCGGATCAGATCGTGATCGGCGATACGCAGCGGAGCCGCTTCGGCGCGGTCAGGCACCTGATCTTTCTGGGATTAAACGCCGACCTTCTGCCCAAGCCCGGCAGCGGCGGGGGCCTTCTGACCGATGAGGAGCGGCTGCTCTTATCGACGGAGGAATGCCCGGCCTACACCGACGAACGTTCCCTGCTGGAGGAACGCTTTTATCTGCACAGCCTGCTGAGCCTGCCCCGGGAGAGCCTGGATCTGTGCCTGGCCCGCATGGACAGCGCACGCAAGCCGAAGCAGCCGTCTTCGCTGGTCCGGGAGATCCGGACGCTGTTCCCCGACATGGAAGAGGAAAGCGGCCCCTGGGAGGAGACCGACACTCTCGGCAGCCGGCAGGCGGCGCTGCGTCTTCTGGCCAGAAGCTTCGGGGAAAACGATCCGGTCTGGCCGCCGCTCTACGCCTTCCTGCGGGAGCGGGATGAGGAAGAGATCCGGGCCGGCCTGGCGCGGATCGAAGCCGGCGCGTCATACCGCTTTGAACCGGCACGGCTCTCGGCCGAAGCGGCGAAGGCGCTGTTCGGAAGCGTGCTCTCCGGCAGCGTGACCCGCCTGGAAAACTTCGCGTCCTGTCCGTACCGGCATTTCCTCCGCTACGGCCTATCCCTGAACGAGCGGGAGGAGTTCAGCTGGGAAAGCGTGGATCACGGCAATTTCTTCCATCTGGTCATGGAAACGCTGCTCCGCAGCCTGACGGCCGGCGGACGGCCGGTTTCCGTTCTTTCCCAAAAGGATATCCGGGCAGAGATCCGTCAGGCCGTGGACGCCGCCTTAAGACGCTTCCCGGATTTCGTGGAGAACGTCAACGTGGCGTATCTTCTGGCCCGCTGGGAAGGCTTTTTCGAACGGTATCTGCAGGCGATGGCTTCCTGGGAAGCCGGCGCGGCTTTTAGACCGGCGGCGTTTGAACTGCATTTCGGCGCGGAGTCGGATACGGCGCTTCAGATCCCCTTAAAGGACGGCGCCCGTCTGTCCCTGCAGGGGACGATCGACCGTCTGGATCTGTATGAAGAAGACGGGCGGCTGTATCTGCGCATCGTTGACTATAAGACCGGCGCGAAAAAACTGGATTTCGGCGCCATGGAGCAGGGCACGCAGCTGCAGCTGGGCGCCTATCTGGAGGCGGCGCAGGCCATCTGCGAAAAGAAGCATCCCGGAAAGGAAGTCTTTCCGGGCGGCCTGTACTATTCGCTGCTGCGGGAAAACTGGCTGCGGGACTGGAAAGACGCGGCCCAGAGAGAAGAGGCTGTCCGGCAGAGCTTCCGTCTGCAGGGACTGACGGCCGCGGAAGTGAAGGCCGTCTCGCCGGATGCCGAAGACGGAGACGGCCGGAAGCCGCAGCTGGCTTCGGCCGGGCTTTCCCTGCTGGGGCGCAGCATCTGCCGCAAGCTGAAGGAACTGGGCGAGAGGATCCTGGACGGCGAGATCGCCGCGAGTCCCGTGCTCAGCGGCGAGGACCGCAGCAGCTGCTCCTACTGCCCGTTTACCGCGCTCTGCGACCGGAAGGACGAGGCTTTTTCCTACCGGGAACAGCCGCGGATGGCAGCGGAGGAATATCTGAACCAGGCAAAGGAGGCGGAAAAAGATGGGCTTCACGGATAAACAGAAAGAAGTCGTGGATCATCGCTCCGGTTCCCTGCTGGTATCGGCGGCCGCGGGAAGCGGCAAGACAAGTACGCTGGTGGCGCACGTCGTGGACAGGATCCGGGAAGGCGGCGATCTGGGCCGTCTGCTGATCGTGACGTATACCAGGACCGCGGCCGCAGAGATGCGGGAGCGAATACGTCTTGCGCTGGAGCAGGCGCTGAATGAAGCGCCGGAGAACCGGCATATCAGGCATCAGCTGGCCATCCTCGGCCAGGCGCGGATCCAGACTGTCGACAGCTTCTGCAACCGCCTGGTCCGTTCCTATTTTCAGGAGATAGAAGGGCTGACGCCGGACGTGCGCATCGCGGAGGACGCGGAGATCAGGCTGCTTTCCCGCGACGTGATGGAAGAGGTGCTGGCGGAGGCGTATCGGGAGGCCTCCCCGGATTTCTACGCGCTTCTGGACGGCTACAGCAGCGAAAAGAACCACGAGGATATCACGGAACTGGTGCTGGCGCTGTACGACTCCTCCCAGAACGCGCCTTTCCCCGGAGTCTGGCTGGAAAACGCGCTGCCGGACTTCCCCCAAACGGCGGAAGAGCTGAGGCAGACGATCTGGCTGAAGAAAGCTGCCGAAAACGTCCGGCGCGTGATCGCCGTGCTGGGAGAAAAGCAGGACGCGCTGCTGCGGGAGTTGGAGGCGGATCCGGCGGAGCATGCGGCCGTGCTTTCGCAGCTGAAGGAAGAGAGAGCTCTGACGAAGGAATGGGAGCAGCTGACGGATTATTACCGCCTGCAGGAAGTACTGAGGGCTTTCCGGACGCCGGCCTTCGGCAGGAAAGAACTCAAAGAGGACACGTCCTATCAATACGTGAAAGACACCCGCGGCACGGTGTCGGCCGGCGGTTATTATAAGCTGCTGGACGCGCTGCGCAAGGGACCGCTCGTGCCGCCGGAAGAAGAGATCCGCCTGCTCGGCCTGACCGAAGCGCCGGGACGGGCGCTGATCGGACTGACCCTGCATTTTACGGAAAAACTGGGGGAGGCCTGCCGGAAACGCGGCATCGCCACCTTCATGGACATGGAGCACTATACCCTGGAGCTTCTGATGGAACGGGATCCGGAGGGGAGACCCGTCCTCACCGATCTGGCGCGGGAGCTGCAGAAAGGCTTTGACGAGATCATCGTCGATGAATATCAGGACATCAATCAGGTGCAGGAGTATATTCTGCGGGGCCTGTCCGGCGAGGACGCCGGCCGCCCGAACCTGTTCATGGTAGGAGACGTCAAGCAGAGCATCTACCGCTTCCGCCGGGCGGATCCGACGATCTTTATGAAAAAATACGCCTCGTTTTCGGAAGAAAAAGGGGCTTTGCACCGGAAGATCCTGCTGCAGGACAATTTCCGCTCGCGCGCCGCGGTGCTGGAAAGCGCCAACCGCGTGTTTGCGCGGCTGATGAGGACGGACTTCGGCGGCGTGGATTATGACGCTGACGCCGCCCTGCATCCGGCGGGAAGCTTCGAGGGACCGAATCCCGAAACGCGCCTTCTGCTGCTGCAGACGGAGGCCGGCGCCTCACAGCGGCTGAAAGAGGAGGGACGGCTGATCGCCGTGACCATCCTCGGCCTTATGAAAGAGAATCGGCAGATCCGTGAAAAGCAGCCGGACGGGACGTTGAGGCAGAGGGACCTGCGCTACGGGGATATCGTGATCCTGAACCGCGGCCGGAAGGCCGGGACCGTCCTGAGCCGGATCCTGAAAAGCTACGGCATCCCGGCGGCGGCGCAGGAGACGAAGGGCTTCTACGATACGCTGGAGGTGCAGACGCTGCTCTCGCTGCTGGCCGTGCTGGACAACCCCAGGCAGGATATCCCGCTGGGGGCGGTCCTCCTGTCCCCGATCGGCGGTTTCTCGCAGGAGGAGCTGGCCGAAGCCGTCCGCGGGGCCCGGGATGCGGAAGAAGCGCTGATCGACCGCCTGAGAGAACTGCCGGAGACGGCGGCCGGCGGCCGCCTGGCCCTCTTCCTTCAGAAGCTGGACGTCTGGCGGGAAGCGGCCGGCCTGCGCTCCGTTCCGGAATTGCTGGATTACCTGCTGCGGGAAAGCGGCTATGACTGCTATCTGCAGGCCATGCCTTCCGGCCCGGTGCGGCTGGCCAATCTGCGGCAGCTCAAGGAGATGGCCGCCTCCTACGAGGAAAGCTCCTATAAGGGTCTGTATCAGTTCCTGCGCTACGTGGAGCGGCAGAAGGATCTGCAGCTGGACGTCGGCGAAGCGCCGCTGATCTCGGACGGGACGGACGTGGTCCGGATCGGGACCCTGCATTCCAGCAAGGGCCTGGAGTATCCGGTTGTCATTCTGGCCGGACTGGGCCGGAAGTTCAACGAGACCGATCTGAGCGCCCCGGTCCTGATCCATACGGACTGCGGCCTGGCCCTGACCAGCTGCGACAGCGAAGCGCTGATGAAGTATCCGAATCTGTGGCGGCGCTTCGTGGCGGAACAGATCCGCCGGGAAGGCCGCTCGGAGGAACTGCGGCTCCTTTACGTGGGCATGACTCGCGCCGTGGAACAGCTGATCCTTGTGGGAAGCGTAAAAAACGACGCGGAAGAGGAGATCGAAAAGCAGCGAGGCAGGGAAGCGGAAGAAGCTGATGCCTTCCTGAACTGGTTCCTGCAGTGCCGGGCCGCCGGCGACGATCTGGGCATGCGCTGGGAATACTACCGGCCGGAAGAGATCCCGCAGCCGGAGGAGGCGGCATTCGGCGCGCAGCTTTCCCGCTGGGAACAGGCGGAAAAGAGCGATCCGGCGGAGCGGGAAGCCTTACAGAAGCAGCTGGACTGGAGCTATCCGTATCCGCAGCTGCCGAAGCTGAGCTATTCGGTCTCGGAACTGAAGCAGAAGACGGCAGGCGCGGCGGCGCCCGCCCCGGAAGAGGTGCCCCGATTCCGGATCTATCCGTCCGCAGCGGGAGAAGAAGAGGATGCCGAAGCGTTGAGCGCGGTGGAAAAAGGAACGGCCTTCCATAAGCTGATGGAGCACGTTCCGCCCGAAAGAAGCGGCAGTCCGGAGCAGGTCTCGGCCTATATGCGGGAAGCCGTCGGGGCCGGGATCCTGAGTCAGGCGCAGGCAGAGGCGCTGGATCCGGAGGACGTCAGCCTCTTTTACGGGCAGCCGGTCGGACGCCGGGCTCTGGCCGCCGCCGCGAAGGGTAGAATGTGGCGCGAGAAGCCGTTTATCTTAGGTGTTCCTTACACCGAACTGGATCCGGAAAGCCCTCTGACGGAAACCGTCCTGGTCCAGGGCATCATCGATCTGTATTTTGAGGAAGACGAGAAGCTGATCCTCGTCGACTATAAAACGGACCGCGTCCGGGAGGGATCGGAACTGATCCGCCGCTATGAAACGCAGCTGCGCTGGTACGGCCGCGCGCTGTCGGCGGCGCTGGAAAAGCCGGTGGCAGAGATCTGGCTGTATTCCACGGCCCTGAAACGATTCGTATCACTGCCGCTATAGACGGAGCCCGAAAAATGTGCTATGATCAGACGGTAGTTTTTTCGCGGAGCATCCGCGCGGATGGTCCGGAAAGGGATAGAAATGTCGGAAGAAAGCAAAAACACGGAAGAAAGCACGGTTAAAAGCCGGCGTCTGACCGATAAGAAAAAAAAGAAGATAAGGCATATCCGGATCTACGATATCATCCTGGTCCTTCTGATCGGCGTTATGCTGTATTCCGGCTATCAGATCGCCGGCAAGCTGATAGAATACCGCAAGGCGGAGAAGGCGTATACGGGTCTCGAGAACGAAGTCGTCAAAGTGGTGGACGGCCCCATCTTTTATCCGGTCGGCACGAGGCCGGCGAATAATCCGGAGAATTCCGCCCAGACGCAGGCGGATCCCGCGGAAACGCAGCCGGATGCTTCGGATCCTTCCGCTTCGTCCCGCCCTTCCTACGTCGACGGCTCCCTGCCGCCGGACATGACGAGGCCGGACCGGGAACCGGAGACGCAGGCTACGAAGCCTTCGCAGATCTATGCCTCGCCGACCCAGAAGCTGCCCTGGCTCGACGTCAATTTCCCGGCTCTCTGGGAAAAGAACGGGGACGTGGTCGCCTGGCTTTACGGACAGGACGGAGAGATCAACCTGCCCGTCGTTCAGGGCAGAAACAACGATTACTACCTGCACCGCCTGCTGGACGGCACCTGGAACTTTGCCGGCACGTTATTCGTGGATTACCGGAACAACTTTCTGGAGGATGACGTGACCATCATCTACGGTCACAAGATGCGGAACAAGAGCATGTTCGGGAAGCTGGATCTTTACGATTCCTACGATTACTATAAGACGCATCCGGTCATGCGGCTCTACACACCGACCGCCATCTACGAGCTGCAGATCATGGCTTCGGTCTATACGACCGTCTGGGACGAACCGGTCCGCGTCTATGACTCGGAAGAGGCGTTCCGGGAAGGCATACAGAGCTATCTGGACCGCGCGGTCTATACGACCGGCGTGACTGCCGAATACGGCGACAAGCTGGTCTGCCTGTATACCTGCGCCTATCAGGTGACGGACGGCCGCCTTTACATGATCTGCAAGCTGGTGCAGATCGCATAGACATGAGTTTCCGTCAAGGAGGTTTCTGATGGACAAATACGGTTACAACGGTCCCGAGCGTTTCCGGCCCTTAAGTCCCTGGGCTTATTTCGGCTATTCGCTGCTTTTCGCCATTCCGGTCATCGGTCTGATCTGCCTGATCATCTTTTCCTTAAGCGACACCAATATCAACCGCCGCTCCTTTGCCCGGAGCTTTTTCTGCGGGCTGGTGATCGCGCTGATCATCAGTCTGGTCATGGGGGTGTTGGGCGTCCTGCCGGTCATTTGGAGCACGATCCAGAACGCTTTCCCGGCGCTGTAAAGGGCAGTAGACCAAAAACGAAAACAGACGGTCCGGAAGACCGTCTGTTTTCATGTTTCATATGAGTTCGCGGACCCAAATCAGTAAATATACTGATCCCTCTCCGACAGGTTTTTCACCACCCGAAAGGCGATGACGAACATCGCGATGACGAAGACGACAAAGAACAGCGTGCCCTCGTCGCTCATGCGCGTTGCGATGAAATCGTAGGCGCCGTGCAGCAGCGTGGGGATCACCAGCGCCAGAATGCTGTTCTGACGGCTCTTTTCCGGCCAGCCAAAGTTGTCGTAGCGCTTGGCGACGCCGTAGAAGGCGCCCATGAAGACGCCGAAGCAGGCGTGTCCGGGGATCGCGGTCACGGCGCGCGCCAGAGCCGTTCCGAGACCGAAGCGCAGCACGTAGCCGACGTTCTCCGCCAGCGCGAAGCCGAGACTCACGAATACCGCATAAACGACGCCGTCGAACTGACAGTCAAACTGATCCGAAAACCAGGTCTTTCTGCGCAGGAAGAAGTATTTGGCGCCCTCCTCCGACAGGGCGACCACCACGAAATAGAAGAGCACCTCGTAGGTCAGCGTGCCTTCGAGCCATCCGAGGAGGAAATCGCCGGCCCTTTCCAGAAGCATGGCGACAGCGGTCGCCAGAACCCCCAGCCCGGCCAGAATCAGCAGAAGACGCGGCGATTCCGGCTCCAGCCGGTCGGCCTTGTAGATCTTATACATCAGGAACAAGGCGGGGATCACGGCGGCCGCGATCAGGATCGGATTAAAAAGATTGAACAGATAAAACATGTCTCAGCTCCCCCTTGATTCTGCAGGCAGTGTATCATAATTCCGCCGGATTGACAAGAACTGCGCGTCCGCACTTGCTTTTTTTGCTTTTTTCTGCTATTTTACAGATAAGATCATGCGGAGGAGGCTTTCGTTCCATGCAGGAATCCGGTGAAATGTATCTGGAAACCATTCTGGTCCTGTCAGAAAAAGGCAGGGCGGTGCGTTCTATTGACGTCAGCGAGGAAATGGGCTTTTCCAAGCCTTCCGTCAGCCGTGCGATGGGGATCCTGAAGAGAAACGGCCACATCACGGTCGACGAAGCCGGCTCGATCACCCTGACCGAGTCCGGGCGGAGGATCGCGCAGAATATTTACGAGCGGCATCAGACGCTTTCCGCCATTCTGCAGGCGATCGGCGTGAGCGAAGAGACCGCCGCGGAGGACGCCTGCCGCGTGGAACACTACATCAGCGAGGAAACTTTTTCCGCAATCAAAAAATACTTTCAAAAAGTGCTTGCAAAGCCGGAGTGAAAGTGTTACAATCCTCTTCGCCTCGGGGTATTAGCTCAGCTGGGAGAGCGCCAGGTTCGCAATCTGGAGGTCAGGGGTTCGATCCCCCTATGCTCCACTCCGAAAACCGTTGTATGGCAACGGTTTTTGTGCAAAAAAGGGCCGAGTTACGTGAGTTACGTCAGGTCCCAGAGACAAACGGCAGGAAATCAGTCAGGGCAATGGCAAGTTTCCTGCCGTTTTCGTATTTGGTCTTATTGTTGAAGTGGTAACAGTTCTCCGTGGTCTGTGCGCTGGCATGTCCGACCTGGCTCTGGATGAACGGCATCGGCAGATGGTGATCTATCAGCTCGGTCACGACCGTTTTACGGATCTTGTGCAGGCTCTTGAAATCCACTCCCGCCCAGCGGCAGATCCGCCGCAGACGTGAGGCGAAGGAGCCTTGTGTCATCGGTTCATCTCCTTTATTGGTGAAGATGTATGCGCCGTCCGGATTGATCTTTCTTGCTGCCAGAATGATCGGCTGCAGAACGTCGGGCGGGATCAGAACACGCCGGTAGGAACCTTTCCCCTTCGTGCCTTCCAGCACCGGATGGATATAGCGGTCTCCTTCCTTTTGGCTCGTCAGCCGGCGGCGCACCAGAATCTCCGAATAGTCCGCTGAGATATCATCCCAGCGCAGCGCAAGCAGCTCGCCGATCCGCAGTCCTGTCCAGAATAGCAGCCGTATTCCGAGATCCACGATATGATCCCACTGCAGCTGTGCGAGAACTTTTTCCGCTTCTTCTTTGGTATAGACCTGTGTCGCATCATATTCGGGCAGCTGTGATTTCATCGGAGTGAAGAGCCTTCCGTTCCGGCCGATCCCCGAAATGAATGGAGCGATCGGTTCGTCCACAAGCCCCTCGTCCAGGGCAAAAGTGAATACCCCGTTGATGATCCCGTGCAGATTGGTGAAATCGTGCTTGGTCGGAGCTCTGTCTGCCGCCGTGATCTTCATCCATTTCCGAATCTCGATCGGCTTGATCTCGCAGATATCTCGGTCGATCCAGTCCGCGTTCTTCAGATATTTCCTGTAGCATCCGTCGTTGCGGATCGCGGTGGATTCGAGATGTTCCTTCACGCGGATCTTATAGGCTCTCCACAGGGGATACAGCTGGCTGAAGGACGGAGCATTCACGTTGGCTGCTTCTCCCGTTCGCCGGTAATGAGCCTCCAGAATGGCTTCCTCCAGGGCTTTCTTGCTGCGCCGCTTGATAGCGGTCTTTTTTCCTCCTCTCTTTGGGTTCGGTACTTTGGCGTACCAGTACCCGTCTTTCTCGTTGTACTTCATCCAGTATTGACTGATGATGTCTTTCGCCTTCTTCAATTCCTCTTTGATTCCGGCGATTCCGGGGTCAATCATAGCATATTTTTCGGCTTCCCGGAATATGCCTGACTCCTGCTTTCGTGATAAATTGGTCATAGCTCCTCCTTTATTTTTTCGTCTTTCTCCTTTCATCTGTCTGTGAGTTTTTTATCCGCGGGTCTCAGGGTGGCCCTGACAAGGTGTCTTCGGACGATAATCGGCAGATTATCCGTACGAAGGCGGTGCTTGCTATGACACTCGGACCGCGTTTATATTCCAATACTCTCATTAGCTGAATAGATATATTATTTAATAATCATTACTCTTTTTTCTCTTTAGACGGCATGATGGTATATAGGGGAGAGTGTGAGAGGGGGAAGGGCCGATGCCATTTTGGCGTCTGTTTTCCCTGACTGCTGCCGCTTCTTTTTCCTGATCCGGAACCGTTCCCTCGGAATCGGGTAACACCCGCCTGATTTGCGTCATGTTTCGGGGCGTATTTAGCTGGTTTTTTGGCCTGCAGCGGCTTCTGTGCACCGCTCTCACATATTTCCCTGCCAAAATCCGTTCTCGGGCAGATTTGCTGTTTTTCGCGCCTTTTGCTGTCTGTTTCCGGCAATGCCCGTCTGGGCTTCCTTGCTGCGCTTGCCAAGATACTTCGGACAGCAGATCAGTTCTGCCCGGAAACTCTGCTTACAGTCGCGCGCACAGCATCGGCAAACGTGGTTGAACTTTCTCCGCCCGGTTGCCGGATCGATAAAGAAACTCCAGTACAGCTTGTCTCTTTTGGACATTCTGGGCATGGTATCACCTCCTTCCTTTTTCTGGCTGCAGCTTATCGGCACAGATTTCTCTTGTGTTTTGCTTCGGCTGAGCATCAGGTCCGTTCCCTGCCCGGGAGTTTCACCCCGGCGTTGCTCCGCTCGTCAGCTTGGCTGCGTCTTCGCAGAGTCGTATCTTCGCCCGATGTCAGGTATTCAGTTGTCAAGGTGCGGGGGCATTTGAAAAGTCCCCTCAAGTGCTGGAGCACGGGAAGCCTCAAAATATGCGCCTTTTCGGCAAAAACTCAGATTCTTTTGTTTCGATTCCGACTCTTTTTAAAGCCTCTCAATAGCGAGAGAATGGGAAGGCGGTTTTTATAAGTGCCGGCAACAACTTTTTGGAGTTTTTTCAAACCCTCTCATATGGGAGAACGTGGGAAAGAGGTTTTTATAAGGGTCGCCCGTAAATTTAGAAAATATTTTTTAGATGGAGCGGAAAATAGCCTAAAAAGGAGCTTATGAGTTGAACTAAGGCGGTAATTTCGGTATAATTTATGATGCCTTCCGAACATAACAAGGGAGTCCAAAATGACGGGGAAAAAGTAAAACAGACACTATGGATATCCGCTATATCGAACTGAAAACAGGTTATCATGATGACGGACCGGCCTGGATCGGGAAAGTCAAGGCTTCAAAGTCCGGCAGAACAGTTTACTTTAATGATCACGCCTTTCAAAAGTATAATGGGATAGCAGGCAATTATATCGATGTCGAGAGCGGAGAAGAATACTGGATTTCCGGTATCAAGAAGAACGGCCAGGACCGGCACTGGGCAGGAAAGGGAAAAATAATTATCGATCAGAAAATTGCGGAAGAATATCTGAATTTGACCGGCGCAACTGTCTTGGACAAGCGGGTATACAAAATCGAACCGATTGAAGATGTTTTTCCAGTAGCGCGGGTAAGTGAATTATTAAACAGTAGGTGGTCCGAATGATTCTATACAGGCCAGTAGGCACAGCAGAACTGAAGCTGATTGAGCAAAGCGGTTGGAAGGCTTTCCCTCCTCGTTTACCCGAACAGCCGATCTTTTATCCTGTTCTGAATGAAAAGTACGCCCGGGAAATTGCTTATAAATGGAATGCCAAATACAACGAGGATCATAAGGGATACGTCCTCTGTTTTGAGATCGATGACGAATACATCTCTCGTTTTGAAGTGCATACCGTCGGCAGCAGCTATCATCAGGAATTATGGATCCCGGCAGATGAACTGGGTGAATTCAATCGACATATTATCGGTTTGATTCAATGGTTGGATGAGTACGCAGAAGAGACGAAAACGGAAACAGAAGTCAAGGTTTTGTGGAAAGTGTTCCGTGAAAAACAGACGCTTTTCGAAAGGGATTCTTTACAAATCTTTGAGCCTTTTTTATTGGGCTTGGGCAGTTCATTGTGTGACACACTAGGATATGACTTGGCATGGCGCGGACCGTTTCATGCTTTTGTCTGCCGACGATATAAGGTTTTTAATTGGGACGTGATAGATAAGAAAATGTCCGTTATTCCAAAGCCGCTGGCAAGAACAGAATATGAGCAAATAATACGTGAGCTATGCGGTGAAGAAGAAAAGAAAAGCAAGTATATCGTAATCAATTGGTTAAGTGCACTGGAAGAAAATTATACAGACGAAGATGCTTTTTCCAAGTTTTTCGAGTTGTTACAGGAATACCGGCCTGACCTTTACAATGAGCCACAATTACTTCCGTTCCATTCAGGCTCCTGGAACTGCAATCATATACCCGAACTTTTGCTCCAGTATGAAAACAGGTTGGCGCTATTGATAGGAACAGTCAACTCCTTCCGACTGGATAGTTTCTTTCGAGGTTTTCTTTGGAGCCTGGATCTGTTTGACTGCAATGAATCTTCTGACAATAAATCCTGGCAGAAGTTTTATTCTAAACATGGGCACTTACTGGCTCACACTATACACAACATTCAGACAAATACCCATGAAGAGAAAGATCGCATCGTTTTGTTTATGAAGGAGTTGCGAAAGTGGTACGAGTCAGACGGTGGCGCAAAAGCATGAGTTACCTTTCCTGAGTTACCTCCCAGAAAGAAGTGGAATCGCCGGAGCCTCCTTATATGAAAAGCCACTCGATGCTCAGATAAGCAGAAATTCGGGCGAGCAGATATTAAGATTTGACTAACATGGAAAAAGGCATCAGGAGAATCAGCTATGGCAATCACATTCGGAAGCATACATATTCTCAGCAACACACCTGTCTCATATAAATCAGGCGTATTTGTTTCATGGTCAGACGGTTGGCAGACGATGCTTCCTGACACAGAAAACATGAATAGATTGAGTGATCCGGAAAAGTCGTGTACTATTGCCCGGAAACTGTCAAAGGAGTTGCAGCAATCCGTCCTGTGGTTTTTTGTCTATGATGAGGATGAAATCAGCTTTGCGTTATTCACTGACGGAAAAACAGCTGCAGCATATAATTGCTTCTCGGATAAAAAAATATCTAAAGTGCCTGCGTTAGTGGGCTTGGAAGAAAGCTACAGAAAGCGCTTGATAAAAATACTCTCTTGTACAGATATAGACTTTAAGATTCGACTTCTTGAAGAATTCTTTGGTGTCAAACTATTGCTGCTTCCCGAGGCAATCGAGGAAGGTGATGAAGATTTATCCTGTAAACGAAGCAATCGATTATTTCTGCAGTACGAAGCGGAAATCAAAGCGCCTGCCGGGAAAAAGGCGCCGATACAGGTACGCTTATTGTTCGAACTTGACGGGGTGTTATCATACGGAGACTGGCATGGCAAATATCACAAGAATGACGGGTACCTATGGGTTTTTAATAAACACTACTGGCTGTATGCAAAAGAAAAACATACTGGTACACCAGAGTTCCCGGTGCAATTCAGGGACGGAAAACTCAATTTTATTACTGATAAGGAAATGCTGAAAAACGGTACAGATCAGCATTATAATGAGAGCAGAAACAAGAATCCTCTATTTGAAAACCAGTTCTATCCTGATCGGCTTGTGTTTTCCGAAAACGCGCCTGCACCATATTCCGGAAAAACTGTTAAGCTCCCGAGTGGCTTTTGGGGACTTGGCTTTGATGAGAAAGGGCGAATGCTGATATATAACGAAGCGACAACATTTGCTTGGATAGATGCACAAGGAAAGATGCTTGCAAAACAACGCGTCAAGGGTGATATTATCGACCAAGAAAAATGCTTTCTGCTCACATGGGAAGAAAAAGCAGATACTGTTACGATAAACGGCAAACCATTTCCTCTCCGCTTGTATGGCATAATCAGGGGATATGAAATATATGAGTCTAAATGAGTTACCTCCCTCGAGTTACCTCCCAGAAAGAAGTGGAATCGCCGGAGCCTCCTTTCTGCAGTATTTTAGTTTAGTTTGAATCCGTTTGATGTCATCTGAAGGTTGATTTCGCCAACGATAATCGAACGAATGTTCGATTTCGATCCCCCTATGCTCCACTCCGAAAAGCCGCGTAGATACGCGGTTTTTTGATGTTTTAGCGGGAGTTACGTACGGTTACGTCAACCTAAAGAGGCAAACGACAGGAAATCAGTCCGGGCAATGGCGAGTTTTCTGCCGTTTTCGTATTTGGCCTTACAAAACAACAGACTGAATCGTCAAAGAAATGATGAGACTGTAACATCTTCCGAAACAGGCCGGCTTATGGTATGATACGAGTTGTCGGGAAACAAAAGACCTCGCCCCCGGAACTTGTGGAGATGTTGTTAAAACTCATTTTGCAGAGGTAAACCGTTATGCATCCCATGTATTACTTTGTAACAATCCTTCTTATTTGGCTTCTTTGTCTTATATCTGTTTTTTTCCATGAATTGGGTCATGCATTAGGATATCGGATTTCCACGGGAAAAGCAGAATGGAAGATAATTGCGGGATCCGGACCCAAGATTATCAGCACACCCCAATATGTCTTTCGCTTAATTCCCGTAGGGGGGTATTTCGTTCCCGGGGAAGATGCAAAAACAAATAAAGAAAAGATCATGATGCTTGCAGGCGGGCCTGCCATGTCTTTGCTGCTGACCGTTCTGTACGGGATCATTCGCTTCTGCATGATTGGGCTAATTCAGCATGAGAGCAGCCTTTATGAGATTCTGTTCACGGTATCCAGCTTCCTTCTGGCTTTCAACTTTTTTCAATTTTTCTTTACTGCCATTCCGATTCGTTACAGGATCGTATGCAAAGGATTCGAAAGCGACGGTTTGCAGATCGTTCATGTTATAAGAGAAAAGAGTTGATCTGGCAGACCGACATATTACTGTTTGTGGAGCATAAAACGGAAAACAGGAATGTTGGGCATTATATTGTGTTACAGTAGAATCTTCCGCATTTGCCGATCTTGTGGTATAATACCAACAACTATGCGGCGGATCCCGGAACGGAGGAAGTAAGGATGCCTTTTGATTTTGAAGAGTTCAATAAACAGTATTCGGGCCGCAGCCGGAAGGAGATCGTGAGCGGATTCTATCAGCAGATCGATGAGGACGCGCGGCTCGGGAAGAACCGGCACGGTCAGCTGGAATACCGCACCACCATGAACTATATTCACCGCTTTGCAAAGCCCGGCGCGAAGGTGCTGGAGATCGGCGCCGGAACGGGCCGGTATTCCATCGCGCTGGCCGGGGAGGGCATGGAGGTCACCGCCGTGGAACTCGTGGAAAAAAATCTCGCGGTCCTTCGGGAAAAAAGCCGGAGTCTGGATACGCTCCGTTCTTTCCAGGGCGACGCGACGGATCTAAATATGCTGCAGGATGACAGCTTCGACGTGACCCTGGTCCTGGGCCCGATGTATCATCTGTATGAGCCGGAAGAGGTGCAGCGGGCGATCGACGAGGCGGTCCGCGTAACAAAGCCGGGCGGCGTGCTGCTGTTCGCCTTTATCTCCGTGTATGCCGTCATGTACGCCAATTACTTCTACGGAAACTGGGCTGCCGGGCAGGAAGAAAACTTCACGGAAGACGGAAAGGTGAAGCACTTCAAAGAGCAGCTCTTTACCGGCTACGACGTAGCGGAGTTCGAAGCGCTGTTTACGGATAAAATCGTCGACCGGATCACGACGGCCGGAACGGACGGCCTGCTGGAGCCGATCGAAAAGCGCCCGGATTTCTGCCTCTCGGATGAGGACTTTGACGCCTTTGCGGCGTGGTATCTGAATATTGCGGAGAAGAGAGAGCTCCTGGGCGCCACGAATCATCTGCTGTATATCTGCCGGAAGCGTAAAGCCGCCGAAAAACAAGTGAAGCAGATATTTGAATCTGACAGGATCAGCTTTACCGAGGTGTCGGAGCTTCTGGTGCAGGATTATCTGACGATGGTCAACGATTACGAGAACGTCAACCGCTTCATCGGCGGCCTGCACAAGACCTTTACCGAAGAGCAGGAGCGCCGCTGGGTGCAGAAGAAACTGGCGGAGAAAGCCGTCGTTTTCTCCATGCTGGAAAAGGAAAGCGGACGCTTCATCGGCAATATCGAATTAGTGGACCTGTCAGGCTCCGAGGGAGAGCTGGGGATCGCCATCACCGCAGAAATGCAGAACAAAGGATACGGAACGGAAGCCGTTCCGGCCATGGTCCGATACTGCCTGCAGGAACTCGGTCTGGCGCGGGTCTTCCTGCGGACCAATCCCGCAAACGCCCGCGCGATCCACGTCTATGAGAAATGCGGCTTCCGCGAATACGGCCGCACGGATCAGCACGTTTATATGGAGTTCGTCTGAGCGCGGCGTCCGCAGCGGATCCCGCTTTGAAAGACAACGGCTCCCGTTCAATAAACCGATTCAGGAGGTAAGCATGATACCCGTACCGAAATTGTTCAGAAAGACGAAAACCGTCCGGCAGATCGAAGCGTATATGGATGATACGTTCAACCAGGTCCTGCACACGACGCTCAATCCGCGCGGCCCCGGCGTCATCCGGATCCATCTGATCCCGCCGAAAAAAGAAGAGAACGCGCTGAACCCCAGCATTGCGATCATCAACGGCACCGATATCGTGCCGGTGAATTTTGCGTTTGCCGTCATCCTGGCCGAAATGATCCGCGAGACGAATCATTACGACGGCCAGGCGATCGGTCCGGAGGAGATCCAGAGCATTCTGGATAAGACCGCCGAAAACGTGAAGCGGATCATCCCGGTCTTTTCGAAGAAGCGCATTCAGGAAGACATCATTCAGATTTACACGACCATGAAGCAGATTGCGTACCGTGAACAGGTCACGACCGATATCCACTACATGAATATCGGGGAATACGCGGAGTACATGAACGCGCCGCACCGCATGGACGTAATGGTCAGCGCCATGACGAAGGACGGCCGCTGGCACTGCAATCAGAAGTGCGTGCACTGCTATGCGGCGGGCCAGCAGCTCTCCGACGAAGCGGAGCTGGGAACGGAGGAGTGGAAGAAGATCCTCGACAAGTGCCGTGCGGCCGGGATCCCGCAGGTGACCTTCACCGGCGGTGAGCCGACCATGCGGGAGGATCTGTTCGAACTGATCCGCTATGCGCGCTGGTTCATTTCGCGTCTGAATACGAACGGCATCAAGCTGACGCCCGAATACTGCAAAAAACTCCACGACGCGGAGCTGGACAGCGTCCAGATCACGTTTTACTCCGAGGATCCGGCCGTGCATAACCGGCTGGTCGGGGCGCCGCAGTTCGACAACACGGCGGCCGGCATCGACAACGCGCTCGCGGAAGGGCTTTCCGTCAGCATCAACACCCCGCTCTGCACGCTGAACCGGGACTACGTGAAAACGCTGGAATACCTGCATGAGAAGGGCGTCATCTACGTGACCTGCTCGGGGCTGATCACGACCGGCAACGCGGCGCAGGATGCTTCCGAACGCCTGCAGCTGACCGGTGAAGAGCTGGAAGCGATCCTGCGGGAAGCGGTTGCCTACTGCCACGCCAACGGGATGGAGATCGCCTTTACCTCGCCCGGCTGGATCCGGCCGGAGGTTTTCGAAGAACTGAATATCCCCTCCCCGTCCTGCGGCGCCTGCCTCTCGAACATGGCGATAACGCCGGGCGGGAACGTCGTACCCTGCCAGAGCTGGCTCTCCGATGCTCCGCTCGGCAATATGCTGACGGATGACTGGGCGGGGATCTGGGACAGCGCCGTCTGCACGGAGCGCCGCAGCTTCTCGTCTGAAATGACGGGCGAGTGTCCGTTAAGGAGGTACTGCTGATGAAGAACACAGGGAAAAGAACGGTTTTAGGCCTGCTGCTGACCGTACTCCTGCTGGCCGGGATCCTGTTTTCGGTCCGGCCCGCTCAGGCGGCGGCGACCGATGAGATCCTGAATTTTACGGTCCGGATCGACGTGAACGACGACGCTTCGCTCTTCATGACCTACCATATTGAGTGGAAAGTCCTGTATGACGGCGGCGGTTCGGAAAAACTGACCTGGATCAATCTCGGCGTACCGAACAGCCATCACTCGGATCTTCAGGCGCTGAGCAAAAGCGTGAAGCGTATTGAGGATAACGGCAGCTCGCTCGCTATCTATCTGGACCGCGGATACAAAAAGAACGAGACCGTCACGATCGAATTCTCCATGGTCCAGGACAACATGTATCAGATCGACAAATGGGTGGCGGGGGAGACCGTTTATACCTTTACCCCGGCCTGGTTTGACGATTTTTCGGTAGATGAGCTCGTGATCTGCTGGAATGCGGAGAAGGCGGGCGCCTGGCAGCCGGACTGCACGCAGGAAGATGGCTATCTTGTTTTCCGCACGGCGCTTTCGCCGGGCGGCCGCTATACCG
>JAEEUR010000014.1 GCA_016290595.1 Lachnospiraceae bacterium | reverse complement strand
GACGCCGATGTCGCAGTGCAGCATGTTTTTGCCGGAGACGCGCTGGTATTCCGGCAGAAGCGCCATGCATTCGATGACCAGATAGTCCGCTCCTTCCTTCGCCGCAATATGCAGGAACTTGATCTGCTCGCGGATATTGGCCGGACCGCGCCGCTTCACTTCTTCCTGACGTCCGTCCGGATAGATCGCGATGGGCAGGGTCCCGGTGGTCTTGCACATGACCTTATGGCCGCCTGCCGTGATGCCGGCGGCGATCATGCGGGTGACCGTGGATTTCCCGCGGGTCCCGTTCACGTAGATGACGTGCGTCAGTTTCCTGCGGTCGGCGCGCACCTGAAAGGCCTCCCGGATCAGATAGATCAGGAAGCCGCATCCGAGGATGGCGATCAGGATCTCCGTCTTGTTCATAACGCATTAAGGCTGCTCTTTGCGCTTGCGGCCCAGGTAGTTGTCCAGATCCCCCTTGACTTTTTCGGGGATCTCCCGCTTCACCGGGCACTTGACCGCGTCCGCCATGGTCTCGGTGAAGGCGGCGATGAACGCGCTGTCCTTTAAGATCTGCTCGTCCGAAAGAACGGCGGGGGTGTCGTAGCGGTTGTGGATGGTCGCCTGCGCGGGGCCCGCGATCCGGGCGAAGGACAGGGCCGGAACGCCCTTATCCGCAAAAGGCGTGGAATCGCTGGAGTAGACGCCGACTCTGCCGTCCAGCCCCCAGCCGCGGATCGACGCAAAGTAGCGGATGAAGCCGAGCAGGGCGTCCTCCGCGCTGACGCAGGTGATAAATTTGCCCATATAGGTGCCGATCATGTCCAGATTGATGTTGAGCGCGATCTTTTCGAGCTCCGCTTCGTGCGCCGCCGCGTAAGCCTTGGAGCCTAAGAGCCCCCGCTCCTCGCTGCCGCAGAAGACGAAGCGCAGGCCGTAGCGGTGCTTCTTCCCTTTAAGGGCGTCCAGCACGCACAGTAAGCCCAGGCAGCCGGTCATGTTGTCGTAGGAGCCGCGGGATAAGGGCGTCGTATCCAGATGCGCGCTTAAGACGATCCATTCGTCGCTTTCCCCGGGCAGCTCGGCGATCACGTTGTGGGACTCGCCGGCCGATTCCTCCTGCTCCACCTCGATCTTCGCGCTGACGGCGCCGGCTTTGACGACGGCGACCGCGTCCTTGGCGTTGACGTTGACGGCCAGGGTCTTTTTTCCCTGCGCCACGTACGGCCGCAGTTCCTTCTTGTCGATGTCCCGGTCCGCGTAGTGCACGTTGCCGTCATAGGTGATGATGCCGGCGGCCCCGCCCTTAAGAAGGTCCTGATAGGTGAAGATGCCCACGCCGCCGTCCAGCAGCACGATCTTCCCGCGGATCTGGCTTAAGGAGGCGGGATCCGTGTTGGGAAGGTAGATAAACGGGGCTTCGATGCTTCCGCTGCCGCAGAGCCGGTATCCCTCGCAGGGGATCTCCTGCTCACGGCCGGCCGCGTCTTTGACCGTCAGTTTCGCATGCCGGACCTCGGCCATCTCGACCGGGAAGCTCTCCAGCCAGGCTTTTACGCCCCGCTCCTCACAGCGGGCTTTTAAGTATTCCGCGACCTTCAGCTCTTCGGGGCTGCCGCTCGTGTGGATGAAATCCGTGTCTTTTAAGATCTGCCGTACCTGTTTCTTGTTCATAACTCTCCCTCGTGTTTCTTTAGTCTCCGTACGACTTCCGCGATCGGAAGCCCGACCACGGTGTAATAATCTCCTTCGATGCGCTTGACCAGCGTTGAGCCCAGGCCCTGGATCCCGTAAGCGCCGGCCTTATCCATCGGTTCGCCGCTGGCGACGTACTCTTCTATCTGCTTCTCGGTCAGCGGATAGAACTCCACCTTCGTCTCGGAGCTGAAGCACTCCGCGTCCTCTTCGTCGCTCCAGATCAGGCAGACCCCGGTATAGACCGTATGGACCTTGCCGGATAAAAAGCGCAGCATCTCCTTCGCTTCTTCGCGCGTGGCGGGCTTCCCCATGAGCCGTCCTTCGCAGATGACGGTCGTGTCCGCTCCGATGATGATGTCCTTCGGATGGAAGACGCTCGTGTAGGAGGCCTTCAGCTCCGCCAGGAACTGCGCGCGCTTCTCATCCGTGACGAATTCCGGCACCATTTCCGGCACGTCGCTGGGCAGGACCGTAAAGCGGATCCCCGCCATTTTCAAGAGCTGCTTCCGGCGCGGGGAATTGGAAGCCAGAATAATGTTCTTTGCCATACTGTTTATCTCCTTTGAGGCAGGGTGCCTGCCGGTTCTCTTCTATTTTTTCTTTGCCGCCGTCTTTTTCTTGTCGGCGGCGGCCTTTTCCGCCGCTTCCTTAAGATCTTTCTGCTTCCCGATCATATAGTCCGCGATGCGCGCCGCTCCTTCGCCGATATGGCACCAGGTCTCCTGCCGGGCTTCTTCGATCGCGGCCTGATACTTCGGGTTGCCGATCATCCCGCCGATGACCTCCCCGATCCTGTCGAAGTCCTTTTCCTCCAGCGGCCGGCCGATCTTCGGCAGGGTCCGGAAGGTCCAGAGCTCCTCGTCCAGCCAGGCGGCGTCGTAGGGCGCCTTGTCGAAGGAGGTGTCCGCATAGATCACAGGCCGGTCAAAGATCAGGCAGTAGTCGAAAATGACGCCGGAATAGTCCGAGATCATCACGTCGGAACGCCGCAGGACCTCGAAGTTGTCGTTGTCGCGGTTCCATTCCAGCTGTTCGCTTTCGGGGAACTCGGCCATCAGCGTATCCAGCATCTCCTTTTCCGAAGTGAAGGACTGCGGGTGCGGCCGCACGATGACGTGATAGCCCGTCGCAAGGAGCGCGCAGATCGCCTTCGCGCCGTAGCGGCTTAAGATCCCGCTCTTGCCCCAGGTCGGCGCCAGCAGCACCGTCACGGGATGCGGCGGAAGCGGATCGGCCTCCTCCAGGCGCTTCTTCATGGCGTCCAGGAAGGGAACGCCCGTCAGCACCAGTTCCTTCTCCGGCAGGCCGCGCAGCTTTTCCAGCTGCCGCACCTGTTCGATCTGGTACCGGCCGGAAAGCAGCAGGGCGTCGTAGTAATCGATGCCGAACATGCGGTAGGCGCTGACGTCGCTGGCCGCGTGGAGCGCGTGGACGTACCATTTCACGTCCTTGGAGCGCTTCCACTGATAGACCTCCAGGCCCGGGGTCGTGGAAAGCAGCACGTCTGCTTTTAAAAAGCCCAGCTTCGCGAAGGCCTTGTTGCCCTCGCCGATAAACTCGCAGCGCACGTTTTCGTACGACTGCTTTAACGCGGGATCGTCTTCGGAGGCCGTCAGATAGACCAGCTTCTCCCCGCGCTTTTCAAATTCATCGCAGACCGGCCCGAAGAGGTTCCAGTAGCGCTTGCTGTCGGAAAAGATGACGAAGGGCATGCGGTCCTCCTGCCCCTTCTTCTCGCCGGCGCCGCCGGTCAGCCAGAAGCGGAGCTTGACGAAAAAGCCGCGCAGCAGGTAGAAGGCGGTGCCCAGCACGCCGATCAGAACGGTAAACAGCATGCTCCCGGTGCCGGGATCGATATATAACGGAAAGATCTTCATCATCTTACTGTCCTTTCGCGCCTGAGGAAAAGTCCGGAGTCTCGCCGACCGTGCGCCAGCGGCTCATGTCAAAGATGTCTTCGCCTTCCATGACCAGCCAGGTGCCGGGCAGGAAGACCGTGCCGTTGTTCTTGACGGTGGAATAAATATCGGAGAAGAAAACGTGCTGCTCCGTCTCGTATTTCAGCTCATCCGTCACCGGAAGGCCGGTCAGCGGATTGACGGGATCCTCGATCAGGCCTTCAAACGCCAGCAGCGGCGTGTCCGCGTTGGTCATGAACGTATCGTCCGTCACGCAGGGCTCTTTCGGGGCGTTAAAATCCTTGACCATCAGGAGCGGATTGTAGGTCATCACGTCCTCGTAGTTTTCGCTCCCGAACTTCATCTCGTCCAGAAGGCCGAGATCCCGGCCGTGGTCGGAAACGATGATGATGCGGCAGTTGTCGTAGACGCCGCTCTCCTTCAGGAAATCCATCCAGATGCCCAGGCGCATGAGCGCCGCCATGTTGACCTGGTAGTGCGCCATCTGCGTGATCTTCTCGACCCTTAAGGTCCGCCCGTTGTAAGTGAAACGGCTCTGGTTCGCGTCGTAGAGCAGGTTGTTGACCTCCTGCGCGGGCTCGTACTGCGGCTCCTGCAGAAGGTTCGGCTCGTGCGCGGTATAGTTGACCATCATCATGAAGGTGTTCTCGTCGCCGTCGCTGATGCGGCTCATGGCCGGCAGCGAGCAGAGCACCGAGTAGGCGTTCAGGAAGGGCTGATGCAGGCCCTTCGCGACGGACATGCCGTACCAGCGCTGCGTCAGCTCCTCCACGGCTTCGGCTTTAAAATAGGTTCCTCCCTGGTACAGGAAGGGCTGAACGGCCACCGGCGCGGTCTTCATCAGGCTGTAGCAGAAGAAATTCCGCTCCCAGATCCCCGTCATCCTGACGCCCTGGCCTTCCTTGCCGAAGTCCGCGAACTGCCCCTCCGCGGTGATGTAGGTGTGCATGCCGGGATAGTCGTCGAAGGCGGACAGGTCCGGATACCAGCTGTAGTTCGCGTAGGTCGGGTCGCAGAGCGTCACGTCGTAGCCCTCGTTGTAGAAGGTCACCGGCATGAGCTTTAAAGCTTCGTCGTGCTTTTTCGAGATCTTCACGGTGTCGCGCGCGTTCATGCGCTCGGGCGTGTAGTCGTAGCCGCCGAAGAGCGCGGGCGAGGCGATGTTGGTCACCGGCCCGAAGGACAGCGTGTTCGGATAGAAGGTAAAGCCCTCAAACTGCTGCGCCAGCTCGGGCTTTTCCTGGAAAAGGTAGGGCACCAGCGCGCCGACCGCGCGGTCCATGAAGATCACGATCACGTTTTTGCCGTTCTTGCTTATGGTAAAGTGCGCCAGCTCGTCCGGCACGTTGTAAACGACCGAGCGGATCTGCGGCAGCTGCTTCTGCGTATCGATCAGGTTCATCCCCGCCATGCCCGAGATGGCCAGGATCAGGACGATATAGAGGCCCCGGACCAGCTTTTTGCCCTTGATCCAGATGAGCAGCATGAGCGCCGCCAGCCCCAGCAGGATCCCGAAGTTAAGGAGCCGCTCCTTCGGCAAAAATTCCGGCGTGACGTCGAATTTGAGCTCCGCGGACATGTTGCCCAGCTCCGTCCCGAAAAACATGTAGTTGACGACGGCGCCGCCCGAGAGCAGCCAGATAAGGCAGGCAAAGATCTTCTTTCCCTTCGGCCCCGCCAGATAGTAAAAGATGCCGAACCAGAGGAGAAAGAGGCCGGCCGCCAGCAGGAACGCGGTAAACACGTGGATGAGCGGCGAGCGGAAATTCGAGATCAGGACGAACTCCGAGGGCGAGGCCAGCACCAGGGTCGAAGGGATCAGCACGCCGGTGAGCAGCGTTAAGAACAGGCAGCCCAGGGAGAAAAGGCCTTTCGGAAGGGCGGCAGACGCCTGTGCTTTTCCGGCTTCCGGCGCGGCGGCCGGCGCGCCGCCCAGCATCGCGGCCGTTCTGGCCACGACGGTTTCTCTCCTGTCCTTCCGGGCTTTTATCTTCTTCCGGATCAGCTCCGCGATCTTCTGCACGACGTTTTTGACCAGCGAGAACAGGTTGTTCAAGGTCCAGTACAGGACCAGGCCGGCCGGAGACTCGTACAAAAGGACGAGGAACAGCACGGCCATCCCGTAGAGCGTCAGCTTGTCCTTAAGCGGAAAGCCTCTGGTGTAGACCGCGCTGGATATAAAGTTGATCAGCGTCATGAGGACCGGCAGCAGGTGGAGCGTGAGCGTGCCGATCGCAAGGAGGTTGTCGGGCGAGCCCAGGTCCTCGATCGGGCCGAAGGCCGTTCCCCGGATCTCCTGCAGGTTGGACAAAAAGTGATAGGCCGCGATAAAGAAGGGGATCTCTAAAAGCAGCGGCAGCATGCCCTTTAAGACGTGGAAGGGCTTGTAGTCGTTCTGGCGGTAGTAGGTCTGGAGCATCATGTAGCGCTCGTCGCCCTTAAAGGTCTTCCGGATATGGGAGACCCACGCCGCCAGGCTCTTCTCCTTCTCGCGCTGCCCGGCCTGGATCGCGTCCGCGCTCTTATAGAGCGGCAAAAGCAGGAGGTTCATGACCAGGCTCATCGCGATGATCGAAACGCCGGGGCTGGCGAACAAGAGCTGCGCCGCCCCGTAGACCGTTTCGAGGATCAGCTCCAGCGGCCCGATGATCAGTTGATACAGCATATGGAAAAAGGACATTTCGCCTCCTTAGTAAGACCCGAGTTTTTTCCATTTGGACAGATCGAAGATGTTTTCATCCACCTCGAACCAGACGCCCGGTGCGAAGGTGCAGCCGGTGTTCTTGTCCGTCTCGATATTGTCCGAAAACAGGATGCGCTGCGGCCCTTCCGCCTTCCGGCCCGAGTCGATGAGCTGCCCGGTGAAGGGATTGCGCGCCTCTTCGATAAGCCCCGCCAGCGCTTCTGCCGGCACGTCGGCGTTGGTCATGAACGCATTATCCGTCGTAAATGTCTTTGCCCCGAAATCCTTGATCAGCAGCAGCGGATTGTAGAACATCACGTCTTCGTAGTATTCCGTGCCGAAGAGAAGGTCGTCGAACTGGGCCAGATCGCGGCCGTGGTCCGATACGATGATGATGCGGCTGTTGTCGTAAACGCCGTTTGCCTTAAGATAGTCAAACCAGTTTCCCAGCGCCATCAACGCCGCCATATTGGTCTGATAGTGGGCCATCTGATTGAAATCCTCCACGCGGAGCGTGCGGCCGTTTAAGGTAAAGCGGTCCCGGTGGGCCTCATCGTATTCCCGGTTGTCCACCTTTTCGGCCGGCTGATAGGCCGGCTCCTGAAGCAGCATCGGCTCGTGCGTCGTGGAATTGCTCATGATGAGTAGCGAGCCGGCCGTTCCTTCGCTCAGCTTCGTGACGGAGGGCAGGGCCGCCAGCACGGCGTAGGAATCCATAAAGCTGTTCTTATAGCCCTGCGCCTGCGAGATCCCCTCTTCCGTCTGGCTCCAGCGCCTGAAGGAAGCGGAGGCGAAATAGCTGCCGCCCTGGTACAGATTGCTCTGGAGCACGAGCGGCGAGCACTTCATCAGGCTGTAGCAGAAGAAGTTCCGCTTCCAGATCCCGTTTAAGGCCTCGGCCTTCTCTTCTCCCGTTTCCAGGGAGAACTGGCCCTGTTCCGTGATATAGCACTTTATGTCCGGATACCCGCTGTAGATGGAAAGATCCGGGATCCAGGCATAGCCCGCGTAGGTCGGGTCGCAGACCGTGACGTCGTAGCCGGCCTGATCAAACAGCACCGGCAGGACCTTTAAGGCCTCGTTGTGCTTGTCCTTTAAGGTCTCGCTGCTCCGCTTGTTCATCTCCTCCGGCGTATATTCGTAGCCGCCCCAGAGCCCGGGCGCGCCGAAGATCGTATAGGCGCCGTGAGAGACCGTATTCGGATAATAGGTAAAGCCGGCATACTGCTGCTTAAGCGCGGGGTTTTCCGCAAACAGATACGGCAGATAACTGCTGATGGCGCGGTCCAGCATGATAATGATCACGTTTTTCCCGTCGCGGCTCAAAGTAAGCTCCGCTTGTTCCTCCGGGGCCTGCTCCGCGATCCCGCGCATATCGGAGACCGTCCCCCGGATGCGGACAAGATTGACGGCGGACATGCCCGCCATCGCCAGGCAGAGCACCAGGCAGCAGCCGGAGCAGAGCTTTTTGTTTTTCTTCCACAGCCAGATCACAAGGACGGCCGCCGCCGCCAGGATGCCGAGATTGATGAGCTTCGTTCCCGCGCCGAAGGCAGGCGGCGTATCGTATTTAAGTTCCGCGGAGAGCGTTCCCAGCTTCGTTCCGAAAAACATATAGTTGATGATCGCAAGGACGCCGAGCACCCACAAAAGCGCTTCTATGACCGTCTTCGCCTTCCGGCCGGCCAGGTAGTAAAAGATACCGAACCAGACCAGAAAGAGGCCGGCCGCCAGCAGCAGGGCGTTGAACACGTGGCGCAGCGGCGAGTAGAAGTCCGCCATCTGGATGAATTCCGCCGGCGAGGCGGCGATGACGGCCGAAGGGATCAGAACGCCCGTTAAGACCGTCAGCAGCAGGGCGCCGCCGAAGAAGCGGCGGGGCGAACTGTCCTCCGGAAGGGAGATCGCCGGCAGGCGTCCTTTTTTCTTAAGCTGCGATAAAAGCAGCGGAAGCAGCATCAGGAAGGCCAGAAAGACCAGCAGCAGCTTATACGCCGTTCTGGCGGGCCGGTAGAAAAGCAGCGACCAGAAGAAAAGCGCCGCTCCCAGCACGGCCAGGCCGATCCGCACGGTCCGGCCCGGATCCTTCAGCCGGCCGATCAGGTTTTTAACGAGGGAGAACAGGTTGTTCAGCGTCCAGTAAAAGACCAGTCCCGCCGGCGATTGATAAAGCAGGACCAGGAAGATCAGCGCCATGCCGTAGAGCTGGATCTTGTCCCTTGCCGACAGCCCTTTCGTATAGATGGCACTGGAGACGAAGTTGATCAGGGTCATCAGAATGGGCAGGACGTGCACCGTCAGCGTACCGATCGTCAGCAGGCCGTCCGGTGCGCCCAGATCCCGGATGGGACCGAAGGCCGTGCCCTTTAATTCCGGCAGATTGGACAGGAAATGATACGCCGCGATGAAGAAGGGGATCTCCAGAAGGAGCGGCAGCGAGCCGCGCAGGGCGTAGAAGGGCCGGTAATCGTTCTGCCGGTAGTAGGTCTGCAGCATCATGTAGCGCTCGTCGCCCGAAAAGGTCTTCTTGATGTGGCTGACCCAGGGCGAGAGGCGTTTGTTGATCTGGCGTTCCTCCTCCTGGATCGCGTCCGCCCGTTTGTAGAGCGGCAGCAGCAGGACGTTCATGCTCATGCTCAAAAGGAAGATGGAGAGGCCGGCGTTTCCGAAGAGCAGCTTGGAAAAGCCGTAGATCGCTTCAAAAAAAAGCTCCAGCGGCCCGATCAAAAGCTGATACAGCATTCCGAAAATACTCATGGGTCCTCCCGAAATACGCCACAAAGACACGTTCCTTTCTTCCTTCCAGCAAAAGAACGGAACGTGTTTGTAACCCTCCGCTCAAAATATACCAAAAAAACCTGCCGCGGTCAATCTTTTCCTGACCGCCGGCAGGTTTCTTCCGGTTTTTTACGTGATCATCCGGCCCGCGCCGCCTTCTATTTAACAGTCTTCCAGCGCAGAAGGCGCAGGGCGTTTAAGATGCAGAGGAACAAAACGCCCGTGTCCGCAAACACCGCCAGCCACATGTTGGAGTAGATGCCGGCCACGCCCAGGATCATCACAAGGATCTTGATCGCCAGCGCGCCGATGACGTTCTCCCGGGCGATGCGCATGGCCCGGTTCGCCAGCGTGATCGCCTCGGGGATTGCGGCCACGTTGGAGTTCATGAAGACCAGATCGGCTGCCTCGATCGCCGCATCCGCACCGCTTCCCATTGCGGCGCCCACGTCGGCGCCGGCCAGAACGGGCGCGTCGTTTAGACCGTCGCCCACGAAGAGCACGCCGCCGATCTCCCGGCGGATCTCCTGCATGGCGGAGAGCTTCTCCTCCGGCAGCAGGCCCGCCCGGATGCGCCCGATGCCGACCTGCCCGGCGATCTCACGCGCCGACGCTTCTCCGTCTCCGGTCAGCATGACGGGCGTCAGGCCCATCTTCTTTAAGGCCGAAAGCGAAGGCTGCGCGTCCTTCTTGACCGCGTCCGCGATCGTAAAGCTCGCCTGAAGAATGCCGTCCACGGCCAGCAGCACCTGCGTTCCCGCCGCCGCGGGGATCCCTTCGACGGAAACGCCCTCCGCCTTAAACAGCTTCGGATTGCCGCAGAGGATGCGTCTTCCTTCCACGGACGCGATGACGCCCCGGCCGGCGATCTCCGACATGTCCTCCGCTTCGGGGATCTCAAGCCCCCGGGAAACGGCGGCGTTTACGATGCTCTGCCCGATCGGATGGCGGCTTAAGCGCTCGCAGGCGGCCGCCAGGCGCAGGGCCTCCTCCTCGGAGAGCGTGCCCAGCGTCTCCGTTTTCTGCACGGCAAAGCTGCCTTCGGTAATGGTCCCGGTCTTGTCCAGCACGACGGCTTTGATCCGGGACAGCGCTTCGATGGCGGCGCCGCCCTTTAAAAGGATCCCGCGGCCGGACGCGGTGCCGATGCCGCAGAAGAAAGCCAGCGGCACGCTGACCACCAGCGCGCAGGGGCAGCTCATGACCAGGAAGCTGATGGCGGTATAAAGCCAGGGCTTAAAAGCCTCGCCGCGGATCAGCGGCATGGCGACAGCGACGAACAGGGCCAGTCCCACCACGATGGGCGTATAGACCCGCGCAAAGCGCGTGATAAAGTGCTCGATCTGGGGCTTCTGCTCCTGTGCCTCCTCCACGGAGCGCAGGATACGGCTGGTCATGGACTCGGAAAGCTTCTTCGTGGCGCGCACGGTCAGCACGCCCTGCGTATTCACGCAGCCGGCCAGGATCTCGCTTCCGGGACCGACCCGTACGGGCACCGGCTCGCCGGTGATCGCGGAGGTGTCAAGAAAGCTTTCGCCCCCGGTGATCACGCCGTCCAGCGGCACCCGGTCGCCCGGGCTGACCAGGACGAGGTCGCCTGCCTTCGCCTTTTTGGCGGGGATCACGCTTCCGTTCGAGAGCGTGACGGTCTCCGCGCGCAGATTCACGGTCTCCAGGATCTTCTTGCGGCTGCTCTCCACCGCCATGTCCTCGAACATCTCGCCCAGGCGGAAGAACAGCATCACGCCGACCGCCTCCGGATACTCCCGGATGGCGAAGGCGCCCAGCGTCGCGATGCTCATCAGAAAGTTCTCGTCGAAGATCTCCCCGTGCGCGATGTTTCTCACCGAGGTCAGCAGCACGTCCTTGCCAAGGATCAGGTAGGCAGCGACCAAAAGTACGATGAGCGGCCAGCTGTAGCCTTCCTCCCGCAGAACAAGATGCAGGATCACGGCGGCCGCAAACAGGCCCGCGCCGAGGATCAGCTCCCGCTTTTCCTTCTTCTCGTGCGCTTCGTCATCCTCCCCGTCTGCATCCGCCCCGTGCCGGTGCCCGTGCCCGTGATGATGCTCATGCCCGTGCTCATGGCCGTGTTCGTGATGCTCATGATGGCAGTGGCCGCAGCTGCAGCCCAGCTCGAAATGCGGCTCGTCCTCGTCCTCGTCGTCGTCATCGTCGTGATGGTGATGGTGCGGATGATGGCAGGTGCACTCCTCGTCGTCATCGTCATCATCGTGGTGATGATGATGGCAGCCGCACTCTTCATCGTCATCATCGTCGTCATCATGGTGATGATGATGGCAGCAGCATTCCCCGTCATCGTCATCATCGTGGTGATGATGGTGATGGCAGGCTTCCTCTTCTATCTCTTCCGGGACTTCGTTTTCCGTTTTTCTGACTTCTTCCTTGTCCATGGCGGCTCCTTTGCAAAACATATGCTTAATTGTTCATATGTTTACCGACAGTATAGTCCGCCGGATGATGGATGTCAAGAGGCGGACTGAAAAAGAAAAGAAATATTTTCCGGACAGTTTTACCAGATGCCGTAGACGGCCTTTAAGGCCAGGACCCGCCGGACGCTTTCCGCCAGGTGCTCGCGCGTTAGATTGCCGGCTTCCATGGCGGCCGTCAGGATCGCCAGGCACTCGTCCAGATCCTCCCGGCTCTCCACCGGGCAGAGAATCAGATCGCAGCCGGCCGAAAGCGCCCTAAGGACGGCGGAACCGGCCGTCACGTCGTATTCCTTTAAGGCCGGCGCCAGCTCGTCTGTGATCACGACGCCGTGGAAGCCGACTTCGCCGCGCAGGAGCAGGGTGACGACGGCATAGGAAAACGGCGCGGGAGCGGTATCATCCAGCTGCGGGACAAAGGCGTTTCCGATCATCACGACGTCCGCGCCGGCCTGGATGCCGGCGGCGAAGGGCAGAAGGTCCTCTTTCAAGAGCTGCTGCTTCGTTTTATCCAGCTGAACGGCCGCCGACTGCTTGGTGGGAAGCACGGAGGTGCCCAGTCCCGGGAAATGCTTCAGCGTGCAGATGACGTTCTGCGAACGGAAGCCTCTGACGGCCTCGGCCACCAGCTGCGAGGCTTTTTCGAAATCGTCGCTGTAGGCCCGCTCTCCGATCGTCCGGTTCTCCAGCTCGCTCCACACGTCCGCGACCGGCGCCAGATCCGTATTGATCCCCAGATCGGCCAGCCCCGACGCGATGGTCCTGGCGTTGTCATAGGCTTTCGCCAGGCCGTCTCCGCGGTAGCTGAACATGTTGCTGACGCGGGGCAGATCCAGCTTTTTCATGACGGTCACGTTCCGGCCGCCCTCTTCTTCCGCCATGATCAGCAGCGGGATGCGGGAGCTCTCCTGATAGCCCGCCGTCAGGCCCTGAAGCTGCGCGCTGCTGTCCGCGTTCTGGCTGCGGATCAGAAGGCCGCCGACCGGATATTCCTCCAGCAGGCTCTCCTCCGCATTCAGGACCGGGACGTCCTTTCCGACGATCTCCGGCGTGACGATCAGCAGCTGCAGGAGCAGCTCGCGGTCCTCCATCTTTTCGATGCGGCTGTCCGCCCGCTCCAGCGCGGCCTGCCAGGCGAGGCTGCGTTCATAGGAAAGCGTCAGCGGAAACAGAGGCGTTTCGCCGGCCGGCAGCGTCTCCTCCGTTGCGGCGGGCGTTGCGACCGGGATCGTGTTTTCGGGGAAGATAGGCGGCAGGGTGACGGCGTCGGAGGTCTCGCGGTTCCCGAAAAGACCGCTGCAGCCGGCCAGCGCCAAAGCGCCCGCCATCAGAACGATTAGGAATGCGATCTTATATCCTCTGCCCACCGAAAGAAGCCTCCCGCCTGTGATATACAGCAGTATAGCACGGGGCGGCGGACAGGGCAAGGAGAATGAGGCTCTCTCCCGGCGTGAAATTTGTTTTTTGCGGTCCGATCCCGCCCGGCGGCTTGCCAGAAACGCCCGTTTTATGCTATAATACGGCAGGTTTATCCGAAAAGAGGGTTCGTTATGGGCAATATCTTTTATTTCGAATGGGAACCGGCTCTGATCGAATGGCTGCAGGCGCACATCGGGTCTGCCGGCACGGCCATTGCCGCGTTCATCTCCAACTTCGGCGAGGAGCTCTTCCTCGTCGCCATCCTGGGCTTTCTGTACTGGTGCTGGGACAAAAAGACCGGCGCGACCGTGGGCCTTACGCTTCTGACGGTCTCCGTCTGGAATCCGATGATCAAGAACATCGCCCTGAGGCAGCGCCCCTACATGGCGCACCCGAACGTCAAGTGTCTAAAGCCGGTGGACTCCAGCGCGGACATCATAGACGTGGCCGCGCAGGGCTATTCCTTCCCGAGCGGGCATTCCTCCAGCACGGCGGGCACCTACGGCGCGGCGGCAACGTGCTTTAAAAAGCGCTGGCTGACGATCCTCGCGATCGTTTTAGTCTTCTTGGTCGGCGTCTCACGCTTTATCCTGGGCGTGCACTATCCGACCGACGTCATGGTCGGCTGGGTCCTCGGCATCATCGCCATGCTGATCGTCACGACGCTGGAAAAGAAGCTGGAAAAGCGCTGGATGCTGTACGCGATCCTGATCGCCGTGGCTGTTCCGGGCATGTTCTACTGCACGACCAACGACTACTTCAGCGCCTTCGGCATGCTCTGCGGCATGGCGGGCGGCGACCTGTTCGAGCGGAAATTCGTGCACTTTGAGAATACCCGCAATCCGCTGTTCATGATCCTGCGGCTCATCGGCGGCATCGCCGTCTTCTTCGGCATGAACACCGTCCTGAAGATGCCCTTCTCTTCCGCCTTCCTTTCCTCCGGCACGGCGGCGGCCTTCGCGGTAAGGAGCCTGCGCTACGCCCTCGTCATCTTCGTCTGCCTCGGCCTGTATCCATTGCTGTTCAAGCTGGTCGAAAAGAAGAAATAATACGCGGCAGGGGCGAAAAAAGAAAAACCGGTCAGCGACGCGGCAGACCGGTTTTTCTTTTTCCTGCCAGACGGCAGTTTTACCAGCGCTTCATGTTCTTTTCGAATTTTCTGATATAGGATTGCTTCAGTTCGCCTGCCGAAATCCCGTAGCAAAGAAGGACGTCATTATAATACATGAGGACGTCTCCCAGTTCCTCGACCAGGTGCTCCCGTATTTCCGCGTTCCCGCATGCCTTTTCCCCGCCGTGCTTCTTTATGATATCGATCACTTCGCCGATCTCGCCGATCATCCACAGCAGCTGATCCTTTCCGCGCTCCGGACAGATCGGCTTCCAGATGTCCCTGTATTTTTCCTGCAGAGCCTTCTGCATCTCAAGCATCTCGCTGATCCCAAAATCTTCCATCGTCTTACCCTCACAGATATTGAGCCTCTTTCCGACAGTAAAAATGTATCACGCGCGGCGGAAAAAAACAACCGGGACGGCGGAAGAAACGGCGAAGCGGCTGTGCAGGGGCTTGTCCGGCCCCTGCTTTTATGCTATACTGTTTCAGTAAGTTCCGAACGCAATACTATATCTTTAATACCGGAGGTGTCCCTCATGGATCATCAGTTTCCCTTAGCTGTGGAAGCTCCCAAATCCTGTACCTTTGTCACGCGCCAGCTGCCCACCGTCACCGCCGAGCAGCGCTGGAAAGCCCTGGAACGCACGCATTTCAACGAATTCGCCTTCCCGGCCGGGCTGCTTTACATCGACTGCCTCTCCGACTCCGGCACCACCGCCATGACCGACGCGCAGTGGGCCGCCATGTTCCTGGGCGACGAATCCTACGGCCGCAACAAAGGCTATTACGTGCTGCTGGACGCCTTCCGCGACGTCTTCGAGCGCGGCAACGATCAGAAACGCCTCATCAACTACCTGCGGAACGGCACGGACAAGGACGACGTCCAGAAGATGATGGACGAGGTCTATCTGGTGGACTGCGAGGGCGGCTTTTTCAACGGCGGCGCCTATCAGCTGGAACGCCCGAACACCTTCATCCTGCCCCAGGGGCGCTGCGCGGAAGCCCTGCTCTTCGACGTCATCAAGCCGCTTTTAGCCAGGCGCCACCCGGGCAAGGTCTTCACCATCCCGTCCAACGCGCACTTCGACACCACCGAGGGAAACATCAAACAGATGGGCTCCGTCCCGCGCAACCTCTACCATAAGGAACTGCTCTTCGAGGTGCCGGAGGGCGGCCGCTATCAGGTAAACCCCTTTAAGGGCAACATGGATCTGGACAAGCTCCGCCGGCTTCTGGATGCGGTCGGCGTGGAAAACGTCCCGCTCATCTATACCACGGTCACGAACAATTCCGTCTGCGGCCAGCCGGTCTCCATGGCCAACATGCGGGCCGTCTCCGAGCTTGCGCACAGTTATCAGATCCCTTACGTGATGGACGGCGCGCGCTGGGCGGAGAACTGCTACTTCATCAAGATGAACGAGGAAGGCTACCGCGACAAGAGCATTCCGGAGATCGCGAAGGAGATGTTCTCCTGCTTCGACGTGGTCTGCGCCTCCTTAAAAAAGAACGGGCACGCCAACATGGGCGGACTGCTCGCTTTCCGGGATAAGGGCTATTTCTGGAAATATTTCTCCGAATTCAACGCTGACGGCAGCGTAAAGACCGATATCGGCCATCTCCTCAAAGTCCGGCAGATCTCCGCCTACGGCAACGATTCCTACGGCGCCATGAGCGGGCACGACATCATGGCCTTGACGCAGGGGCTCTACGAGGAGCAGCGCTTCGAGTATCAGGACGAGCGCGTGCGCCAATGCGAATACCTCGCGCAGGGCATGCACGACGCCGGCGTCCCCGTGGTGCTGCCCGCCGGCGGCCACGGCGTCTACATCGACGTGGACAAGTTCTTTGACTATAAGCGCGGCCACGAAAGCTTCGCGGGCCAGGCGCTCTCCCTGGAGATGATCCACCGCTACGGCATCCGCTGCTCGGAACTGGGCGACTTCTCCATGGAATACGACTTGAAGACGCCGGAGCAGCAGGCCGAGGTCTGCAACGTGGTGCGCCTTGCCATCAACCGCAGCCAGTACTCCAAGCAGCACATGGACTACATCATCGCGGCGGCGGCCCAGCTGCATAAGGACAGGGATACTATCCCCAACCTTAAGATCACCTTCGGCCATAACCTGCCGATGCGCCACTTCCACGCCTGGCTGGAGCCCTATCCGCCGGCAAAGGAAGAACTGTGCGATAACTGAAGCGGGACGCAAAAAAGCGCCGGAGCGGCTGCTCCGGCGCTTTTTTGCTGTCAGTTTCTTTATACCAGCAGCTGGTCGATGGCTTTCTCCAGCTCTTCGATGGCTTCCTGATCGCCGTCCCGCACCGCGTCCGCGATGCAGTGCTCCATGTGATCCTTCAGGATCACCTTGCTGATGGAGCCGAGCGCGGCCCGCACGGCCGCCAGCTGGACCAGGACCTCCGAGCAGTCGCGGCCGTTCTCCACCATCTTTTTGACGGCTTCCAGATGCCCGACCGCACGGGCCAGGCGGCTGATGACCGCCTTCGTCTGGGTATGGCTGTGCGTATGCGGATGCGAATGCCCCGTGCCGTCCGCATGAACGTGCACCGTGCCGTCGGCATGCGAATGCACCGTCCCGTCCGCATGGACGTGTACGGTCCCCTCCTCGTGTGTATGCTGTTCGGGATGCTCTTCTTGGATCATACAGGCCCGGCTCTTCTCTTTCGTTAAAACAGTTTTTCCCGGATCCGCTCGTCGTAAGGACGGCGGATGTCCTTCGGCTTCAGTTTCCCGCAGGCAAAGCCGTCCTTTGCCAGCTTCAGCATCTTCGGTAGCGTATATTTGCTCTCTCCCGCCATCCGTACGTTGCGGTCGTAGGTAACGGTGGTGGTGGAAAGGCCCAGGCGGGTGATCATGCCCCGCAGGAACAGGGCGTCGTCGTGGTACAGGCAGAGCCGCCCCATGGCTTCCTTATCCAGCAGGCGGTAGTCCGCATGGTCGAAGATCAGCTTCGCGCCGAAGACGTTCATCAGGAAATAGTAGGCGCGGGCGGTAAAGCGCTTTAAGAAGCTGTCCGTAGCGCGGGAATTGCGCACGCCGCAGACGATGTGCGCGCCGTCCAGGTATTTGCGCATCATCTCCTGCATGGCGTAGATGTTGTCCTGTAGGTCCGCGTCGATGGAGATGCTCACGTCGGCCCGGTCCAGCGCCTCCATGATCCCGGCCATGACCGCCTTCTGGTGGCCGCCGTTGGGCAGAAGCCGCAGGCCCGCGCAGAGCGGATCCGCCTCGTGGTACGAACGGATCAGATCCCAGGTCTTGTCCTTGGAGCCGTCGTCCACGAACAGAACGCGGCTGTCCTCCGCGGCCAGTCCCTTGCGGATCATTTCTTTGAGCTCCGCCGCGAAGATCGGCTGCGTCGCCGGCAGGCAGTCCTCCTCATTGTAGCAGGGAACGACGATAAATAAGCGTTTTCCTCTTTCCATGTCTCACCCTTCGAATCGAAAAGTTCTTTTACAGTCCGGCCGTGCCGCAGTAGGCCACGCCGATCGCGTTGTGTCCCGCATGGGCGCCGATGGTCGGATTGACCTCGTCGATGCTGACGACCTTCAGGCCCAGCTCCGATTCGATCTGCGCCGCAAATTCCTTCGCCTCCGCCTCGGCCACCGTATGCACCACCGAGCAGACCGTCTTCTTCGGATCCAGCTTCTTTAACTGCTCCAGGATGGTCTTTTTCCCGGCGACGCGGCCCCGAACCTTCGTGAAGGGAACGATCTTCCCCTCCTCAAAGTACAGGATCGGCTTGATATTGAGGACGGTCCCCACCGCGCCGCTGATCGGCGAGAGGCGCCCGCCCCGGACCAGATAGTCCAGATGGTCCACCAGGAAGAACACGTTGGCCGTGCTCTTTAATTCCTCGGTGATCCGGACGATCTCGTCGAAGCTCTTCCCCGCCTTCTTTAAGGCCACGGCCTGCTTGACCAGCAGCCCGATCGGCGCGCACTCCAGGCGGGAATCCACCACGTGGATACGGCAGTCCTTGTACTGCTCCATCAGGCTCTCCGCTTCCATGCAGACGGTGTTGTAGCTGCCGCTGCAGTCGGAGGACGCCATATAGACGATGATATCGCAGCCGTCCAGCGCCGCCTGCTCCATGATCCCGTGGACCCGGTCCGGATTGCAGCCCATGGAAAAGGCCCGCTCGCCGGCCGCCAGGCGGTCGAAAAAGATTTGGATCGGCAGGACGTTTCCGTCCCCGTAGATCACGCCGTCGTTGAAATGGTAGTACTGCGGCATGATCGCGATGTTCTCTTCTCTGACAAATTCCGGCGTGGTATCCGCGTTCACGTCGGCCATGATTCTGATCTCTCGCATAGGTTCTCTCCGTCGGCCGTTCTCCGGCCGTTCCAGTATAGCAGAAAAAGCCCGAAAGCGGAAGCCTTACTTTCTTCCCATCAGCAGCGAGGCGAAGAACAGGAAGAGCGCGCTTAAGCCCAGGTTGATCAGCGTCACCGCCAGAGCCGCCAGCACCGGCAGCTTCAGGATCAGCAGCACGCCGACCACGACGATATCCGGCAGCAGGCCGAAATAGATGAAGATGACCTGGATCATCTGCTTTAGGGTCTTGCCGGCGTTCACGTTGACCGACATGTCGATAAAGGTCCCCACGCTCGTGGCGTAGGCCGTCACGGACACGATGGGGAAGATCCAGAACAGTCCTGGGAACAGCGGCGCGCCCTGCACCAGCAGGCCGATCACAAGCGCCGGCAGCACGTCCAGCAGGCAGTTCATCAGATCGCCGCCCAGCGAACAAATGAGCTTCAGCCAGGGATCCTCCGGGATCATATGGAAGTACCACATCTGCGTATCCGCCTTCAGCGCGTTCCCCAGGCTTCGGAAGAAAACGCAGAACGCCAGCAGCAGCGCCAGCGGCAGATAGCTTTCGGTCCCGATGACCAGGCGGCAGATCAGGGCGGCGCCCACGCCGACGACCAGATAGAACTCCAGCGTTTTGGTCAGAAAGCCGAAATGCGCAAAGCGGAAGCGGTTGTACAGCGACTTGTGGAAGAAGACCGTCGCGCCCCAGCCGCGATTCAGCTCGTTGCGGCGGAGCTTTTCGCTGCGGTCCTTCTTCCGCCGGATGATGGCCGCGCCGCTCTGGCTGGCCTGCACCGCCTCCATCATCTCCGCTTTTTCGGAGGTCTTCTGCAGGGCCTCCTCATAGAAATCCGCCTTCATGTGCCAGGTCAGCCAGGCCACGAAGGCGCCGCCCAGCAGGGTGGCTGCCAGACACAGCAGCGTGCCCCGCAGGTTTCTTTCCGCGGCAAACATCACGAAGCCCTTGATCCAGCCCCAGAAGGGAATGAAGCGGGTCGCCGGCGCGTTGAAATAAGCCAGCACCGCCTCCCACCAGCCCAGGCCGCTGCTCTGTTTGAAGAAATAGAAGCCGGCGGCAGCCGCTCCGAGGATCAGATACACGATGCGCCGCAGGTTCTTTTTGAAGGCCGGACGGGTCGAGCCCGCCACGAAGCAGAGCATCTTTAAGAGCTGCGAGATCCCCAGCGTCAGGATCCAGCCGGCCATGATCGCCAGGATGATCCAGAAATCAAAGCCCGCGTTCCGGACCAGATTCGGGATCTGGAAGATCATAAAGTACAGGGTCGCCGCGATAAGGGTCCCGATCTGCGTCATGGTCCGGAACAGAAGCACCGACTGCGGCGATAAGGGGGAAGAAAACAGGAGCGTCACGTCCGCCGGCTGGAAGATCTCCGCGCCGCTTTTGTCCGCCCCGAAGACGCCGAGCACGAAGAACAGCAGGATGATCGCGCCGGACGCCAGCTCCAGGATATCCATGACCGGCGTTTCGTCCTGCGGATCCTCCGGCAGGACGATCTCCCCGGGCTCTTTCTGCCAGCCGGGATCCGTCTGCTCCGTTCCGGGCTCCGACGGATCATCCGGGATCGTATGGCTTAAGAGGGTGCCGACGGTGATGCCGACGACCACCCCGCCCACGAGCATGACCAGGAAAAAGATCAGGACCCACGTCTTGAAGAGCTTTTTCAGCGCGTTTTTCGCGCTGTGCAGAACATAGTAAAGGAACAGCTTCATTCAGGCGTTCTCCTCAAGCGGGGCTTCCGCGGGATGCGACATATCCTCCCGGGACAGGTTTTCGGTCACTTCAAAGAACAGCTCCTCCAGGCTCCGGCCGGAGGCGTCCAGCTCCCGGCGCGTCACGTTGGCCTTGATCCGGCCGTCCTGCATGATGAGCGCCCGGTCCCAGAGCATGTCCACGCTGTCGATGATATGGGTGCTGATCAGCATCGTTTTGCGGGCGGCGCGCATCTCCTCCATGCAGTTCTTCAGTTCCTTGATCGCATGCGGGTCCAGGCCGATCATCGGCTCGTCCATCATCAGCATTTCCGGATCCGGCAGAAGGCCGAGGCAGAGATTGAGCTTCTGCTGCATGCCCTTGGACAGCTCGTCGCCGAACTTTTTCTTCTTGTCGTCCAGTTCAAAACGGGCCAGCAGCGCCTCGATCCTTTCCTTGTAATCCGTCAGCTTATAGGCGCGGGCCAGGAATTCCATGTGTTCGTACACCGTCAGATTCGGATAGAGCGAGGGCAGTTCGGGGATGTAGCCCAGGATGCGCCGCGCCTCCACGCTCTTGTTCGGATAGCCCGCCACGAAGATCTCCCCTTCGTAGCGCAGGAAGCCGACGATCGATTTCATGATGGTGCTCTTGCCGGCGCCGTTCGGGCCCAGCAGGACGGTCACGCTGCCCGGGTCCAGATGAAAACTGACGTCCCGGCAGGCGACGGTCTTTCCGTATTTTTTTGTGACGTGCGATACGTTCAGCATGGTTCTCTCTCCAGTTTTTTTCTTTTTATGCGGGCGCCGGACGGCGGGACTTATCCGCGCCGGACCTCCCGCAGCGGCTGATCCCAGAAGACCTTTCCTTCCAGCTCGGCGGCCAGCTCGTCGCAGACGGCTTCCTGCTCTGCCAGATAGACCTCTTCCTTCTTTTTGGAGCGGCGGCCTTTTCCTTCATAGACCTTGCGGCTGACGATCGCGTCGTAGCTGACCGCAAAGTCCTCCGGGTCGTCGTGCGGGAAAAACGTGATCGACCATTCGTAAGTGATCTGCCCCGCGTAGCTGGTCGCCGTCAGGCAGACCTTCGCCGCATGGCGGGGCCGGCCGTTCGCGGTGCATTCCGCCGCATAATATCCTTCCAGTACGTCGATAACCTTCATGTTTTCTCTCCTTTTTTGCAGAACAGAGACCGGGCCGCCTTCCGCCGCCCGATCTCCGTCTTTTGTCAGCGGACGTCCTGTTTCGTCCGTTTATTCTGCTTACTGCAGGCCGTCGAAGACCTTGAGCAGATGCGCGTACTCCGCGCGGCTCACGAGATCCGCCTGCGCGCCGACCTCTTCGCCGGCCGCGTTGGTCTTCATCTTCAGCACGCCTTCCTTCAGCGCCCACTTCATGTAGGCGGTCAGTTCCGCAGCATCCGCGGGCTTCATATCGGCCGGCAGCTTCTTCTGAATGGTGTTGCCGGTCAGCTCCATAAAGATACCGCTGGAGTACGCCGCCTGCTCGCGGGTCAGATCGTCACCCACCTTGGCCGAGGCCGGGAAGATCCCGTAGCCCTGCAGGAAGGAAAGCGCCGCCTCGGCGTCCATGTTGCCGCCCACCAGCACGTACAGATAGGTCGCCAGATCGCCGACCGTGACCGTGCCGTCCGGATCAAAGAGACCCTCGCCCGCCGGCTTGATAAAGCCGGTGCCGAGCGCGTAGTAGATATCATCGCGCCACGGGGAATCCTTCGCCACGTCCGTGTAATCCACCTTGGTCGGATCCACCACGCCGAAGGGATTCAGGACCGATTCGTAGCGGTCCGCATTGGCTTCCAGCGCAGCCGCGCCGCCGGCGGTGTACTGATTGCCTTTCTCCGCAAACGCCTTGTACATATCCACGTAGGACAGGACCTTCTCCGGCGTGACAGCCTTGATCTCCCGCATGTACTGCAGCACCTTGTCTGCGTCCACGCCGCCCAGATAGGAGGAAGCGGCGTCGATCGCGCCGGCCAGCTCGCCGCTGGGCATCGCCAGATCCACGTAGCTGGACAGGATGTAGCCGTCGATATCTTCCTGCTTGAAGCTCTGGCGGGACAGCCAGCCGGACAGCTCCGCGTACTTCGTGAAGGTCTCGCTGACGTTCGGATCCCGGTAGGTGCACATGTAGATGCCGGTATCCTCGATCGGATAGTGCATGACGCCGTACACGCCGTAGCCGTCGCGCAGCTGCGGGATCAGATATTTGTCCGTGATCAGGGCCGCCACGACCACCAGGCCGGCGTCGTATTCAATGCCCAGCGTCTCGAAATCAGCCGCCAGGCCGTTGTACTGCACGTTGCTTTCCACGACGATGGCTTCCTTCGCGGCCGCCATGGGCAGCTCGAATTCGGCCTTCTCGTGCTCGGTATCCTCCAGCGTCGCCAGCCAGCTGCCGACCACCTGATGCGCCTTGCCAACGGACTCTTCGCCGCCGGCAAGGATCACCAGCGAATCGTGGCGGGAATTGATGCTGTCGCGCAGCGCCGCCAGCTTATCAATGATGACCTGCGGATCGCTCTTCAGCTGCGCCAGGACGTCAGACAGGAAGACGTAGTATTCCACGCCGCCCAGATAAGCCGAGTAGCGGTACAGCTCCGCGGTCCGGCCGAAGGAACGGCGGATGGCTTCGCTGTAAGGGTTGCCGTTGACGTCGTTCTTCGTCGCGATCAGCAGGGCTTCCACGCCTTCCTGCAGGCGCGCCGCGTCGTCGATCTTCAGCTCGAAGAACATCTCACGCATCAGATCCATGCCGGTCTGAAGGTCGTCGTCCAGCGCCATCCAGGTAAACTGCAGGAACGGATGGACGCTGTCGTTTTCGCGCATCAGGCTGACGTAAACGTGCCCTTCGTACAGATAGCGGGTCTGCAGGGACTTCAGGTCCGCACGGGTGTGCTGCGCGGTGTCCAGATACGCGATCAGGTCCTTGTACAGCTTCAGATAGTGCAGGCCCTCCCCGTCCAGGAACGAGGCGTCCAGATTGACGGACAGGTTGGTGACGCCGGACACGGCGGCCGCGACTTCGATATAGCGGATGCCGTTCTCGCTGGTGTCGGAGACCTCGTATTCGCGGATCTCCTCCGGCAGGGAGGCGACGTCCACGACCGTCAGCTGCTTGACCATCTCCGCCGTGGCGGGATTCTCGCGCTTGCCGGTCGTCGAGGCCTTCACGATCGCCTTGATCTCTTCCGTCGTCATGCTTTCCTTGATGGCGGCGAGCTTTTCCTTTAATTCCTTATCCTTCTGCTCCTGCAGACCGGGTTCCGGATAGGTCGTGACCAGGGCCGTGATGACGTCCTCGCCGCTCAAATACCTGGAGGCCAGCGCGGAATAGGTGCCGTTCTCGTTCCAGGGCACCATCAGTTCCGCTTCCTCGGAGCTGTCGAAATAGTACCAGATGTCGCCGAAGGTGTGCTTGTCGTAGGCGACGGAGGACATGACGCTCTCGCCGACCTCGTTGTCTTCGCGCGCCAAAAGGTCGCTGATGGCAAAGCTGGCGGCGTAGCTGTCCAGCATTTCCTTCGGGAAGCCGTTCTCGATCACGTCGGCGATAGCCGCGTCCACGGCCGCCTTAAAGGCCTCCGCGTCCTCGCGCTCCGCGTTGTAGAGCGTGAAGATGGCCACCGGCACCGGGCCCGCGATCTCCAGGCCGCCGCTGACGCTGGCGTACGGGAACTGCGTCTTGATGACTTCGGCCAGCGGCGAAGCGGTGGAGCAAAGGAGCGAGGTCAGATAGGACAGCGCGTTCGACTGCTCCCAGGCCTCCTCCGGCAGCACGATCGCGTATTCCACGCAGGAGCTGCGGGACGGATCCGTGGAGGCTTCGGTCGGGTACGGCACTTCCTTGACGACGCTTTCGGTCAGCGGGACGTAATCGGGATTGGTGACCTCGAATTCGCGGGCCTCGTACTGCGAGAACTCCGCGTCCAGCAGGGCCAGGAAATCCCGGTAATTGTCCACCTGGCCGTACAGGAGCGTCAGGCAGTTGGACGGATGGTAAAACATGTCGTGATACGCCTTCAGGCTGTCCCAGGTCATATCCGGGATATAGTCCGGATCGCCGCCCTGGTTGTAGCCGAGGAAGGCGCCGGGCAGCGCTTCGCGGATCCAGTTGTAGTTGGCCTGCCGCTCCAGCGTCATGGCGCCCTTCATCTCGCTGTAGACCGTGCCTTCCAGGGTCAGCGGCTTGCTGGCCTTCTCCGCGCGGTAGCGCCAGGCTTCGGTCTTAAAGATGCTCTCATCTTCCATGATCATGGGATGGAAGCAGGAGTCGATGTAGTAGTCCGCCAGCGCCAGCAGCTGTTCCTGGGAGAGGCTCCCCAGCGGGTACATGGTCATGCGGTCGTAGGTGTAGGCGTTCATGAGCGTCTGATAGGTCTGATAGGACAGGTTCATGAACAGGTCGGCGCTGGGATATTTCTGCGAGCCGCTCAAGGTCGCGTGCTCAAAGACGTGCGGCAGGCCGGTGTTGTCGATCGCCTGCGTGCCGAAGGTCAGCGCGAAATAGCGGTTCGTATCGTTGTTGGCGATATAGAGCAGCTCGGAGCCCGTCTTCTGGTGGACCATATAGACCAGCTTCGCGCCTAAAATGGGATACTCCCGGATCTCCTTCGTCTCAAAGCCCTTGATGACCTGGCCGACTTCCGGAAGCTTGGCTTTTTCTTCCGGCGTCAGTTCCGGTTCGACCACCGGTTCCGTCGTCGGCGGCTCTGTCGGAGGCTCCGTGACAGGTTCGGTCACAGCCGGCTCCGTAGGCGCAGCCGTCGTTTCTGCGGGAAGCGTCTGGCTCGGGTCCGTTGCCGGCGCCGCCGTACTTTCTTCTGCCGAAGAACCAGCCGGCTGGGTCGGCTCACCGGAAGGCGAGCAGGATACCATGGATAAAAGCATCGCTGCCGCCAGAAGCATGGCAAGTAGTTTCTTCATAATTGTTCTCCTTTTCTTTCGCATCGGAGTGATGTGGTCAGTATAGCAATTTTCTGTCCGCTTCGCAACCACAGTTTTGCGGAAAGGACGGCGCGCGGCAGCCCTTTTTGCGCTAAGGCGGACGTTTTTCAAAAGTCTCCGGGAGTTTTTTAAAAAACTGATTGACAGGGGGGATCATTTATACTATAATGCGTCTTGCGCTTTTTAGAGCGCGGGCGTAGTTCAATGGTAGAACACCAGCCTTCCAAGCTGGACACGTGGGTTCGATTCCCATCGCCCGCTTCCCTCGCGTAAGCCCAGGACTTGTCCGGCGCGCGGGAAGAGCATGGTGGGTTTAGCACAGTTGGTTAGCGCGTCAGATTGTGGTTCTGAAGGTCGTGGGTTCGAGTCCCACCACCCACCCTCTTGGGCTATAGCCAAGCGGAAAGGCACAGGACTTTGACTCCTGCACTCGCTGGTTCGAATCCAGCTAGCCCAGTAAAGTCCGGCCTGCCGCCGCGAGCAGCTTAAGACCCGTATGGGATGGGCGATTAGCTCAGGTGGTAGAGCACTTGACTTTTAATCAAGTTGTCGCGGGTTCGAGTCCCGCATCGCTCATGAAACAAGCACGCGGATACGTGCTTTTTTCATACTCGGAAGGAAGGATCTCGCACAGGATCATGCTGACGGATGACGAAAAGTTCATGAAGAAAGCCCTTCACCAGGCCCGCCGCGCCGCCGCGATCGGGGAGATCCCCATCGGCTGCGTGATCGTCTGCGGCGGAAAGATCATTGCCCGGGGCTTCAACGAACGCCTGCACAAGCATTCCACGCTCGCCCACGCGGAGATCACCGCCATCGACCGGGCCAGCCGGAAGCTGGGCGACTGGCGCCTGGAGGGCTGCACCATGTACGTCACTCTGGAGCCCTGCCAGATGTGCTCCGGCGCGCTGGTGCAGAGCCGCATCGACCGCGTGGTCATCGGCGCGATGAACCCCAAGGCCGGCTGCGCCGGCTCGCTCCTCAACATCCTGCAGATGCCGCAGTTCAACCACCAGGTGGAGATCACCCGCGGCGTGCTGGAGGCGGAATGCAGCGCGCTGCTCTCCGATTTCTTCGCCGGCCTGCGGCGGCGCCTGAAAGCCGAAAAGGACGGCACCGCAGAATAAAAGATGACCGCCTCCTTGGTAAGGATGCGGTCACCGTTCCAGATCCGCTTAAGAAAGAAAAAGAAACCCGAAGAAAAGAAAAAAAGTTCTTGACAAGCTTTCCTTCTTCGTGTATAGTGACGATTGCGCATTCGCGTGCTGCTGTAGCTCAGTCGGTAGAGCGCATCCTTGGTAAGGATGAGGTCACCGGTTCAAATCCGGTCAGCAGCTTTTTTAGTGAAAAGCCTTGGAATTCCTACGAATTCAAGGCTTTTCTCTTTTTGCTTTCAGCCTCCCTCTAAGGCCAATTTTCATATAATTCCGCGCAAAAATTCCGCGCGAGGTCAAAAAACAAGGGATTTACTCCCACATAAAACTATTTTGAGCACATAAGATAAACTGTTTTTTTGTTATTTCACTTCGTTTTTACCGTATTAACAGTGCGCACTTTATATATTTTCTGTTCTATAGACGATTTCTCATAGAACCAGCAAGCAGGAACAAACATTTTACAATTAGAGCAGGACATCAAAAGTCCTGCTCTGTAATTTGTACCCCTCTAATATGCCTTGTTCTGTCCCGTATATTGATTATACAGTTTCTCCCAGATCACATCGCCCCAGTCCAACTGGAAGCCTTCCCGGATTATACTGAAATACGCTTCATATTTTTCCCGAATATGTGAACTCTTATACATCTGCGGGAAATACTGAATCGGATCCATCAGATTCTGCATGAGACATGCCCGGTCTTCCAATGCATTCTGCTTCCCGTATGCCGTATAGAAATATAACAGTTCGGGATTTGCCAAAGTAGCATCATCATCAACTGTGTATTGCTTATTAGGATTGTTGTCGTACTCAAATCCAGGGAAATAATATTTCTCCCAGTCATTGAGCAAACCCTTGCTTTGTAAGTAAAAATCCGTGACGTGCGTTAGTTCGTGATATGCCGTAATCGTGTTGATACGATCTTCATGTTTGCTCAACACAACGAACGCAATACGGTAGCTGTCCATCGATGAGTCTGGCCATGCACAGCCTGCTGCATCCTGATATTCACCAGTCTCAGAATACCGTTCAAGTACCCCCGTGTAATATATTAAAAGCTTATTATATTCCCCGCTGAGCAATTTATCATAAAACCCATCGGGGTAACTCGCCATTACATTAAGTAACGTAGACGTAAACCGATTGAGTTCATATAGATCTGTGATCTGTTTCGTATTATATCCCCCAACCTCTTTTTCAAGAGCCGTGCCATATACAACATGAACGTTAAACCGGTCCAGGAGATCCTGCAGCATACCCAGAAAGTGCTTGTACTCTTCGTTTTGTTCCAGCGTGCTCGGCGTTCCCATTTCCAAAGAATAGCTTTCTTCCAGCGGATGTTCTGAGAAGCGCCATATATAATATTGCTTATTGGACACCCTCTCCTTTGAAGAGATAAAGCATAGGCAATTTTCGCTTACTGCAGCATGGGATACGGCAGCGCTTTTTACGGAAACACCAATGGACAACAGCATATCTTGATCGGAGTAAAACTGCTGCAACTCTTTGTCCGCAACAATGAATGACGTGTCTCCTGAAAGAAGACAACGGCCACCTGTCTTACAGAGCACCATGTCCTCCGGGTAGTCTTCGAGCACGTCATATGCATCGGTTCCGGGATAATACCGGACGCAGACCTTTTTCCCGTCTATCATCCTCCGCGCTGTAAATCTTACATCATCCTTTGCTGGTGAGACAATAAGCTGGTACTGGTCAAATCCCACCGGAAATGCCCAGATGAATTCCGGTATTCCTTCCTCGTTTAGCACCGATATCCCACTATCCTTTTCCAAGAGGTAGATCGTTTCATCCTGACAAACAACCTGGTATTTGTGATCCTTTGGAAGTATAACCCTTCTTCCTTCTTCAGGATACAGCAGGAACTGAAACGCCGGAAGCATGATGATTACCGGGTTTGTTGAGATGACATCTACATTCAGTTTGCCTTTGTGAGAGCTGATCAATGTTCCGGACTCATATACCTTGGTGAGCTTGCCTGTGTTTAGGTCCAGATAATGGACCAGGACCGACTTGTTATTCTCAGTTGAGACGATTCCAAGCGTTTCGTCATCTCGCATGAAGATTTCCTGAAGACTGTCTTTGGGGATCAGTTCCGTTACATTGTACAGGTCAGAAACATCCGGCACCTGATATTCGCCTAAATCAAATGCCGGTTCCGGTGCGTTTGTCTCTTCAGGAGTAGTCTCTTCCGGTGTTGTCTCCTCGACCGGTGTTTCCGGCGGCAAAGTTTGGGCAGCGGTTGTTTCCCGCAGAACCTCCGTGTTATATATAGACGAAAGCTCTTCTGAGGATGTAACCGGTGAAAAAGCCGTTTCTTCCGTGCTGGAGTAAACTTCCGAGGGGTCCGTTCCAAGTGTCGCCGTATTCTGCGATGAACACGAAGACAGAACGATAACGACTGCTATAAGAAATGCTGTGACCTTGCGAAAACGCATTCTCCTTCTCCCAAAAACATTAAACTGCACTTATATATATTTAAGCTCTTCTCTGCCTCTCACTGCTTATATAATACAAACCGGCTTCCCTCTTTCATTCCAAAGCCGCCGTTGTTCTTCAATATCAACGGACGTCAGATTGTGATAGATGGTCTGCATTTCCATTAGGTTTTCTCCTCCAAGTATCAAACCCGGATATATCATTTTGAAAAGATCATCAAAATGAGTTTTTCCGCCCTTATTCCGGCAGCTGCAGCTCCTCCGCAGGCGGAACGGCGATGCACTGCACGTCTTCTCCGCGGGTGATGCGGAGCCAGATCTCGGTGTCCGTCGGGTTATAGACGCGGCTCATGTCGATATCGTAGCGGAGCAGCCGGGATGCGTTCAGATAATCGAAGATCTCGATATTGGTCGCGTACCAGATGTCCTCGCGCCCGCCGACGGTGGCGAGCAGCTTTTCCAGACTGTCCCAGCTGTCGTTTTCGACAAATTCGTAGCTGTGGCCCCAGAGATAGTAGAGCCACAGGGGCCGGCCGGGCGTGTGCGGCTTCACGAATTCTTCGGCCAGCGCCTGGCAGCGCGGATCGGTATTGCGAGTCGTCCCCTGCAGCCGCAGGAGGTCCTGCGGAAGATGCTTGTAGCTGCCCGTGCAGGGGGTGGTCCGGCAGTACACGAAGCCGGCGAGGCGCAGGATCTCGGCCACGTCGTCGTTATAGCTGCCGTTCGGATAGGCCGCTCCGCGGATGATCTTTCCGGTCGTGCGTTCCAGTTCCCGCCTGTCGTCCAGGATGTCCTGCATCGCGTTCGGCGAAGGCAGGCGGTCCCAGGTCGGATGGATCCGGCCGTGCACGGCGATCTCCATATCGTCCCCGTAAAGGTCGATCAGCTCGCTTAACGGGAGCCGGGCCCACGGCTTTTTCCCGTGGGGCAACCGTTCGGGCGGACAGCAGCCCGAATTGACGTTGAAAGTGCCTTTCACCCCGTATTTCCGCATCATCTCCACGAGCGGGATGTCGCAGTCGTTGCCGTCGTCATAGCTCATGGTAAAGGCTTTTTCAAGGCCGCCGGGATAGGCGGTATAGATCTTTCTCGGATTCACGGACATGCGGGCCGCCTCCTTTGTTTCTGTTCGGTCTGACAGGCTTCTTTTCGCCGACGTCTTCGCTGCCGTCATTATTTCACAGGCCGGCGGAAAATGCAAGACCCGTCCTTACACCGCTGCTGTAAGCTTTTTTGTCACGCAAAAACGGCGCCCGGTCCGTGATATGTACCCTCTTTACTGGACAACCAGTAAGGAGGGTATATTTTATGCGTTACAGTTACGAGTACAAGCGGAAATGCGTTGAACTGTACAGGGAAGGAAAGTGGCCTGAGACTCCGGATGGAATAAAGGATCCGGAAAACTTTCGCCACATGGTTCGACGATGGGTCCGCATGGAAGAAGCAAATGGCCCGGATGTTCTAAAACACAAAAGTCAGAATAAGGAATGGAGTCCTGAGGAACGGCTGGAACTGGTATCCAAGGTGCTAGCCGGAGCATCCATCACATCAGTGGCTATTGATGCGGGAATTGCTAGAGGATTGTTGTATCAATGGGTTCGCAAATATGAAAACGAAGGGTATAATAGTCTTGTAAACTTAAAGAAAGGCCGACCACCAAAGGAGCCCCAGATGAAGAAACTCAACTACAACAATCCGAGAAAGCTCAATGAATCCGAGTATGAAGAACTCGTACGATTGAGAGCGGAGAATGCGTATATCAAGGCGGAGATCGAAGTAATAAAAAAAGAGATCGCCTTGAGAGAAGAAAAGGAAGCTGCGCATCTCAAGGCGAAAAAGCAGCGATCGTCAAAGAACTCAGAGAAAACGGATATCAGCTGAGACATCTTTTGAAAGTGATGGGGCTGTCTCGATCTACATACTATTATGAGATCTCAAAAGAAGACGCTGTAGCCAAAAGAAATGAAGAGACAGCCGGTATGATCAGAGATATCTTTGAACACAACAACGGACGATACGGTGTCCGCAGAGTCTATCACGAACTGATCAACAGAGGCTATAAGGTAAATCACAAGAAGGTACAGCGGCTGATGCACTGCATGGGACTGAAAGGGAAACGTCCGAAGGAGAAGTATTATTCCTATCAGGGAGAAGTGGGAAAGATAGCCGATAACCTCATCAACAGAGACTTCAGCACGACAAAGCCTTTTGAGAAATGGACGACGGACGTCTCCCAATTCAGTTTTCCCTGGGGGAAATGCTATCTCTCCCCGATTCTGGACATGCACACGAATGAGGTCATCTCTTACGATCTCTCACAGAGTCCAAACATGGAACAGATCCGAAGGATGCTGGAGAAAGGGCTTGGCAGGTTTGCATCGCTCAAAGGCCTGATTGTTCATTCCGACCAGGGCTGGCAGTACCAGCACGCTTATTACAGAAATGCGATCAAAGAGAAAGGCATCATACAGTCCATGTCCCGGAAAGGGAACTGCTATGATAACAGCATCATGGAGACTTTCTTCGGGAGACTAAAGAACGAGATGTTTTATGGGTGTGAGAAGGACTATCGGTCCTACGAGGAGTTTTCCGCAGCTATGGACGAATACATTGACTACTACAATAATGAGCGCATCCAGGCGAAAACAAAGTGGATGCCACCTGTTAAATACAGAATGGCATCCACCTGTTAAGCCTCGGTCATAAATCAATGTGTCCAGGAAACTGGGTACATATCACCGGCCGGGCGCCGTTTTTTATTTTCTGTACCGTTCCTTACAGCTTCATATCGCCGTCTTTGACCAGGCCGAGGTTTTTGACAAGGGCATGGAACGCCAGAGACAGAAGCGCCGGCAGGACGAAGGAGATCAGGATCAGGCCGATCCAGTCGAAAGAGGTGATGGCCTCTTTGGTGCCGGCCGCGATATCGTTAACCCAGCCGGTATAGACGCCGATCTGCCCGACCAGGCCGCAGGTGCCCATGCCGGAGGAGACCGGCGCGCCGTTCATCTTCAGCTTGAAGAGGCAGGTCGCGAGCGGGCCCGTCACGGCGGAAGCCAGCGTCGGCGCGATCCAGATCTTCGGGTTCTTGACGATGTTGCCCATCTGCAGCATGGAGGTGCCCAGGCCCTGGGAGACCAGGCCGCCCCAGCGGTTTTCTTTAAAGGAAATGACGGCAAAGCCGATCATCTGCGCGCAGCAGCCGGCGACTGCCGCACCGCCAGCAAGGCCCGTTAAGCCCAGCGCCGCGCAGATCGCAGCGGAGGAGATCGGAAGCGTTAACGCCATGCCGACCAGCACGGAGACCAGGATTCCCATCAGGAAGGGCTGCAGTTCGGTCGCCCACATGATCAGGTTGCCGACCCACATGGCGGCTTTCCCGATGGGCGGCGCGATCAGCCAGGATAAAAACACGCCGATGCCGATGGTCACGAGCGGCGTGACGAGGATATCGACCTTCGTTTCCTTGGAGACCGCCTTGCCGCATTCCGCGGAAAGGATGGCGATGAAGAGCACCGCCAGCGGGCCGCCGGCTCCGCCCAGGGCGTTGGCTGCAAAGCCCACGGAGATCATGGAAAAGAGCACCAGCGGCGGGCATTTTAAGGCATAGCCGATGGCCACCGCCATCGCCGGGCCGCTCATAGCGGAGGCGATACCGCCCACGGTGTAGGTCACCGTGCCGACCGTCGCGACGGGCTCCGTCAGGAATTTCAGACCCAGCTGCGTGCCGAGCGTATTGATGATGGTCCCGATCAGCAGCGAGCAGAACAGGCCCTGCGCCATGGCGCCGAGCGCGTCGATCCCGTAGCGCTTCAATGAGATCTCGATATCCTTCCGTTTCAGGAACGCTTTAAGTTTTTCCATTCCTTCCCTCCGATCCCGCCGGTCCGGGGCGTGCTTCACCATTTCCCGAATCGTAACATGAAGCGGAGGCAAGGTCAATGAAGGAAGCAAGAAAATCAGGGCGATTTGCCTTTTTTTCTTTCCCATCCCCCGTTTCTATGCTACAATAATGAAAAAGGAGGGCTTTTCCTATGAAAAAGTACATTGCGGAATTTATCGGAACCTGTACGCTGGTGGTTTTGGGCTGCGGGACTGCCATGCTGGTCGGCTGTGACGCGGCAGCCGGCGGCGGATATATTCTGACCGCCTTCGCCTTCGGCCTGACCATCGTAGCCATGGCCTATTCCATCGGCAACATTTCCGGCTGTCACATCAACCCGGCCGTTTCCCTGGGCGTGCTGCTCTCCGGCGGCATGAAGGCCAAGGAGTTTGCGGGCTACGTGATCAGCCAGTGTCTGGGCGCTCTGGCCGGGTCCGGCCTTCTGGCCGCGATCTTCGGGCTGGGCAAGGTCAAGGATATGACCGGCGGCTTCGGTTCCAACGGTCTGGCCGGCGTAAACGGCAACGCGCTCGCGGGCCTTTTGGTGGAGATCGTCCTGACCTTCATCTTCGTGACCGCCATCCTGGGCGTCACCAGCAAGAAAGCGAACCACGGCTCCTTCGGCGGGCTGGTCATCGGCCTGACCCTGGTGGTCGTGCACATCCTCGGCATCGGTCTCACCGGCACCTCCGTGAACCCGGCCCGCAGCTTCGGCCCGGCCGTCATCGCGGCGATTTCCGGCAACACGGAACCCATCGCGGCTCTCTGGGTCTTCATCGTCGGCCCGATGATCGGCGCGGCGCTGGCGGCGTACGTCTACAAGTTCCTGGAAAGCAAAGACAAATAAGACGGTAAAAAAGAGCGGGGCGTCGTGCAAGGCAAGGCGCTCCGTTCTTTTTTTGTGCTTTTTCTCTCCGTTTATGCTTTCTGCGCAGGCGCCCCGCCGGCGAAGGAAGCCAGCGCGCCGACCAGGCGGTCCACCGTCTCCCCGGAGGCGACGGTATCGCGGCTTGTGTGGATGCGCGGCGTGTAGTAGAGCTTCTTCTTTTTCAGGCAGACGCAGATGCCGACGCCTTTTTCGAAGTTTTTCTGGTCGCTGTTCATCGCGGTCGATCCGGCGGGCAGGATCACGGCGTCCAGTTCTTCCAGTGCCGCCTTCAGCGCGGGCCAGGCCGGGTCGTGCTCCGCCTCCGGCGGAACGCTCACGATCACGTGCTCTCCGTTGCCGACGCAGTCCAGATTGACGTCCAGCAGGCCGGACTTTAAGGTCGGATGCGCCGCCGTCCAGGCCTTCGAGCCTTTCTTGCCCTTCTCCTCGTCGTCGAAAAGGATGAGCGCTGCCGATCCGTTTCCGGCAAGCCGTGCGGCCAGATCCAGTACGGCCGCCGCGCCGGAGCTGTTGTCGTTTTTGTTCTCACGATTCGCCGGCCCGCGGAGCAGCAGGAAAAACAGGGCGAAATAGAGGATCATATAGGTCACCATGGTCGTCATCCGCCCGGTCATAGTGCCGAAGCCGCCGGCCGCCTGTCCGGCCAGCAGAGCCGCGCCGACCGCCACCGCCAGCATGGGAAGGAGCACGCCGAAGGTGTACAGGGTCTTCAGCGTCTTGTTCGCGGGGAGCAGGACGTTGGGCAGGAACGAGCGGCGGGGCGTATCGTAGTGCGCCGTAAACAGCAGCTTCGCCTTCTCCGGGTCCCCGATCACCAGGTTGATATGCTCTTCGTTTTCCTCTTCCCGGACGGTCCATCCGCTCTTTTCCGCCTGGGCGGCCGCCCAGCTTCGGAAGTTTTTCTTCTGCTCCGCCGTGTTCCGGACCGGAAACTGTTCGTATAATTCGTCAAGACAGCTCATAGTTCACCTTTTTGTCTATGCATTTTTCTTTCGGGGCCGGTTTCCGCACCGGCACCGGTCTCTTTTTCTTACGGCTTGAACGGCGGCACGTCCAGCACGATATCGCTCAACGGGAAGGTGCAGCAGGGGTGCACGAAGCCGTAGATCAGGTCCGCTTCCCGCCGGCCGTCCACCGAGGCCGGCACGAAGACGTTCCCGCTCACCAGCTTGGACCGGCACCAGCCGCAAACGCCGCTGCGGCAGTGCGACGGCGCCGCGATGCCGCCCTTTTCCATGGCGACCAGCAGCGTTTCCTTCGCGCCGCAGGAAATGACCTTCTCTTCTCCGCAGATCCGGACCGTCAGCTGGTAGCGTTCCGCGTCCGCGCCGGGATAGCCCGCCTCCTTCGACGGATCCTTCACCTCGCCGAAGAGCTCGTGGCGGATGAACTTGCGGCGGAGGCCCAGCTTCGGCAGTTCCTTATCCAGGAAGTCGTACATGGCCTTCGGGCCGCAGAGGAAAACGGAATATTCGCCCTCCGGCGCGTACTTTTTAATCAGTTCCGCGCTTAAGAAGCCGTGCTCGTAGCCGGGCGCTTCCTCGTCGCTTAAGACGTTGACGTAGCGGAAGCGCGGGCAGCTCTTGGCCAGGATCTCGAATTCCGCCGCGAAGACGGCGTCCGCGCGCGTGCGGCTGCCGTAAAGGAGCGTCAGTTCCGCGTCCTCGTCGCCGTCCGCGATCGCCCGGGCGAGCGAGCGGAATGGCGTGATGCCGCTGCCGCCGGCCAGGCCCACGATGTGCTTCGCGTCCCGAAGCGGCTCATAGGTGAATTCGCCGAGCGGCGCGGAGGCCGTGACCTTCGTCCCCTCCTGCCAGTTGTCTAAAATGTAGTCCGATACGAAGCCGCCGGCCGCGCGGCGCACCGTGATCATGTATTCGCCCGCCAGCGCCTCCTTCGGCGAGGAAGCGAGCGAATACGGGCGCGTCACGAAGCTGTCCCCCATCTTCATCGACAGGCTGATATACTGGCCGGCGCTGAAATACGCCAGCTTTTCCGTGCCTTTTTCTTCGTCCGGGACCAGGAAATAGCTCTTGGTGTCCGGGCTCCAGACGCGGATCCTGGTCACCTTCAGGTGCTGGACCTCGGGGTGCAGGGCCGCCGCGATCTGGTTCGGCAGGTAGGAGGACGCCTTCGGCAGCGCTCTGGCCGGCGCGGCGTCAATGATCTCGTTCCGCGCAGGCGTCATCTTCGTGAAATCCATCGGATTCAGGTTTTTCAGTTTGGACATCTCAGGCACCTCCTTTCACGCGTTTCGCGACCCGTTTTCCGACCGTGTCCCCCATCGCATACGCGCAGCTGTAGCCGTCCCCGCGGATATAGTGGCCGCCGCAGAAGGAAAGGCCCGGGATCGCATAGTCGGTCTTTTCGCCGGCGGTGCGGGCCATCAGGTTGTCCCAGCCGGACAGCTTGTAGCCGTAGATGGTGCCCTCGGGCGTGCCCAGGTAGCGGGCGAAGGTCACCGGCGTCGCCACGGAGATCTCCTCGATATGCGGCAGGATCGAAATGCCCAGGGTCTTTTCCGCATCTTCGATGTACTTCTTCGCGATCTCGTTCTTGTACTTCTTGTAATCCTGTGGCTTTAAGTCCTTCGGCACGTCGCAGCCGAAGATCGGGATGGTAAAGAAGAGCGTGCAGGTGCCTTCGGGCGAACTGTCCGGCACCACGCGGTTCAGGCAGTTGACGATATAGAGGCCGTCCTCCAGACGGTGATCGTACTGCGCGCGCGGATTGTCGTAGCCCTTGATGAAGATGGTGTAGTCCTTCATGCCCAGCTCTTCGGCCGTACAGTCCAGTCCCAGATAGATAGTCGCAACGGAGATGCCGAACTCACGGGCGTTGGCGAGCTTTAAGTTCTGCTCCGGGATCACCTTCGGGTCGCTCATGTTGAAGACGTTGTTCGGGATGACGTTGGAGATGACCTCCTTCGCGTAGATCTTTTTGTCGCCGACCGCCACGCCGGCCACGCTCCCGTCCTTATTGTAGAGGAACGGTGGGACCTCGCTGTCGTACCAGACCTGGCCTCCGTTTCTCTCGATGACGTCCACCAGGGCGGAGGAGAGC
>JAEEUR010000084.1 GCA_016290595.1 Lachnospiraceae bacterium | reverse complement strand
CTCCGGTGTGAGCCCGGAGTTAAGCCCCGCTGTTCTTTTCAAGGAATTTTCAGGGTTGGAATGCATCATTTAATTGTCAAGGTGTTGCAGCCTTTTTGAGGCGCAAGGCGTATAGTATCAAAGTTTGACGGAAATGTCAACACTTTAAATTGATCAACTTCAAAAAAATTTTCTGGGGTTTGTCGGACTATTGTACTAAATATAGAAACAATTCTGATTTATGACAGAAAACTCAACCTCCGTTCGACGTTTTGCGTCTTTCGATCTCATCCCTGTAATAAGAAAGCATAAGATCCACGACGCGGCCGTAGCTCTTCACGCCGTCCTCCTGATGGTTGAACTTCAGCTGCGCGTCGTTCGTCTTCTCTTTGATCTCGGCCAGCTTGGTCTGGAACTGGGACCAGTATCTGGAGTTTTCCGCCAGATCCACCGCCACGGCCTCTTCCAGCTTGCCCCGTACCTTTGCCCAGAGATCGTAATCGGCTCCGTACAGGGCGTTGCTGGCATACAGATACCCCAGTACGTAGCCGCTGTAGCGGCAGTCGGCGTCATCCGAACCGATGCAGGCCAGGAAACCGATGAAATTGGCTTCATCCTCTCTTGCGTAGCCTTTCAGATGCCCAAGCTCGTGGCAGACCGTATGCGGCAGGTTGTAGGGCGTGATCAGACGGTTGTACTGCGCTTCCGAGGTATAGGGAGACTGGATCCCCGTAATATGCTCATGTGATAAGAATTCCGAAAACCAGACGGCCTTGGGCATGGGATAGAAGCCGGCCAGCGTCGGATAGCTTTCTCCCAGCTTCCGCATGGCTCGGACCGACTGTTCCCGGATATCGCCGGAAAGCTGCATGATCCCGTTTTCATCCCGCTGCACCTGGTCGATCAGGGCATTGGCCTGTTCCGTCATGATCTCGGAAAGATAGTAAAGATCTTCCTTCGTTCCGCCGCTCAGGTCTAGGCCGTATTCTTCGGCAAAGGTGGCGCGGTTGTAATTGATCCCCATGCCGATCATGAAGATCAGCCACATGCTGCCAGCACAGAGCAGGACCGTTCGTATCCATCGTACGAACCAGCCTTTGCGCAGCTTTTTCGCGCAGGCTCGGGCAATATCGCGAACGATAAAGAAGATGAAAAGAAGCAGAAAGATATAGATCCCGATCTCATTGACGGAGAACGGGATCCACCCGTTGATCCGTCCGAGGAGGCCGGCATAGAGCGGATACAGGTTTTTGGCATACCAGGTGGAGAAGGATTTATTCGATCCCGCAAGGAAATACAGCGCCGTTCCCGCCAGCGCGGGCAGCAGCACAGCCAGCCAGGAAATCATATTAACAAGAAGACCTTTCCGTTTCATCTTCTTCAGGCAGCCTTTCCGCGGATATCCGCTTACTTCTCTTCTTTTTTGTTCCCGCTTCTGAAATGTTTCTTAAAGATCTCTTTCAGCTCCGCTCTTGAGAAACGGTAGTAGCTGTTGCAGAAATCGCAGTGCACTTCCACCGTTTCCTGCGATACCATCAGGTCCAGCAGTTCACGGCGTCCCAGCCCGATCAGCACATCTTCCATCTTCTCCCGGCTGCAGCCGCAGCGGAAAGCGGTGTCCGTCTTTTCCAGGATCTCCAGATCCATATCGCCCAGCAGGCGCTGCAGAATATCTTCCGGGGAAAGCCCTTCGCTGAGCATGGACGTGATGGACGGAGCTGCAAGGATCCGCTCCTCGAGCCTGGCGGCGATCTCGTCCGAAACGCCGGGCATCAGCTGCAGCATAAAGCCGCCGGCCTGCTCCACGGTATTGTTCTTATTCATCAGAACCCCGAGAGAGACCGAACTCGGTGTCTGTTCGGAAACGGCAAAGTAATAAGTAAGGTCCTGGGCGATTTCTCCGCTGACCAGCTTGCAGGTCCCGACGTACGGCTCCTTCAGGCCGAGATCCCGGATGATCGTCAGTTCGCCGCTGCCGATGGCTCCGCCGACGTCCAGCTTGCCGTCCGTACGGGCATGCAGAAGGACCTGCGGGTTTTCGGCAAAGCCCTTGACTTCGCCCCGGCTGTTGGCCACGGCGTAAACGGCACCGGCCGGCCCGTCGCCTTTGATCTTCAGCGTAAGTTTATCCTCTTCGCCCTTCAGCTGCGTGCCCAGAATGGCAGCCGCCGTCAGAAGCCGGCCGAGGGCCGCCGTTATGACCGGGCTGGTATTGTGTTTTTCTCTTGCCGTTTCGACAAGCTGTCTGGTCGTTGCCGCAAAGGCACGGATCTGACCGCCGGCAGCGGTCGCACGGATAACGTAATCGCTCATTGTCTGTCCGTCCATTTCAGTTCTCTGTTTTCCTTGAAGCGCTGCATCATTTCCGCCGTCAGGGCTGGTTCGCCCGTACGGTCCGGCAGGTCCTCCCGCTTGACCCAGCGGGCTTCCTTCAGTTCTTCCTCATCCAGGAAGATATCCTCACATTCTCCGTCAAGATCGCAGTAGAAGCCCATCAGCAGCGTGTCCGTAAAGGACCAGGGCTGGGATTTGTAAAAACGCAGGTTTTTAACGCGGATCCCGACTTCTTCCATGACTTCCCGGTGTACGGTCTCCTCGACCGTTTCCCCGATCTCCGTAAAGCCGGCGATCAGGGCCAGTCCTCGGGACGGCCTGTCGGCGTACGAGGTCACCAGGATCTTGTCCTTATGCGTTACCGCCACGATCACGGCCGGCATCAGCTTCGGATAAGTCGTTTTATGGCAGTTCGGGCAGACGAAGGCTCTCTCCCAGCTGCTTTTTTCCAGCTTTGTGCCGCAGCAGCCGCAGTAATTCTGCGTGTTAAGCCAGCGCATCAGCTGCATGCCGGTGATGCCCGCAAAAGCCAGATGCTTCGGACGCAGCGTCCGGCAGCGGCTCTGATCCACGTAGGAAAATCCTTCCAGGCCGGGATCCGACGCGCCTTTTTCCGGCCCGACGAAAAATGCCGTGTCATCGATCAGAAAAGCGAAGTACAGTCCTTCGGTTCCGGTCTCGGATACCGTCGGGAAACGGAACTGGCCGTTCTCTTCCCGGATCAGCATTTCCCGTTCGTCACGGTGGAAAAGAACGAAATCATCCGGCCGGGGCGCCCTTCTGTGCGGAAAACTGTTGTCATATACGTGAGGAAGAATATCCTGGATCATAAACGCCTCCTTGATAAAAGCAGGAAAAGTATAGCACAGCGTCGGAAAAACGGCAAGAAAAAACAGCCTCTCCGGGAGACTGTTTTGACGGTCCAACGGATCCTTTATTGACAGACAAGCGACAGAAACGCCTCCGCTCTCAGGCCGCAGATGATCTCTTCCGTCCTGATCCCCGCCGATTCTAGCGCTTTCCGGCAGTCATTTTTCTCCGGACGGCAGCCCTTCAGGGCCGATTCCAGTATTTTGGGATCCTTTTCGGCAAAGAAGTCGCCCAGGATCTTCAGATCCGTGATCCTGTCCTTTTCTGCCGTCAGGTAGATCTCCAGGGAACCGCAGCCTTCGATCCGTCCGCGTTTTAAGAGCGTACAGGACGGCGAAGCGCCGTAATTCCACTCCCGCAGGGCATAGCGCTCCTGCCGCAGCGCGTCGATCGCTTGACGGTCGGCATCCGTCAGGCATAGGATCTCCGTGTCTTTCCCCTCTGCCGCTTCCTCCAGAAGAGCCGCCTTGAAGTCTGCCAGCGTCGTTCCGGCCGGCAGATAGGGCTTCATATTCGTGACGCGGGAGCGCACGGATGCGATCCCCTTGGAACGGATCTTCTCGGCATTGACGCGCAGGGCCCTCTGGATCATTTCGAGGTCCGAATCAAAGAGCAGCGTTCCGTGATGCATGACACGGCCGTTTTTCCGGTACTGGGCGTTTCCGGAGAACTTCCTGCCGTCGACCAGGATATCGTTCCGGCCGTCGATCTCGGCTTCCACGCCGAAACGCCAGAGCGTCCGTACGACCGGCTCGCAGAAGATCCGGAGATTGACGGACTCCGAAGCGGCGGCGTCCGTGATGATCGTATAGTTCAGATTGCCCAGATCATGATAAACGGCCCCGCCTCCGGACAGGCGCCTTACCACCCGGATCCCGTTCTTTTCCACGAAATCCGCATCGATCTCAGCCGCCGTGTTCTGGAATTTCCCGACGATGATCGCGTTGTCGTTCTGCCAGAGCATCAGATAGCTTTTATCGCGGGGCAGACAGTCGAAGACGTACTGCTCGGCCGCCAGATTCCAGGCGGGATCGGTCGTATTCAGTTCCAGACAGGCAAAACGGCTCATGCTAAGTTCCTTGTTACTTTCTTAAGAAAGGAGCGGCAAATGGCTTTTCCGTCATCTGCCGCCTCTTCCTTTGTCTGCCTTACAGCTGGGCTTTCAGGATCGGATTCCGCGCCGCAGCGACTTCGTCCGGCCGTCCGATCACGGTGCTGTGCGGGGCCGTATGCAGCTTTTCCGGCTCCCGGACCCCGTCTTCTCTGACTTTTCGGAAGATCTCCGTCACCTGATCCAGCGTTTCGCGGCTCTCAGTCTCCGTTGGCTCCAGCATCAGCGCTTCGTGGACGATCAGCGGGAAATACATGGTCGGCGGATGAATGCCGTAATCGATCAGCCCCTTGGCCACGTCCAGTGCGCTCACGCCGGTCTCTTTCTTGTAGTCGGAAAGATCCAGCACGAATTCATGCATGCAGATCCGGTCGAAAGCCGGCTTGAAAACGTCTTTTACGCCCTGCATCAGATAGTTGGCGTTCAGGACCGCCGTTTCGGAGGCCTGCGGGATGCCTTCCCGGCCGAGCGTCAGAATATAGGTCAGCGCTTTTAGGACGACCAGGAAATTGCCGGCAAAACCGCGGACCTGGATCGGACCGCCGCCGTCCATCAGCGCGGACTTCGGCAGATACTCCGCCAGGAAGGCCTTGCAGCCGACCGCTCCGGCTCCGGGACCGCCGCCGCCGTGGGGCGTGGCAAAGGTCTTGTGCAGGTTCATATGGACGCAGTCAAAGCCCATGTCGCCGGGACGGACGTGGCCCATGATGGCATTCAGGTTCGCGCCGTCGTAGTAGCACAGGCCGCCCGCTTCATGGACCAGACGGGTGATCTCCAGGATGTTCGGATCAAAGAGACCGACCGTGTTCGGATTCGTCAGCATAAGGCCGGCCGTATCCTCTCCCAAAGCATTCTTTAAGGCTTCCAGATCCACGCAGCCGTCCGGCGCGGAAGCGATATTCACCACTTCATAGCCGCACATGGCGGCCGTCGCGGGATTGGTCCCGTGCGCGGAATCCGGCACGATGATCTTTCGGCGCTTTTCATCGCCGCGGGCGTCGTGATACTGCTTGATCAGGAGCACACCGGTAAATTCCCCGTGCGCGCCGGCAGCAGGCTGGAAGGTCATGGCATCCATGCCGGAGATCTCCTCCAGCAGAGAAGCCGCTTCCTCCAGGACCTTGCGGCAGCCTTTTACGGCTTCGGCAGGGGCCAGCGGATGTGCACCGGTAAAGGACGGCAGGGATGCGGTCTCCTCGTCGATGCGGGGATTGTATTTCATGGTGCAGGAGCCGAGCGGATAAAAACCGCAGTTGACGCCGTAGACCTCGTGGACGAGTTCGGTATAGTGACGCGACACTTCCGTTTCGCTGAGCTCCGGCAGTCGCAGCGCGCTCTGACGGCCGATGCTTTCGGGAAGTTCCGTCTTCTCTACGTCCAGAGGCGGCAGGATCACGGAAGCGTGACCGGGTCTGCTTTTTTCAAATACGAGCTTCATGCCAGCACCTCCTTCACCAGACGTACGGTCTTATCCAGCGCCGCCCGGGAAGCCTTTTCCGTCACGCACCAGAGGATCCGGTCCTCTCCCAGCGGCAGACCGCCTAAAATACCGGCTTCGTCAAGCTTCGCAAGGACCGCATCGCGCTTCGGCAGCGCCGTAATGAATTCATGGAAGAATGCGCCCGGATACGGCAGCTTAACGCCGCCGATCCCGCTCAGTTCCTTTGCCAGATAATGCGCTTTGGAAAGGCACTGCTCCGCCACCTCTTTCAGGCCTTCCGGTCCCAACGTTGAAAGATACAGACCGGCGGTCAGGGCGCAGAGCGCTTCGTTGGAACAAATGTTCGAACTTGCCTTTTCGCGGCGGATGTGCTGCTCACGGGCCTGCAGCGAAAGCACGAAGGCACGGCGGCCCTGCGCATCTTTCGTCTCACCGACGATACGTCCGGGCAGGGACCGCATGTTTTTCTTGGTGGCCGCCATGAAGCCCAGATACGGACCGCCGTAGGAAAGCGGCATGCCGAGCGGCTGGCCTTCGCCCACCGCAACGTCGGCGCCCAGTTCGCCGGGCGTCTTCATCAGCGCCAGCGCGATGGGGTTGCAGCCCATCACGACCATCGCGCCGGCCTCGTGGGCGGCGGCAATGATCCCTTCCGCGTTTTCAAAAAGTCCGCTGAAATTCGGCTGGGCAAAGTAAACGGAAGCCACGTCGGGCGTCAGCAGTTCCTTCAGGGCGGCGACGTCCGTCACGCCGTCTTTTTCCGGCACCAGCTTCATCTCCGCTCCGACGCCGTAGCAGTAGGTCCGGATGGTCGCGATCACGTCCGGGTGCGCGGCAGCCGATACCAGCGTCACGCTGCGCTTCCGGCTGCGGCACATCGTGCAGCCTTCCGCCGCCGCCGTAGCCCCGTCATAAACGGAAGCATTGGAGACCTCCATGCCGGTCAGCTCGCAGATCATGGTCTGGTATTCGAAGATCGACTGCAGGATGCCCTGGCTGATCTCCGCCTGATACGGGGTATAGGCCGTCAGGAATTCCTCCTTAGCCGGGATATACTTCACGATGCTCGGGATATAGTGATCGTAGGCACCCGCGCCGCGAAGGATCAGGCGGTAGCTTTTATTGCTGTCCCCCAGCTGCCGCAGGTATTGCGAAACTTCCATCTCGCTTTTTCCTTCCGGCAGATCCAGAGGCTTTTCCCGGTAAACGCTTCCGGGAACGTCACGGTAAAGATCACGGACGGAAGAAAGGCCGACGGCCTTCAGCATCTCCGCCCGTTCCTGTTCCGTGGAGGGCAGATAATGACCCATTTTAAGCCTCCGTTTCGCAGTATTCCTCGTAGGCCGCAGCAGAGAGAAGGTCTTCGGTATCCGTAACGTTTTCCACTTTGATGATCCAGCTGCCGTAAGGATCGCTGTTTAAAAGCTCCGGAGAATCCAGCAGTTCCTCATTGACCTCGGCTACCGTGCCGGTCACGGGAGAAACCAGATCGGAAACGGCCTTGACGGATTCCACGTCGCCGAAAGCCTCGCCGGCGATGACTTCATCGCCGACTTCGGGCAGGTTCACGAAAACGACGTCGCCGAGAGCGTTCTGGGCAAAATCGGAAATGCCGACGATCGTCAGGCCGTCTTCTTCCTTGACCCACTCATGAGAGCGTGAAAACTGATATTCCAGATGTTCCATGTTAATACCTCCAATAGTATTCTTGTATGGTTTACCGTCCCATCACGCCGGCCAGATGGTCCAGCGCATCGGACAGGGTCTTGTCATCAAAGCAGTAATGCATCGTCTGATACTCGGCGCGGAATTCCGCGACCTCTTCTTTTACGTTCTCGCCGCGGATGCAGGCCGCGATCAGGGCAGCCGCCTTCTTGAATTCCGCTTCTCCGAAGCCGAAGCGCGTCATCTCGGAAACACCCATGCGCAGTGCGCCGCTGGCCGTGAAGCCTTCTTCATCGGGCGTTGCCTGGTAGTTCACGATGATGTTGTTCTGCTCCAGGCGCTCCGCGATCTCCGGTCCCTGGCCGTAGCCGACGGAAACGATCACCTGGTGCGTCTCGGTATAGCCGATGGCGGGGTCGCCTTCCACCTTCAGCCCTTCGGCCGCCAGCGCTTTCGCGAAGGCTTTGGCGTTGTCCACGACCGCCTGCTGATACGCTTTGCGGTAGGTGTTCATCTCGTAGGCGGCCATCAGCATGCCGAGCTGCGTGCCCAGATGATGGTTGGAGACCGCTCCCGGGAAGGCCCGGCGTTCAATGGTCTCCCACAGCTCGTACTTGAGCTCGTCTTCTTTATAGTTGACCGCGATCACGCCGCGCTGCGGGCCGAAGAAGGTCTTGTGCGTGGAGCCGGTCACGATCTCGGCGCCTTCGGCGAAGGGATCCTGGAAGGACGGGCCCACGATGCCGAGCACGTGCGCCATATCGTACATGATGGTCGTCGGGATCTTCTGCTCGTCCACGAATTTCCGGATCGCAGCCACCGGTTCCCTGTGCAGCACCATGCTCTTGCCGAAGATGATCAGCTCGGGCCGGTACTCGTCGATCAGCTTCTTCGTCTCTTCCACGTCGATCTTATAAATATTGTCCTTCAGGACCGGGAAGTTGACGATGGCGTTCTGCTCGGTCTTCGGATCGATCGCGATGTAATCGTGCAGGGCGCCCATGGGCTGCGCGGACAGGTGGCCGCCGCGGATGATGTGGTTGTTCATCACGTAGCCCAGACGCTTGGGATCGTTCTTGCGGTCCAGACGGTTCTTGAAATCCATCAGGGACGAGAACACGGCCGTGTTGGCCATCTGGCCGCTGGTGACGCGGGTCTCGACTTCGGAGCAGCCGAAGTACTTCTTCATCTATTCCACGAGGAGCTGTTCGGTCTCGTCGATGAACTTGGTGCCCTGATAATAGAAGATGTCCTTGTCGTAGAACGCTTTGGTCTTGCGGTGCTCCGCATAGCGGAAGTTCGGGTCGGAACCGGACAGGATCTGCACGGCGCGGCTGGGGGTGTTCTCGGACGGGATCAGGTTGATGCATTCGGTCTGGCGCCACAGGTGGTTGCGCTCCGCCTTGGCGATCAGGGTCAGGGCCTTGGCCAGGCCGTCGCCCACGGGGGCTTCCATCTTCTTGAGTTCCGTGCCGTAGATCAGCGGACGGGCAAAAGGCGGGGCTTCCAGGGACAGGTGGCTCTCCGGGATCACGGCCTTTAAGCGGCGGCCGCGGACGTCGACTTCCACGACGTCGTCCACCAGGGTGTCGGAAGCGATGTAGCACATGCCGATGGAGCGCTTGGCGACCGCGTCGGTGATGACGCTCTCCAGGCCTTCGCCTTCGGCGATGTAGTAAGGGATCATGGTGCCGCTGGTGACCCAGCCGATCTTCTTGTCGCCCTTGTAGATCTCCATGTCTTTGCGGAGAACGCCGCGGTCCAGCAGGGTGATGGGCATGATGCGGTAGGGCAGGTCGGGGCAGGCGGAGAAGTCGCGGTTCATGATCTTCACGAAAGCGGCGCGCTGCTTGGCCAGGATGTCCTTCGCCACGAAATCGCCCTTCTGAGGGGAGAAGCTGACGGCGAAGCGGGCCAGCGGGACCGCGAAGATCGGCATGTTTTTGCCGTCCGGACCCACGCCCATCTCATGGCCGGACAGAGGCAGGCCGGCTTCCATGCGCAGGGTGTCTCG
>JAEEUR010000083.1 GCA_016290595.1 Lachnospiraceae bacterium | reverse complement strand
AAGCTCCATCTTTATTTTCCCGTATATCATGCCGCAGTGGACGCTGGCCATGGTCTGGAAGAACCTTTTCGACTCCAACCTCGTCACCGGCACCCGCGACGGCCTGCTCGCCAGCCTCTTCGGCGTGACCATGCCGGCCTGGTGGTGCCAGGGCCTCTTCCCTTCGGTAGTGGTGCTGGGCCTGCACTACGCGCCTTTCGCGTATATCCTGATCGGCGGCATTTTCCGGAACATGGACGCCAACCTGGAGGAGGCGGCCACGATCTTAAATACGCCGCGCGCCAAGATCATGACGCGCGTCACCCTGCCGCTGGTGCGCCCGGCCATCCTGTCCACCATCCTGCTGGTCTTCGGCAGCTCCATGGGCAGCTATCCGGTCCCGCACTATCTGAAATTTACAACCCTTTCCACGAAATATCTGGAAATGAACGTGAAATACGCCGGTGAAGCCTCCATCCTGGCCGTCATCATGATGGTCCTGGGCGTGGCGATCATGGTCCTGAACCAGCGGAGCTTAAAGAGCCGCAAGTCCTACACCACGGTCACGGGCAAGTCCGGCCAGACCTCCAAGATCAATCTGGGCAAGGCCGGGCGGACGGTCATCGCCTGCATCTTCGTGGTGCTGACCTTCTTCACCAGCATCTTCCCCATCATTTCCTTTGCTTTTGAGACCTTCCTGCCGAACCCGGGCGACTACAGCTTCCTGTATACCTGGAATCTGTCGAACCTGACCACCAAGTGGTGGATGACAGCCGAAAACGTGACGGAGAACGGGCTCTACGGCCAGCTCGGCATGCTGTACAACCCGACCATCTGGACGGCTTTCGGCGGCACCATCCTGGTTTCCGTGGCCTGCGCCCTGATCGCCGGTACGCTGGGCACGCTGATCGGCTACGCGGTCTCCAAGAACCGCCGGGGCAAGCTGGCTTCCTACGTCAACTCGGTGGCCTTCCTGCCGTACCTGATGCCCTCCGTGGCCGTCGGCATCGCGTTCTTCATCCTGCTGACGGGAGAGAAGTTCAACCTGTACAACACCTACTGGATCCTGATCATCGTCGGCACGGTCAAGTACATCCCGTTTGCGAGCCGCGCTTCCTTAAATTCCATGCTGCAGATCAGCGGCGAGATCGAGGAGGCGGCCATCATCCAGGACGTGCCGTGGACAAAGCGCATGCTGCGGATCATCATCCCGATCCAGAAGTCGTCCATCATCAGCGGATACCTGCTGCCGTTCATGACCTGTCTGCGTGAGCTGTCCCTGTTCATGCTGCTCTGCGTGCAGGGCTTCATCCTGTCCACCACGCTGGACTACTTCGACGAAATGGGTCTGTACGCGTTCTCGAGCGGCATCAACCTGATCCTGGTCGTCACGATCCTGATCTCGAACGCGGTCGTCAACAAGCTTACCGGCGCCAGCCTGGACGAAGGCATCGGCGGCTGATCATAAAGGAGAAAAACAAATGCCTAAAATCGTATTAACCGATATTACCAAGCGCTGGGATACCTTCTATGCGGTCGACCATCTGGATCTGACCATCGAGGACCAGGCTTTCGTGACCCTGCTCGGCCCCTCCGGCTGCGGCAAGACCACCACGCTGCGTATGATCGCTGGTCTGGAGACCCCGACCAGCGGCCGCATCACCATCGGCGACACGGTCGTCTTCGACAGCGAAAAAGGGATCAATATTCCCGCCAACAAGAGAAAAGTGGGCTTCCTGTTCCAGAACTACGCGCTGTGGCCCAACATGACGGTCTATCAGAACATCAGCTTCGGCCTGACCAATGTCAAGGAAGAGATGCCCACGAAGCGCCTGGACATTCAGGCGCTGGAAAAGGAGGCCGGCATCCTGGAGAATCCGGAAGCCTTCATGAACGTCGTGGAAGACAGCCGCGACAAGAAGGGCAAGCTGGATGACAAGCGCTTCCAGGTCCGCCTGATCGATACTTTCACCATCTCCGGCATCACCGCGAAGGAACTGATGGGTCTCGGCGTGCACAAGGCGGCGGATCCGGCGGCCGAAGCGGCAAAGCAGGCGGCCGTGTACCGCGAAAAGGCGAAGAAGGAGCGCGACGCCTTAAAGGCGCAGGGCCTTTCCTTAAACGATGCCTACGAAGTCGTGAAAGACGGCAAGGTCCAGACCTCGGTCCGCAAATACACGAAGGAAGAGATCGACCTGACGGTCCGCCGCGTGTCCCGCATCGTGAAGATCGGCATGTTCATGGACCGCTATCCGTCCGAGCTCTCCGGCGGCCAGCAGCAGCGCGTGGCCATCGCCCGCACGCTGGCGCCCGAACCTTCGGTGCTCTTCATGGACGAGCCGCTGTCCAACCTGGACGCCAAGCTCCGCCTGGAGATGCGTTCCGAGCTGCAGCGCCTGCATCTGACCACGGGCTCCACCTTCGTGTACGTGACGCACGACCAGATGGAAGCCATGACGCTGGCGACCCGCATCTGCCTGATCGACAACGGCCTTCTGCAGCAGTACGACGCGCCGCTGACCGTTTATAACTTCCCGAACAACACCTTCGTCGCCGACTTCGTGGGCAGCCCGTCCATCAACTTCGTGGAAGCAAACGGCATCCAGAACGCCAACGCCGACATGGAGCTGAACGCGCTTGAAGGCCGGAAGCTGACCTTCCGCTTTAAGGAAGCGACCGATATGAAAGCCTGGCGCGCCGCGCTGGCCAAGCGCCGCGAAGCGAAGGCCGCGCTGGAAGCGGAGCGCAAGCTGGACAAGAAGAACGTGGAGAAGGGCAACAAGGATGCGCTCTTCAAGTACCCGATCGCCAGAGTGGAAGACGTGCTGGACGAGGAAGCCGAGATCACCGAGAACGATTACGTGCTGGGCGTCCGGCCGGAGTTCGTTGAGATCGTAAAGGAAGGCGGCCTGGAAGCGGAGATCTACAGCGCCATGCCTACCGGTATGGAGACCACGGTCCGCGTCCGCATCGGCAACTTCCTGCTGACCGGCGTGACCTTCGGCGGCGTGACCTATGAGATCGGCCAGAAGGTCCAGATCCGCTTCAAGGGCGAGGGCATCATGCTCTTTGACCGCGGCTCCGGCGAGCTGATCGGAACCGGCAGCGCGAAGATCTGAAGGAAATAAAAAAAGAGACGGTCTGCTCCGGATCACCGGCGGCAGACCGTCTCTTTTATGTTACAGCAGTTTTCTGAGGAAGTTCTCGACTCCGTCCTCTTTGCAGTCCGGGACCACGACCGTCGCGGCTTCTTTAACGGCCGGAAGGGCGTTTTCCGGCGCCACGGAGATCCCGCCCGCCAGCAGCATGGACAGGTCGTTCATGTTGTCGCCGGCGCAGAGCATGTCTTCCGGTCCGAAGCCCAGTTCTTTCGCCAGCCACAGCGCCGCATCGCCCTTGGAGGCGCCGGCCGCGTTGATTTCGATATTCCAGTCGCCGGAAGTGGTGATCAGAAGCTCGTCAAAGAATTCTTCCCGGGGAACGTCCTGAAGGATCCGCTCAAACTGATGCGGATCGATGCTGGCGAAGCCCATCTTGTCGATCCACTCGCTTTCCGCTTCTTCCAGCAGCTTCAGAAAATCGCACTTGACGACGCTGTCCCGCCAGGCCACGAGGGATTTGTTGCTGGTGTCGAAAGGCTTCTCCCCGAGCGCGACGTCCAGATGGTGCTCCCCGTGCCGGTAAAGGTACGCGTTTCCGTCGTACTTTCGCAAGAAGCGCGTCAGCTTCCCGGCCAGTTCGCGGGAGACCATGCGCTTCCAGAGCACCTGCCCGTTCGTCAGATCCGTGACAAGGGCGCCGTTGGCCGTGACGGCATAGCGCAGCCCGGGGACCTGAAGGATCTCCTTCGGGATGTTGCCGGTACCGCGCCCGGTGCAGGGAACGAACAGAATGCCGGCCTCCAGAAGCTCCCGGATCAGGCGGGCCGTCGGACGCAGGTCCTTGCCCGTAAAGGGCAGGAGCGTGCCGTCAATATCGCTGAATATGATTTTGATGTGGGACAGATCCTGCATAAAAAGACCTCAATGATGGATATGACGAGATGATAGCACAGGCGGAGGCCGGCCGCAAGAGCCGGATAAGGACATTTTCCGATAAAAAAGCACGGACCGGCGGCGGCCCGTGCTTTTCCCGAGAGAAAACCGGATTACAGTTTGACGACGTTCACGGCCTGAGGACCTTTTTCGCCCTCAGCGACGTCAAATTCGACGGAAGCACCTTCTTCGATCGATTTGAAGCCTTCCATTTGCAGGCCGCTATAGTGAACGAAAACGTCCTTGCCGTTTTCATCAGTGATGAAGCCGTAACCCTTCTGATTGTTGAACCATTTCACAGTACCCTTCATAATTCACCTCCATGGCTTATCTAAGCCAACATAAACGCATTATAGAGTTTATTTTTTTGTCCGTCAAGCCCAAAAGCAAAAAACACCTTTTTCTTTGTTTAATTAAGCGAAACGCCGCTTTGACGAACGGAAGCAAATGTGCTACACTGAAGAAAAAGAAAAAGCGGAAGCTTTCCATGAAAAATGTTGCTGTTATTGCGGAATACAATCCGTTTCATAAGGGACATGCGTACCAGCTGAGGCAGCTGAAGGAAAAAGAAGGCGCCGAAGCGGTCCTGGTCGTCATGAGCGGCGATTTTGTCCAGCGGGGAGAGCCGGCTGTCGCGGACAAGGCGGCCCGCACCCGCATGGCCCTGGCCGGCGGCGCGGATCTGGTGATAGAACTGCCGCCTGCCTTCGCCACGGGAAGCGCGGAGCTTTTCGCACGCGGGGCGGTGAGTCTGGCGGCGGCCTGCGGCTGCATCGATACGCTGGCTTTCGGCGCGTCCTGCACGGACCTTGCGGCGCTGAAGAAGGCGGCTGCGAGCCTCAGGGACGAGGAGAGCCTTCGGGATACGCTCCGGGAGAAGCTGCGGGCCGGTCTTTCCTATCCGGCGGCTGCGGCTGCGGCCCTGGAAGCCGTCGATCCGGAAAGCGCCGCCCTGCTGAAGGATCCGAACCATATCCTGGCGGCGGAATATATCCGGGCGCTGGAGGATGGCGCCTGCGGGATCCGGCCGCTGCCCCTTAAGAGAGAGGGCAGTCCGCATACGGCGGCGGCGCTGCCGGAGGAGGGGTTTGCCTCGGCCGGCGCCATCCGCGCCGCGATCCGTGAGGGCCTTCCCGTGAAGAAGCTCTCCGCTTTTCTGCCGGAGGCCTCGATGGAGGAGCTGGACTGCCCGCTCTTTCCCAATCACTTTTCGGCGGCCCTGTCCGCCGGCCTGCTGCGTCTTTCGGAAGGCGGCGCGGACGCCTTTCTGCCTTTTGCGGACAGCGCGCCGGAGCTGGCGGTCCGGCTGGCGGAGCTTGCCCCCTTCGACTGTACTTTCGGCGAGATGGTCGGGCGCCTGAAGACCCGCGCCTTCAGCGAGGCCCGCGTCCGCCGCTTCCTGATCCACGTCCTTTTAGGGATCCGGAAAGAAGACCAGCAGACGCTCCCGCAGGCGATCCGGATCCTGGGCTTAAGCCGCCGCTCGGACCTGCCGGCACAGCTGAAGCGTTCGGCTTCGATCCCCGTCATCGCCAAGCCGGCGGACGCGGCCCCCGGCCTGATGGAGCCCTTCGTGACCGCGCGGCGTCTGTACTGCCAGACGCGGTATTTTGCGGACGGGGTGCGGCTGCCGGACGAATACCGGCTGAGTCCCGTTGTTGCGGAGTAAAACAGACGCGCCGCCATAAAACGCATGCGGCCGAAATCGCGGAAGAAACGGTAAAAGCGCCCGAAGTGCTTGAAACCGCGGTCTTTCTGTGCTAAAATAACTTATTCCTCAGGCTTTTGTACCGCGCAAAGGAGTTTTTATGCGAAATCTGACGAAAACCCTGACGAAATGGCCGTGGGTCTGGCTGGGCTTCGTCCTGCTGGGCGCCGCCGCCTTTTTCGCGCTTTTCTTTTACGTCCGCGGCTATTCCTGGATCCCGGTCGCCGTTATCGCGCTCGGGACGCTGGCCTTTGCCCTTATCTGGCATCTGTCCATGCGCAGCAAGCTGCAGAAATCGGTGGTGCGTCTGGCCACGGAGATCGACGAAGAGCTGTCTCTGAGGCTGAACGGGCTGGAACTGCCGTACGCCGTGGTCAACCGGAAAGGCAAGCTCTTGTGGCGCAACGAAGCCTTCACGGAAATGCTGAACAGCTACGGTACGGAACTCCAGAAAAAGGCGGTCTTTATTCAGGAGATCTTCCCGCAGATCAACTATACCGACGAGAGGGCTTTCTTCTCGGGGCAGAAGAGCCGCCAGTACGTACCGCTGGGCAGCCGCATTTTCTCGCTGCTGCAGCGGCAGACGCTGCGCAAGTCGCACCTTTCCGCCCTGCTGCTCCTTGACGAGACGGAGCACCTTCAGACCAGCGAAACGCTGAAGAAGGAACGCGGCGTGGCCGGCCTGCTGTACGTTGACAATTACGAAGAACTGCTCAAGCACACGGAATCTTCACAGTATTCCCTGCTCGGCGCCATGATCGAGCAGCAGATCCAGGAGTATTTCCAGGACCGGGGCGGCATCGTCTGCAAGACGGAAAAGGACCGCTTCTCGATCTTTATGAATCACGAGAGCCTGGAGAGATGCCGGGCGGACCGCTTCTCCCTGCTGGAAACGGTCAAGGGGATCCGGACCGGCGGTTCCCGGCAGGTCACGGTCAGCATTGCTTTCGGGGAAGGCAGCGCGGCCTACAGCGACAATCTGGAGCTGGCGCAGGACGCCATGGATCTGGCGCTGGGACGCGGCGGCGATCAGGCGGTCATCAAGCGCCCCGACGCCGTCGAGTACTTCGGAGGCAAGGCGCAGGGCGAAACGACGCAGACCCGCGTGCGGGCGCGCGTCAAGGCCCAGGCGCTGCGTGAGCTGATGGCGCTCCACGATCCGGTCTATATCATGGGCCATTCCTCCGGCGACAACGATTCCTTCGGTGCTTCCGTGGCGATCTACCGGGCCGCCGTGTCCCTGTCCCGCAAGGCGCATATCATTCTGGACACGGTCTCCTTCAGCGTCCGTCCCTTCTGGGAGCGCTTTCAGGCCTCGGCGGACTATCCGCGGGATATGTTCCTGACGGGCGAAGAAGCGCTGGCGCGCTTTGAGGAGGGCGCGATGGTCGTCGTCGTGGACACGAACCAGCGCTCCATGGCGGAATGCCCCGCCATCCTGGACAAGACCGATCAGATCGTGGTCTTCGACCATCACCGGCAGGCGGCCGGCGCCATTCCCGCGCTGCTCAGCTACGTGGAGCCCTACGCTTCCTCGGCCTGCGAGATGGTGACGGAGATCCTGCAGTATTTCAACGACGGCGTGGAGCCGAAGCCCATGGAGGCGGAGGCCATCTACAGCGGCATCCTGATCGATACCGACGGCTTCGCCAGCCGGACGAGCTCCCGGACCTTTGAGGCGGCCGCCTACTTAAAGCGCAGCGGCGCGGATCTGGTGCTGGTCAAGAAGATGCTGCGGGAGGATTACCGCGAATACAAGGCCAAGGCGCGCGCCATGCAGACGACGGAGATGACGGAGGACGGCTTCGCCTTCGCGGTCTGCGAGGCCGAGGGGCTGGACAGCCCGACGATCGTCGGGGCGCAGGTGGCCAACGATCTGCTGAATATCTTCGGCGTAAAGGCCAGCTTCGTCTTTACGAAGGTGGAGGAGACCGTCTTCGTCAGCGCCCGCGCGATTGATGAAGTCAACGTGCAGCTGATCATGGAACGGCTGGGCGGGGGCGGTCATCTGGGCGCGGCCGGCGCGCAGCTTAAGAATATCTCCGAGGAAGAAGCCATCGGAATGGTACGGGATACGATCCGTACGATGCAAGAGGAGGGAGCCCTGTAATGGAAGTCGTATTGCTGCAGGATGTCAAAACGTTAGGCAAAAAAGATGCGATCGTGACCGTCAACGACGGCTACGCCCGCAATTATCTGTTCCCGAAGAAGCTGGCCGTGGAAGCCACCAAGGCCAATCTCAATATTCTGAAACAGCAGGTGGCAGCCGCCAAGCGGCTGGCCGAACAGCAGCTGGCCGACGCGCAGGCGCAGGCGGCCGAGATGGAAAACGTCAAGGTCCGCATCCCGGTCAAGGTCGGCGCCAACGGCAAGCTTTTCGGTGCGGTATCCTCCAAGGAGATCGCGGAAGCCTTAAAAAAGCAGTGGGGCGTGGAGATCGACAAGAAGAAGATCCTGCTGGACGAGGCGATCAAGACAGCCGGCGAGCAGGAGATCGGCGTGAAGCTGCATAAGGACGTAACAGCCAAGCTGACGATCATTGTGGAAGAAGAGTAAAGCAGGCTCCATGGACGAGAGAGAAAGTCAAATCAAAAGGATCCAGCCCCAGAATATAGAGGCGGAGCAGACGGTGATCGGCTCCATGATCCTGGATAACGAGATCATCCCCGCGCTGGACGCGATCCTGACCGGGGAGGATTTTTACAACCGCCAGTACGGCGTCGTTTTTGATGCCATCACGGAGCTGTACAACGAGGGGACCCCGGTGGACCCCCTGACGCTGCAGAACCGCCTGGTCTCGAAAAACGTGCCGCCGGAGGTCAGCAACCTGGAGTACATCGGCGATCTGGTGGCGGCGGTGCCGCTGTCCGCGAACGCCAAATACTATGCGGAGATCGTGTCCGACAAGGCGCTGCTGCGCCGCATGATCCATGTGAACGAGGACGTGGCCAACGACTGCTACGCCGGCAAGGACCGGGTGGACGTGATCCTGGAAGAGGCGGAAAAGAAATTTTTCAACGTCCTGAGCCGCAAGAAGACACTGGACTACACGCCGATCCAGGAGATCACGATGTCCGCGCTGGAAAAGATCAACGAAGCCGCCCGCAGCAAAAACCCCATCACGGGACTGGCGACGGGCTTCCGGGATCTGGACGAGCTGCTGACCGGCCTGCATCCCTCGGAGCTCATCCTGGTGGCAGCGCGCCCTTCCATGGGCAAGACCGCGCTGGTGCTGAACGTTCTGCAGAACATCGTCCTGAAGCAGGGCCAGTGCGCCGTCATGTTCTCGCTCGAAATGTCCAGCGAGATGATCCTGAACCGTCTGCTTTCGCAGGAGTCGCACGTGGACGCGCAGCGGATCCGTTCGGGCGAACTGTCCGATTCGGACTGGGATATGCTCCTGGAGAGCGCCGAGACGATCGGCCGCTCCCAGCTGATCATAGACGATACGCCCGGCATCTCCGTGGCGGAGATGCGCTCGAAGTGCCGCAAGATCAAACTGGAGCACGATCTGAAGCTGATCGTGATCGACTATCTGCAGCTGATGAGCGCCTCCGGCAAGCGGAGCGAGAACCGCCAGCAGGAGATCACGGAGATCTCCCGCGGCTTAAAGGCGCTGGCCCGGGAAATGAACGTGCCGGTCATCGCGCTTTCGCAGCTCTCGCGTGCGCCGGACTCCCGCGCGGATCACCGGCCCATGCTTTCGGACCTGCGCGAATCGGGCTCCATCGAGCAG
>JAEEUR010000082.1 GCA_016290595.1 Lachnospiraceae bacterium | reverse complement strand
CTGCTGCAGGTGACCGAAGAGCGGATGCGCCACATCCGCGGCGACAAGAGCTCCATGATCTTCCAGGATCCCATGACGGCCCTGAACCCGGTCTATACGGTCGGGGAACAGATTTACGAAGCCATCGAGCTGCACTCCGGGGAGCACAAGTCCCGGGAGCAGATCAACGAGCGCGTGGACGAAGTGCTGAAGATGGTGGGCATCACGCCGGAACGCAAGAACGAATATCCGCACCAGTTCTCGGGCGGTATGAAGCAGCGCGTGGTCATCGCCATGGCGCTGGCCTGCGAGCCGGAGCTCCTGATCGCGGATGAGCCGACCACGGCGCTGGACGTGACCATCCAGGCGCAGGTGCTGATCATGATGCGCGAGCTCCGTGACCGTCTGGGCACCGCCATGATCATGATCACGCACGACCTCGGCATCGTGGCCCAGACCTGCGACAAGGTCGCCGTCATGTACGCCGGCGAGCTGATCGAGACCGGCACAGCCGAAGAGATCTACAACAGCGGCAAGCGTCACCCGTACACGGAAGGCCTGTTCGGATCCATCCCGAACCTGAACGAGGATACGGACCGTCTGAAACCCATTCCGGGCCTGATGCCGGATCCGACCGACCTGCCGGCCGGCTGCTATTTCAGTCCGCGCTGCCCGTTCGCGACGGACAAGTGCCGCAGCGAGCATCCGCCGGTGTACAAGGAAGGCGGCCATCAGATCGCCTGCTGGAGATTTGCAGAGGAGGAGCAGTAAACGATGAGTGAAGAAGTGAAGAAAAACGTTTCGGAACAGACTCCTTTGATCGAGACCCGGCATCTGAAAAAGTACTTCAACGTCCGCAAGGGCCTGCTGCATGCGGTGGACGACATCAACATCAAGATCATGCCCGGCAAGACCATCGGCGTCGTGGGCGAGAGCGGCTGCGGCAAGTCCACGCTGGGCCGGACCATCCTGCGCCTGATCGAGCCGACGGGCGGCGACATCCTGTACGACGGCGAGAACATCGTCTCCTACAACAAGCACGAGATGAAGAAGATGCGCCGCAACATGCAGCTGATCTTCCAGGATCCCTACTCCAGCCTGAACCCCCGTATGTCGGTGTCCGAGCTGATCGCGGAATACATGATCGTAAACAAGGTCTGCAGCTCCCGGGCGGAGCTGTGGGACCGCGTGGACCAGCTGATGGAAACGGTCGGCCTCGCAGAACGCTTCGCGGGCTCCTACCCGCACGAGCTGGACGGCGGCCGCCGGCAGCGTATCGGCATCGCCCGCGCGCTGTCGCTGGACCCGAAGTTCATCGTCTGCGACGAGCCGGTTTCCGCGCTGGACGTGTCCATCCAGGCGCAGATCCTGAACCTTCTGATGGACCTGCAGGACGAACGCGGCCTGACCTACATGTTCATCACGCACGACCTGTCCGTGGTCAAGCACATCTCGGACGAGATCATGGTCATGTACCTGGGCCAGTGCGTGGAGATCGCTCCGTCCAAGGAGCTGTTTGCGAATCCGGTGCACCCGTATACGCAGGCGCTCTTAGCGGCCATCCCGGTACCGGACGTATCCATGCGGCATAAAGAGATCGAAGTTATCAAAGGCGAGCTGACCAGCCCTATCAACCCGAAGCCGGGCTGCCGCTTCGCCTCCCGCTGCAAGTACGCGACCGCAAAGTGCACGGAGGGAGACCTTCCGCTCAACGATCTGGGCGGCGGCCACTTCAGCACCTGCGTTATGCATAGGCAGCAGCAGTAAAAAACAAAAACATAAAAGCGGTCCGCCCCCGTGCGAGGAGTCTTCCTTCGCGGGGGCGGATTTCAGCAGGAGAAAAGGAGAGCCCAGGCATGACCTACGAGGAAGTGAAACAGAAGTATCAGCAGCACCATCTGGCGTTTTACCGCGATCCGGGCGATTTCGCCTGCGAGCCCTTCCGGATCTTCGGCCCGCTGTACTACGTGGGAGACAAGCGCGTCTGCGAGCACCTGATCGATACCGGCGACGGCCTGGTCCTCATCGATTCCGGCTACCCGCACACGATCCACCTGTTAGTGGACTCCGTCTGGCGCCTGGGTTTCGATCCGAAAGACATCCGCTATATTATTCATACGCACGGCCACTACGATCATTACGGCGCCTCCAATGAATTTAAAAGGCTCTACGGCTGTCAGCTCGTCATCAGCCGGACCGACGCGGAACTGATCCGGGACAACCCATCGGCCGCTTCGGGCTCCTGGAGCAGCATCGTGACGCCTCTGGCGTACATCCCGCCGGCCTTTGATCATCTGCTGGAGGACGGCGAGGACTTTGTCTGCGGAAACCTCAGCATTCACTGCGTAGAGGTGCCGGGCCATACGCCGGGCGCTATGGCGTTCTTCTTTGACCTTGCGGAAAACGGCCGCACGCTGCGGGCCGGCCTGTTCGGCGGCGCGGGGCTGGGGTCCGTGCGCAAATGCGTGCTGGAGCACCGGCATCAGCCGCTTTCCCTGCAGCAGGACATGCTGGATTCTCTGGAAAAGGTACGGGGAGAGAAGGTCGATATCCACCTGGGGAACCATCCGGACAACAACGATACCTTCGGCCGCCGGGCCCGCCAGCTGGCCGGAGATCCGGATGCCTGGATCGATCCGGCCGCCTGGGACCGTTTCCTGGATGCGGCCCGTGCGAAATTTGAAAAGATGTTTGCCGAAGAGGCGGCGGAGGCGATCTGACGCCTCTGTTTCATGCTGCGAAAGAAAAAACGGGAATTGTGAATAAAACGGGCATAAACGACCCTTTGTGTTGGGATTTGAACGGTTTTTTCGATTCTGCATAACACAAAAGTTATTCAAAACAATGCGGAATGTATTTGCTTATTTAAGTTAAAACCGTTAAAATGTTTTTGAAGTTAAGTGTGAAAACCTGAGGCTTTACAAGAATAAGAGACGAACGGAAGCCGCCCCGGCCAAGGAGACCGGCGGAGAGGCTGTATCATTTTGAATTCGGCAGAAGAGACGGCTGTACGAGAGGAAAGAACGCCGTCCCTTCGTGAACCCTTCATATTACAACGTGAAGAAAGGAGAAGGAGTAATGCTAAAATACTCAATCAAGCGCCTGCTGCTGCTGATCCCGGTACTTCTCGGCGTGACGTTCATTATCTATGCGGCCATGAACCTTTCCGGTACTGACTACGTAGACAGCCTGATCACCGAGGATATGACCGAAGAGCAGGTCGCGGCCATGCGGGCCCACTACGGGCTGGACAAGCCGCTGATAGAGCGCTACGTCATCTACATTGGCAAGATGTTCCAGGGCGACCTGGGAAAATCCTACAACAACGGCCTGGACGTCTGGGAGTACTTTAAGACCAGGATCGGCGCGACGCTGTATCTGGGCCTGATGGCCGGCGTGGTAACGACGGTGCTGGCTATCCCGCTGGGCATCATAGCGGCCGTGAAAAACGGGTCCGTTATCGACAACATCTGCAACGTCTTAGGCGTTATCGGCCTGGCGACGCCGAACTTCTGGCTGGGCCTGCTGCTGATCGTTCTTTTCGCGGTGAAGCTGAAATGGCTTCCCGTCAGCGGCAATGAACACTGGTACAGCGTGATCCTGCCGGCCTTTACCATCGGGACCGGGCACATGGCCATCCAGATGCGTACGACCCGTACCGCCATGCTGGACAACCTCCGGGCGGACTACCTCCGGACGGCCCGCGCCAAGGGCGTTTCCGAGCGGAAGGTCGTGACCAAGCACGCGCTGCGGAACGCGCTGATCCCGACGGTGCAGATCGCCCTCGCCCTGCTTTCGACGGCTGTCGGCGGTGCCGCCCTGACCGAGTCCGTGTTCAACTGGCCCGGCGTCGGCAAGGTCATCGTGGACGCGGTGTCCAAGCGCGACATCCCGCTGGCCTGCGGCTTCCTGGTCCTGAAGTGCTCGATCCTCGGCGTTTTCCACGTGTTCACCGAGCTGCTGAACGTGGTCATCGACCCGCGCCTGAAGACGATGTACGTCCGCGACAGGAAAAAGAAAAATGATTCCGGCAAAAAAGCGAAGGAGGCGAAAGCGGCATGAGTACCGACAAGAAAGAAAAACGTATCCTTCCTTCCCGCAAATATTCCAAGCGGAGCCAGCTGGGTGAATTCTGGCATCGCTACAGCCAGAACAAGGGCGCCGTCATCGCGTTGTTCGTGGTTCTCGCGATCGGCCTTCTGGCAGCGCTTGCGGACGTGATCTACGATTACGATACGCAGATCATCGGCTATGACCTGACGCAGAAGCTGATCCGCCCCTGCGCGGAGCATCCCTTCGGCACCGACGAGCTGGGCCGCGACATGCTGACCCGCGTGCTCTACGGCGCCAAGTACTCCTTCATGATCGGCCTTTCCTGCGCGGCCCTCTGCTTCGTGGTCGGCATGCCCATCGGGGCGCTGGCCGGCTACTACGGCGGCACCTTCGACCTTCTGGTCATGCGTGTCTTTGATATCATCGGTTCCATCCCTTCGCTGCTGATCGGCATCATGGTCGTGGCGGCCCTGGGACACAAGACCGGGATCCTTATCATCGCGATCGCCATCCCGGGCGTCGGGTCGATCGCCAGCGCCTCGCGTATGGCGGTCATGACCATCCGGAGCTCGGAATACATCGAATCCGCCCGCGCCATCGGCATGAAGTCCTTCCCGCTGGTCATGAAGCACGTGGTGCCGAACGCCCTGAACCTGATCGTGGTCCGCGTGACCCTGCAGGTCGGCTCCGCCATCATCTCGGCTTCTTCCTTAAGCTACCTCGGCCTTGGCGTTCCGCTGCCGACGCCCGAATGGGGCGCGCTGCTTTCCGGCGGCCGGAAGCTCATCCGGACGCACAGTTATCTGACCCTCTTCCCCGGCCTCGCGATCATGATCACCGTGCTGGCCCTGAACCTCATGGGCGACGGCCTGCGCGACGCGCTGGATCCGAAGCTGAAGAAGTAAGGAGGCAGTCATGGCAAAACGAATCAAAAATATTGCTCCCGAAGTATTAAACGCTCCCGACTTAACGCCGGAGGAGCTCGGCGAAGACGTGATGCTGGACATCCGCAACCTCACCGTGCACTATGAAGTGGACGGCGACGTGGTGGAAGCGGTCTCGGACGTGACGCTGCAGGTCAAGAAGAGAAAGACCCTCGGCCTCGTGGGCGAGACCGGCGCCGGCAAGACGACCACTGCCCTGGCGGCCCTGAACCTGATCCCGGATCCGCCGGGAATCATCAAGAAGGGCAGCATCTACGTCTGCGGCGAAAACATCCTGAAGAAGAGACCGGCCGAGCTGGAAAAGATCCGCGGCCAGGATATCTCCATGATCTTCCAGGACCCGATGACCTCCCTGAACCCGGTGTTCACGGTCGGCGACCAGATCGCCGAAAGCGTGCGCATCCACGAAGGCTTAAGCAAGACCGAAGCCATGGAACGGGCCATGGAGATGCTGGAGATCGTAGGCATTCCGCGGAACCGCGTGAATGAATACCCGCACCAGTTCTCGGGCGGCATGAAGCAGCGCGTGGTCATCGCCTGCGCGCTGGCCTGCAACCCGCGCGTGCTGATCGCGGACGAGCCGACCACGGCGCTGGACGTGACCATCCAGGCGCAGGTGCTGGACCTGATGCGCGACCTGCGCATGAAATACGACACGGCCATGATCATGATCACCCACGACCTGGGCATCGTGGCCGATATCTGCGACGACGTGGCCGTCATGTACGCCGGCCGGATCATCGAGCAGGGCACGCTGGACGAAGTCTTCAACGAGACCCGCCATCCGTACACGGAAGGCCTGTTCAACTCCCTGCCGAACATCCATGACCGCCAGGCGAGATTAAAACCCATCCCGGGCCTGATGCCCGACCCGGCCAACCTGCCGAAGGGCTGCGCCTTCGCGGACCGCTGCAAGTACGCGACGGACGCCTGCAAAGAGGCGCGTCCGGTGCAGCGCTGGGTCAGCGATACGCACATGGTGGCCTGCACGGCTTATGATGATCCGGACTTCATCATCGAAAGGAGCAAGAAGGCATGAGCGACGTCATTCTGGATGTAAGGAATCTGAAGAAATATTTCAAGACGCCCCGCGGCATGCTGCATGCGGTCGATGACGTGTCGTTCCAGATCGAACGGGGCAGAACGCTCGGCATCGTGGGCGAATCCGGCTGCGGAAAGTCCACCACGGGCCGCGCGATCTTAAGGCTGATCGAGCCGACCGCCGGCGAAGTCATCTTTGACGGCGAGGACGTCGTAAAGCTCTCGAAGCAGAGGATGCGGGAAAAACGCAAGGAGATGCAGATTATCTTCCAGGACCCGTTCTCCTCGCTGGATCCGAGACAGACGGTGCTGCAGGCGATCTCCGAGCCCATCAAGTTCAACAAGATCCTGACCGACCGCTACGATATCGAAATGCGCACGGTGGAGCTGATGCGGACCGTCGGCCTGGCGGAACGTCTCATCAACGCCTATCCGCACGAGCTGGACGGCGGCCGCCGGCAGCGTATCGGCATCGCCCGCGCCCTGGCGGTGAATCCGAAGTTCATCGTCTGCGACGAGCCGGTCTCGGCCCTGGACGTGTCGATCCAGGCGCAGATCCTGAACCTGCTGGAGGACCTGCAGGATCAGCTGGGCCTGACCTACATCTTCATCACGCACGACCTCGCGGTGGTCAACCACTTCGCAGACGACATCGCGGTCATGTATCTGGGCCAGGTCATCGAGAAGGCGCCGGCGGAAGAACTGTTCCTGCACCCGCTGCATCCGTACACCCGGGCGCTGCTTAGCGCCATTCCGGTGCCGGATACGCACAACCGGCCGGAACGCATGGTCTTAAAGGGCGAGATCTCTTCCCCGATCGAGCCGAAGGACGAGTGCCGCTTTGCAAAGCGCTGCCCGTTCGCGACCGACGCCTGCCGGGCGAAATGTCCGGAACTGAAGGAAGTCGTCAAGGATCACTTCCTGGCCTGCGCGAGATACGGGGAAGTCTGACAAGCCGTCTGCGCGCGGCTTAAGGCAAAGAGCGCAGTCAGAAGAATACGGCGGAACGGAGAGTTCCGTTAAAAACAGATAAAACAAAGGAGGAACATTATGAAGAAAGTCCTGTCTCTCGTGCTGGCGCTGGTCATGATCTTCAGCCTGACCGCCTGCGGAGATAAGCCGAACACGACGCAGCCTACCGGCACCGGGCCTGCCGGACAGACCCAGGCGCCGAATCAGACCAAGGCGCCTGAACCCGCCAAGACCTACGTAAAGGAAATCAGAGTCGATTCCTATGCGCCGGACCAGATGGACCCGCACAAGCTGATGAACAACTCTTCCGATACGGTCTACAAGATGATCTACAACCAGCTGGTCGTCTGGAACTTCGAGAAACGTGAACTCGAACCGGAACTGGCAACCAAATGGGAGATCAGCGACGACGGCCTGGAGTACACCTTCCATCTGCGTGACGACGTCACCTTCTCCAACGGCCAGAAGCTCGAAGCCGACGACGTGGTCTTCACCTTCAAGGAAAGAGCCAAAGCCGTCGAGGCCGAAGGCGGCTCCTATCAGCTCTCCGACCTGACCAAGATCCTGGAAGACGTCGTTGCCGTCGATGCGACGACCGTCAAGCTGATCCTGAAGCAGCCGAACGCCGACATCATCTACCGTCTGTACCTGCAGCCCTACTCCATCTTCAACCGCGAAGCCTGCGAAGCGGACGCCGAGAAGGGTCACTGGGTAGGCACCAACGGCTGGGTCCTGGATGAGTTCATCCCCGCCGAAAAGTGCGTATTCGTCAAGTATCCGGACAGCTGGGTCTGGAAAGTGAACGGCGCTACCGCGACGGAAAAGGTGATCTTCGAGAGCTACAAGGAAGAAGGCACCAAGGTCGCCGCTCTGGAGAACCATGAGCTCGCCGCCGCCGCCGGCATCAGCAGCATCAACGCCGAGATCCTGTCGAAAGACGAATTCCTGTATGAGACCTACTCCTCCGAATCCCTGTCTTACATGTTCTTCAACATGAAGCGCGGCATCACCAAGGACGACGTCAATCTCCGCAAGGCGATCGCTTTCGCCATCAATCTGCAGGACGTCAACGAAGCGATCTACGACGGCAACGCCGTCAGAGCCACCACGATGTGGGGCAAGAACCAGTTCGGTTACTTCGACGGTTTCGATGAGGTCGTGGAGTACAACCCGGCCAAGGCGAAAGAATATCTGGCCAAGTCCACCTATCCGGACGGCAACTTCACCTTCAAGCTGTGGGTCCACGGCTCCTGGGAAGCTTCGGGCGTTCTGATCCAGAAGATGCTGCAGGATACCCTGGGCTGCAAGGTCGAGGTGGAAGTGGTCGATACTTCCCGCCTGAACGGCACCGTCAAGAAGGTCATGGCCGATGAGGACGGTCCGGAAGATTACTACGACGCCTGCGTCTACAACATCTCCCTGAACCCGACCGGCAACCGCTTCGCGTTCACGGTCAACCTGAAGTCCACCACGAACCGTGCCTACTTCTTCGATCAGCAGATCTCCGACTGGTACAGCACCGTTCTGGCCATGCCGAAGGATGAGGACCGTATCGCGGTCTACAAGGACATCCAGATCCGCATGAACGACCTGCTTGCGTACTTCCCTTGGTTCTATGAAGTAAAGAACCACGTGAATGACGTCCGCGTCACCGGCATCGGCTGGTGCCCGGATTCCAAGCACGACTACAGCCTGATCCAGATGACCAACGAATATTGATCGGAAGTGATCCGATAGGCTGTGGGGCCTGTGAAAATTTTCACAGGCCCCTTTTTCAAACCAAGGAGGCATTGCATGAATCCGTTGAAAGAGACCCTGGCGGCGCAGATCAGCGAAGAGCGTATCGTCAGACTGACCTCGGACCTGGTCCGCATCCAGTCCTACTGCGGGATCCCGCAGCAGGAGACCGGCGTGGCGAAGTACATCAAGGCGTTTTTTGACGCGAACGGCATCCCCTGCGAACTGAAAGAAGTGGAGGACGGGCGCTGCAACGTGATCGCGGTCTTTGACAGCGGCCGGCCCGGAAAGACCATCCTGTTCAACACCCACATGGATACCGTGGAGCCGAACGATATGAAGGATGCCTTCGAGCCGAAGATCGTCGACGGCCAGCTGTACGGCCGCGGGACCGTGGACCCGAAGGGCATGCTGGCCTGCATCATGGAAGCCATGACGGCCATCAAAAACACCGGCACGCTGGAGAAGGGGAAGATCGTCTTCACCGGCGTGATCGACGAGGAACACAACAGCGCCGGTACCATCGACACGCTGGAAAGCGGCATCCGGGCGGACGGCGCGGTGATCGCGGAATCGACCGACATGCAGATCCAGACCTGCCAGCGCGGGCTGGAATGGCTGAAGTTCCATTTCGTCGGAAAGACCGTCCACGGCGGCATGCAGCGGCAGGGCATCAACGCCATCTCCAAGGCGGTGGCGTTCATCAATCTCATGGATGAGAAGCTGGTCCCGAAG
>JAEEUR010000081.1 GCA_016290595.1 Lachnospiraceae bacterium | reverse complement strand
CGCATCCCTTCATCATAGACGAGTGGACGGACGAGACCTTCAAGGTCCAGATCCGCGGCCACGTCACGGCTGAAGAGAATTCCCACCTGGTCTTCTCCATCCCGATCGAGAAGGGCTGGCACTTCCTGGTCGACGGGAAGGAAGCCGAGACGGCCTCCCTGGCCGGTTCCTTCATCGGCGTCATGCTGACGCCCGGCACGCACGAGATCGTTCTGTCCTACGTTCCCGAAGGCCTGGGCACCGGCATCCTGCTGAGCCTGGCGGGGCTGGGGATCCTGCTGATCTGCCTGGCGCTGAGCCTGATCATCCGTTCCCTCAGAAAAGCGAGAAACGATCAGACCGTGCAGCAGGCTGCCGACGAAGCGGAAAACGCGATCGCGGACAAGGTCCAGGCGATCGGGGAAGAAGGTGAAAACGCCGCAGAACCCGAAGCGCCTCCGGCGGATGCCGCGGCCCGTCCGGCGGCCGAAAACAGCGCCCGCAGCCGCATCTCCTCCCTGCATCAGTTCGACGAGGAGGAGCGCCTGCGCGACAAGGGCCGGCTGCCGGTCATCGCCTTCAACGGCGACGTGCCCTATCCCCGCTACGTGTCTCCCGCCGAACGTCAGAAGGACGAAAGCCTTCTGTCCCTGTCCGGCACGGAGGAAAAGCGGGAAGAGAAAACGGAAGCCGCCGTTCCGGCCGGCGACGGGACCTGACGAACTGGGGAGTCTTTTCGGACTCCCCTCATTTTTTTCTTGCATCCTTGCCGCTCATTTGCTAAAATGGCGGGGAAATAAATCTTTACCAGCTGAGGTAATATCATGGACATGGAAAACGTAACCATTCTGACGCATCCTCTTATCAAGCACAAGATCACCATGCTGCGCGACGTCAACACCGGGACGAACGAATTCCGGAAGCTGATCGAAGAAATCGCGACCTTAATGGGCTATGAGGCGCTCCGCGACCTGCCGCTTGTCGACATCGAAGTCACGACGCCGATCGAAAAATGCATGTCTCCCGTCATCGCCGGCCGCAAGCTGGCTATCGTTCCCATCCTCCGCGCCGGTCTGGGCATGGTGCAGGGCATCCTGAACCTGACTCCCACCGCGAAGGTCGGCCATATCGGCATGTACCGCGACCCCGTGACCCATGAGCCTCACGAATATTACTGCAAGCTGCCGGATCCGATCGAACAGCGCACCATCGTCGTTCTGGATCCCATGCTGGCCACCGGCGGCTCCGCCGTGGATTCCATCAACCTGATCAAGCAGCACGGCGGAAAAACCATCAAGTTCATGTGCATCATCGCCGCGCCGGAAGGCTTAAAGAAGCTGCACGAAGCGCATCCCGACGTACAGATCTACGCCGGCAACCTTGACCGCGAATTAAACGAAAACGCCTACATCTGCCCCGGCCTGGGCGATGCCGGCGACCGGATCTTCGGCACGAAGTAAGCGAAGGAAAGAGAGTGCAGGTCTCCATGAAGAACGGCAACGAGCCCCGGCTCACCGTAAAAAACGTGCGGCGCCATCTGCGCACCATAAACAGCCACCGTTTTCTGGTCTTCAAGCACTGCTGCCGCTGCGGGATCTTCTGGCAGGGGCTCGTGCACGACCTTTCCAAGTATTCGCCGCGGGAATTCTGGGTCGGCGCCCGCTACTATCAGGGGGACCGCTCGCCCAACGACGCCGAACGGCGCGTGGCCGGCGCTTCCTCCGCCTGGATGCACCACAAGGGCCGCAACCGGCATCACTACGAATACTGGACGGATTACAAGCTCGGCGAAAAGGAGCCCGTTTACACGCCGGTCCCCATGCCGAACCGGTATATCGTCGAGATGTTCTGCGACCGCGTGGCGGCCGGGGAGATCTACCACAAAGGCCATTTCGATCAGACCTACCCGCTCGAGTATTACGACAGATGCAACACCGACCGGCTGATGCATCCCGAGACCGCCAGAAAGCTCCGCGCGCTGCTGGTGCTCTATGCGGAGAAGGGGGAGGAAGCCTTCGACATCGTCCGGAAAGGATTTCCGGAATAATACGGCACGGCAAAAACAGCGGAAGCCTTCCACGGGAAGTGCTTCCGCTGTTTTTTGTCGTCCGGAGCCGGTCAGGCCTTTTCTTCCTGTTCCTCTGCCTCCGCTTCTTCCTCTATCACCTTTTTGCCTTCTCTTCTGCCGTACAGCAGGGTCTGCGCCGCGATCTTCGCCGCCAGTTCCGGAGAAGCCTCTCCGGGCAGAAGGCGCCACTGCCAGTTGCCGCTGGTGGTGCCGGGCCGGTTCATGGTGTGCTCCTCGTCCAGGCCCAGATAGTCCTGCAGCGGGGCGATGAAATATTTGGCCACGCTCATCATGCCGCCGCGCAGCATGCCCTCACAGAAGGGCTCGCCGGGCAGGATATGCAGATAGCGCTTGATGTACTCCACCTCTTCCGGCTTCTGGTCCTTCACCCAGCCCATGAGCGGCACGTTGTCGTGCGTGGAGGTGTAACAGACGCAGTTTTCGATGTGCCGGTGCGGCACGTAGCGGCTCTGCCCTTCGATGTCAAAGGCAAATTCCAGCACCTTCATGCCGGGCCAGCCGGAATCCGCCAGCAGCTTTTCCACGCTGTCCATGGGCGTGCCCAGGTCTTCCGCGATGAATTCCAGCTGCGGGAACCAGCTGTTTAAGACCCCGATCAGATCCATGCCGGGGCCGAAGCACCAATGTCCGGGCCGGGCGGTCTTCGCTTCCGGCGGGACGGACCAGTAGGTGTCGAAGCCGCGGAAATGGTCGATGCGGATGATATCGTAGAGCCGGCCGGCGCCTTCGATCCGGCGGATCCACCAGCCGAAGCCGTCCGCCTTCATGCGGTCCCAGCGGTATAAGGGATTGCCCCAGAGCTGGCCGTCCTCCGAGAAATAGTCCGGCGGCACGCCCGCCACGGCCAGGGGCTTGTTTTCCTCATCCAGCTCGAACATCTGCGGGCTTGACCAGACGTCGGCGCTGTCCATGGCCACGTAGATCGGCACGTCCCCGATCAGGCGGACGCCCTTTTTGTGAACGTAGTCCCGCAGGGCGAACCACTGCCGGAAGAACAGGTACTGGATGTACGTAAACAGCTCGATATCGTCGCGGAGCAGCGCCCGGTATTTCCGGACCGCCGGCTCCTTCCGAAGCCGGATCTCCTCGGGCCACTCCATCCAGGCCCGCATGCCGAAGTGCCGCTTGCAGGCCATGAAGAGCGTGTAATCCGGCAGCCACGAAGCATTCTCCTCTTCAAAGCGGGCCACCTTTTCCCGGTCGCGCTGCCAGCCCCGGCTCTTCGCCAGCGCCAGCATCCGGAAGCGGGACTCGTACATCTGTCCGTAATCCACGTGCCGGGGATCCGTCCCGAAAGGCAGGGAATCCGCCTCCTCCTTCGTCAGAAGACCGTCCGCGATCAGAAGCTCCGGATCAATATAATAAGGATTGCCCGCAAAAGTCGAAAAACTCTGATACGGTGAATCCCCATAGCTGGTCGGACCCAAAGGCAGCAGCTGCCAGAGCTTTAAGCCGGCGGCCGCCGTGAAATCCGCGAAATCATAGGCAGCCTGCCCGAAGGTCCCGATCCCGTAGGGGGAGGGCAGCGAGCTGACTGCCAGTACTACGCCTGCTGCGCGCTTCATTTACTTCTCTTCCGTCTCTTCCTCTGAAATTTCATCCTGCAGCATGATGGTGCGTGCCGGAATGGGGGTGGAGAATACGATATGCGTCTCCGTAGAGCCGTAGCGCTGCACCTTGCTGATAAAGCGGTCCATGTCCACGGTGGACTGGAAGGCAGCCTTGATCAGCATGGTATAGCTGCCGGAAACGATATTGCACTCCAGAACGCTCGGCTCATCCTTGATGAACAGGATGAAAGCCGGCTTATCCTTCGGAGACATTTCGACGTTGATAAAGGCAACGATATGATAATCGATCTTTTCCAGATCGATATCCGCATGGAAGCCGGTGATGATCCCTTCCCGCTGGAGTTTTTCAATGCGCGCCGCCACCGCCGGGGACGACAAAAAAACCTTTTCCGACAGCTGCTTTAAAGAATATCTTGCATTTTCCTGCAGATACTTGACAAGAGCCCGATCTATCCGATCCATATTCGCCTCCTGGAAGCTTTATATTATTAATATATCACGGAAGAAAGAAAAGTCAAGAGGATTTTTTCGTTTGTTTTTTTTGGGAATTATTAAAAATTAAAATCGATTGTTAAAGAATGAAAAGGCCGCCGGAAACGGCGGCCCGGCGCTCCTATTTCATCGTATTTCTGGCGCCGAAGATCGACGTTCCCACACGAACAAGCGTCGCGCCTTCCTCGACGGCCGTTTCGAAATCGCCGCTCATCCCCATGCTGAGCTCCCGGAAAGCGTCCGGATCGCGCAGCGCCGGCTTCAGTCCGTCCCGCATTTCCCGCAGGCGGATAAAATAAGGCCGGCTCTCCTCCGGATCCTCCGTAAACGGCGCCACCGCCATCAGTCCGCAGAGCCTCAAATGCGGCTGGCTGTCGCAGAATCGCAGAAGTGACAGCAGCGCTTCCGGCGCCGCCCCCTGCTTGCTGCTCTCTCCGGCCACGTTGACCTCCAGCAGGATATCCTGCACCAGTCCGCATTTTGCCGCCTGCTTTTCGATCTGGGCCGCCAGTCCCTCGGAGTTGACGGAATGGATCATTTCGACGCTCCCGACCAGGTATTTGACCTTGTTTTTCTGCAGGTTGCCGATGAAATGCCAGCGGATATCCTCCGGCAGCAGCGGCTTTTTGGCGACGATCTCCTGCGCATGGTTCTCCCCGAAAAGGCGCTGGCCCGCCGCGTAGGCTTCGGCCACCGCCTCAGCCGGCTTGGTCTTGCTGACCGCGATCAGCCGTACGCTCTCCCGGGCCCGTCCGCAGCGCCGGCAGGCCGCTTCGATCCTCTCTTCGATCTTTTTCAGATTTTCCGCGATCACAGCATCTCCTCCGTCACCGTCACGTTTATCAGATCGCCCTGCCGCGCGCCGGGAGCCTTAACTGCCAGCTTTACGTATTCGGGCGTAAAGCCGGTCCAGACGTCCGCGCCGCGCTCCGGCAGCGGTTCCTCCAGAAGGACCTCGCGGATCTTTCCGATCAGCCCCTTTTCAAAAGCCGCCTTGTTTTCCTGATTCAGCTCCAGCAGGACGGCGCTGCGCTTCGCTTTTACCGCCTCCGGGATCTGATCCGGCAGCCGGTCCGCTACGGTGCCGGCCCGCCGCGAGTAGCGGAAAACGTGGGTCTCGTAAAACTTCGCCTGTTCCAGGAAGCGGACGGTCTCTTCGAATTCCGCCTCCGTCTCGCCGGGGAATCCGACGATGACATCCGTCGTCAACGCGGGCTGCTCAAACGCGCCGCGTAAGGCCTCTGTTTCGCCCAGGAAGGCCTCCGGCGTATATTTTCGGTTCATCCTGCGCAGAACGCTCTCAGAGCCGCTCTGAAGCGATAAATGAAAGTGCGGGCAGAGTTTCGGGACGGCCGCCAGCCTCTCGGCAAAGGCGGGCGTGATGATCCGGGGCTCCAGCGAACCCAGCCGGATCCGGCGGATGCCGCCGATCTCCGCCAGCTGTCCGATCAGCTGAAGCAGCGGCTCGCCGTACCCTTCGGCGCGGCCCGCGTCTCCGGGAAAATCCAGGCCGTACGAGGCCATGTGGATCCCGGTCAGCACGATCTCCTTAAAGCCCTCTTCCGCCAGGCGGCGCGCTTCAGCCAGCGTGCTTTCCGGCGCGCGGCTCCGCACGCGGCCCCGCGCATAGGGGATCAGGCAGTAAGAGCAGAACTGGTTGCAGCCGTCCTCGATCTTGATAAAGGCGCGGGTCTTCTCGCTGCTGCCGCCGAAAGGCAGCTCCTCGAATTCCTTCACCTGCCCGATATCCTCTACGAAAAGCGCATCGGCTCCTTTTTCGAGCCGGTTCTCGATCAGTTCCGGCAGGCGGCTCTTTTCATTGTTGCCGATCACCAGGTCGACGGCCGGGTCCTTCAGGAGGCCTTTGCCGGCCACCTGCGCGTAGCAGCCCACCGCCGCCACCAGCGCCTCGGGATTCATCTGCTTTGCCCGGTGCAGCATCTGGCGGGATTTGCGGTCCGCGATATTGGTCACGGTGCAGGTGTTGATCACGTACACGTCGGCGCCCGGTTCAAACGGCACGATCTCCCAGCCGTGCTCCTGCATCTGCCGGAGCATGGCCTCGGTCTCATAGCTGTTGACCTTGCAGCCCAGATTGTGAAAGGCGATTTTCCGCCCGCTGAATTCTGCCATATCCGCTTGCACTTTTCCTGAAACTATATTATACTTATTTCGCTGAAGAGGACGTAACTCTTACAAAATCCCGCAAAGGAGTTGATCAGACATATGAAAACCGTACAGATCAAACTGGATTCCATCGACAAAGTCAAGGATTTTGTCCGTGCCATCACGCTTTTTGACAATGATTTCGACATGCGCTCCGGCCGCTATACCATCGACGCGAAGTCGATCCTGGGCATCTTCAGCCTGGATCTGTCCAAGCCCATCGACCTGGACATTTACGGCGAGGAGCCGCTGGATGCCGTTGAGAAAGCGCTCGAGCCGTTCCTGAACAAATAAGGACCCGCTTTTCCGAAAGGCCGCCCGAAGGGGCGGTCTTTTCTTGTGCCGGCTGCCGCAGCATCCGGACGGCTCCTATTCGCAGTCGATGATCTCTTCCGTTTCCAGCGCCTTTGCCACCAGTTCGTTGATGCCGGGCAGGAGTTTTTCCTCCGAACGGCGGATGATGCCCGCATTCGGCTTGGTGACCGGGTGCTTCGCCACGAAGATGGTGCAGCAGTCCTCAAAGGGCAGGATGGAAGTCTCGAAAGTCCCTATCTTCCGTGACAGGTCGATGATCTCCTGCTTGTCGAAGGCGATGAGCGGCCGGAACACCGGCAGCGTGCAGACCTCGTTCGTGCTGACCATGCTCTGCACGGTCTGGGACGCGACCTGTCCGATGGATTCTCCCGTGATCAGGCACTGCGCGCCGTTCTCCTTCGCCAGATGCTCCGCGATGCGCATCATGTAGCGGCGCATGATGATGGTCAGCTCGTCGTGCGGGCAGGTATCGTAGATGGCCAGCTGGATATCCGTGAAATTGATGACGTGCAGGCGGATGGGGCCCGCGTAGGCCGCCACCAGCTTCGCCAGATCCACCACCTTCTGCTTCGCGCGCTCGCTCGTGTAGGGCGGCGCGTGGAAGTAGACCGCCTCCAGCTTAACACCGCGCTTGGCGATCATCCAGCCGGCGACCGGTGAATCGATGCCGCCGGATAAAAGCAGCATGCCGCATTCGGTGCCGCCTAGAGGCATTCCGCCCAGGCCCGGGATGGTTTCCGAATAGAAGTTCAGTCTCTCCCGCACCTCGATGCGGAACAGGATATCCGGCCCGTGCACGTCCACGTGGGAAGCGGGCGCCGCCTGAAGCAGGGCCTCTCCTACCTTGCGGTTGATCTCGTTGGAGTCCCAGGGATAGGACTTGTTCGCACGGGTGGCCATGACCTTGAAGCTCCCGCTGAAGTTCGGATGCGCCCCGGTAAAGTAGGCGACGGCGGCCTTCACCAGTTCTTCCGGCCCTACGACCGCCTGCTGGACCAGCGGGCAGATCCCGGAGATGCCGAAAACGTGCTGCAGCGCGTCCACCGCCTCGTTCAGTTCGAAGGGCTCGGCGGCCATGGCGTAGATGCGGCCGTTGGATTTATACACGCGGAAACGGCCGGGGACCTTTTTCAGGACCGCCGCCGCACGGCTCACCAGCCGGTCTTCAAAGAGATAGCGGTTCTTTCCCTTGACCCCGATCTCCGCGTATTTTATTAACAATGCCTGATACTGCATAGCCTCTCCTTCATATCGGCCGGCTTTCGCCGTCCGTTTTCTTTTTCTTTCCGATCAGGATCAGCAGGATCCCCGCCGCAGTGCAGATCAGGTCCCGGATCCGGTAGATCAGGCCTCCCATCAGTCCCGCTCCGGAACTGATCCCGAGCAGTTCGATGGCGATGGCCATGCCGCTTTCCCGGGTGCCGGCCTGCAGGGGTACGACGAAAAGAAGGTTCCCCAGCAGAGATGCAAAGCTCACGATGAGGATCGCGCCGCTGACGCGCACGTTGACCCCGAGATACAAAAAAACGATGAAATACTCCGCCGCTTCCAGCAGTCTGGCCCCGTATTCCAGAAACAGCACCCGGAAAACGGTCCTTTTATCTTCGCAGAACTCCGCATAGCAGCGGTCGATGGCGCCGAACAGCTCCGCATTCTTTTCAGCGGCCGCCTTCGCTTTGTCCCCGACCAGCGGCAGCTTTGAGAAGAAGCGGAAGGCAGGGACGGCCAGCGCCTTGTGCCGGAAGGAGAAAAACAGGCCGCACAGGCCCAGCATGATCAGCGCCGCCAGCGACAGCAGGACCGTCAGGACCGGGGAGCCGGGAGCGCCCATCAGGAAGTAGATAAAGATCCCGCTCAGCCACAGCAGCATGTGCCCGATGATGTACATCAGGCTGAAGCTGATCGACGAAGAGGTCGCCTTTTCGGTGCTCATGTAGTTTCTGAGCTCCAGGATGCGGTAGGGCTCGCCCGCCAGAATGCCGGCCGGCGTGACGATGTTGATGGCAAAGCCGCTGACGCAGATCCGGTACAGACTGATGCGGCTGATCCCGGACGCGGCCTCGCCGATGACGAGACGGAAAGCCCGCGCATGGATGCCGTAGATCAGAGCCCAGAGAGCCAGAAGCCCGGCCAGAAGCAGGGGAAGCTTCGGCGTAAAGAAGTCCCCCCAGTCCAGCTTGTCCGGATTCGCCCTGAGCGCGAGCAGCACCAGCCCCGCCAAGCCTATGAAAAAGAATATCGTTTTATAATGCTTTTTCATGCCCCTCTTCCGTCTTGATCAGATCTGCTGTTCCGAACAGTATTTTTCGTAGATGTTTCTCGCGATCTTCTCGTATTTGATGACCATATACCACTTGACGATCTCCAGCACTACGATCACAAGCGGGAAGTAGAAGGCATGCAGGCCCAGCAGCAGCAGGACGAACAGCGTGCAGGCCCTGATATGATAGGTGAGAGTGTTCGTCAGCTGGATATACCGGCGGCTCTGCGTAATATAATCGTCGGCCAGTTCCTCCGGAACGTAGCCGCCCTTCTCCTCCAGCGCGTCAAGCAGGCGCTGCGCGCGGGGCGTATGCTTTTCCTGATCGTTCGTGTAGATCAGATAGAAAAAGCGGTAGACCCTCTCATACAGCGGCGTGCCCTTCGGCGCATCGGTCATCTCTTTCCTGAGGTTTTTCGTCCTGGCCAGGTTGGAGCTGTTGCTGCCGTTTAAGAAGAACAGGTGCAGGCCGCGGTAATAGTCCGCCATCCGCGCCTGGCTGGCGTGGCAGTACATCGCTACGAAGAGAACGATCCAGATGTACCAGGACCAGACGGTATCCGTAAAGGGGATGGTCTCCTTCATCATCCGGCATCCGATGGCGATATAGACGGCAAGGAAGTTGGTGATATCCACCGTTCCGTCGAGCACTCTGCCGAGCTGGCTGCTGGTGTGGGTGAGTCTTGCGATCTGGCCGTCGCAGAAGTCCAGGATCAGGGCGAAGACCTCCAGAAGGATGCCGAGCAGGTTGAGCCATCTGTTCTGCGGATAAAACAGGATGCTGCCCCCAACGCCGACGACGAGCGACATCAGGGTCACGGCGTTGGCGGACCAGCCGGCCTTGATAAAGCGGTGGGCGAGCCGGATCGATATGGGGTTGTAGACGATGACGTCCACCGGATCGTCGGTATCGTCGGATTTGCAGGACGCCTTGATGTCATCCGCCACGCGCTCGAACCACGGACTGTGCGCCAGGGCTTTCATGCTGATCCTGATTCTGTGTTCTCTGTCTTTCGGCTTTCCGTTCATACTGCTTTCTACCATCCCGTCACGTAACTTTTTTTGCCGTATTAAAGCTAAGGTCAAAGGAGTTTGACCCT
>JAEEUR010000080.1 GCA_016290595.1 Lachnospiraceae bacterium | reverse complement strand
CTTTAGGGCCGCGTCAATACTGCCTTTCCTTGACATAGAAACACCCCCAAGTAGGTTTTATATTTCAGTGTCCTACTTGGGGGTAGCATATCAGACCGCCGGGGAGCTCCTCTTTTTTAGTTCCGTATCCGTTTTATTTCCGGGCGTCCCGCTGCTCGGAAAGATGGCTGCGGATCCCGTCCGTGATCCGCCGGATCGTCTCAAGGCTCATCGGATAATCGATGTTGTTGTTGATCTCCCCTTCCTTCGGATCGGAAACGGCCGCATGCTTCCGGGCCAGCTCCTCCGTGAACTGCGTCAGCGGGATCGCCTGATGATCCTCGCAGGAAGGCGTAAAGAAGGTGATCTCGAAATCCACGTCACAGTCGGAAATATAGCACTGGCCGCCTTTTTTCGTGATCTCCACCAGCGCGATCTCTCCGATGCAGCTGATCGTCCGGGACTGATTGGAGATGAAATTGCCTAGAGAATAATAGCAAAGCCCCTGGTTGCCGTTGGAAGCCGTGACCCATTCCACGGGCTGCGGACAGTGCGGATGGTTGCCGATGATCAGATCTGCCCCGTTCTCGATAAACCATTTCGCCCATCGCTTCTGATTGTAATTCGGCTGGAGCATGTATTCGGTGCCCCAGTGCGGAAAGACGACAATAAAATCCGCCAGCTCCTCCGCCCTGCGGATGTCGTCCCCGACCTTGTCCCAGGTTGATTCGTCCATCCGGTCCACCAGATAGCTCTGATCGTCCGGAACGACGAGGCCGTTCAGGCCGTCGGTATAGTTGAGCAGCGCGATCCGGATCCCGTTCACCTCGAGCACCGTGATCTCGGCCGCTGCTTCCGCGGATTCATGGATCCCCAGCACCGTCATCTCCGGATGGTTTTCCTTCCAGTATGCCAGGCAGTTCCGGATGCCGACCAGGTTCAGGTCGCGGGCGTGGTTGTTGGCGTGCAGCACGACGTTGATCCCGGCCCGGATCTCCGCATCGCCAAATTCGGTCCGGGCGTTGAAGCCCGGATATCCGCGCATGCCGTACTCGTTGCCGCCGATGATCGCTTCGTTGTTGGCGATCACCAGATCACGGCCGGCGAAGATCTCTCCCATGTTCTCGAAGACGAAATCGTAACTGTAGCTGCCGTCCGGCTGAAGGATCTTGGGAAAAAGGGAAGCGTGCAGCAGCATGTCGCCGACGGTCAGAAGCGTTGCCTTCGACTCCTCCGCCGGATCGGCCGCAGCCTTGAGAAGCGCCTCTTTCGTCTCAAATCCGGTATAGAAGCGGCCGTTCTTTTCAAATCCGTCTCCGTACAGACGTCCGAAGCTGATCTGCGAGGAAGGCGAGCGGTACGCGGCGCCCAGGTTCAGGATACTGCCGTCCGCCCGGACGGTCACGTCCTCGAACTGTGCGTAGGTGTAGTAGGAAAAACCGTCGTCCCCGCTCACGTCCGCCCTGAATACGACGGTCGTCAGCTTCCGGCCGTCCTCCGTCTCATCAAGCAGAACGTCTTCGCAGACGAGGCCGCAGAAGCTGTCCGGATCCGCCCAGCTGTTCTGAACGGATTCCAATATGTCGGCGTTTACCAGCTCCGTGATCCGGCGCAGACTTTCCCGGGAAAGTTCATGCGGATCCGCAAGCCGGTGCGCAAGGCCTTCGATGAAATACAAGCTGCGTCCGTTTACGATCCGGATCCCGGCCTCGGACGGGTCGAAACCCGTAGCCGGTTCGATCTCCAGCAGGACCGTGCTGCCGTTGCTGAGCCCTTCAAACGTATCCTGCTTCAGGCTCAGCGGATACGGTCCGCGGTAAACTGCGTGCAGCTGTCCTTCCGGCTCAACGCCTTCCAGTACGACGGATACATAGAGGAAAGGGTCGAAAGCCGTCAGCTCGGCCGGCGCTTCGGTCGTTTCTTCCGCCGACGTTTCGGTATGCTCCGCGGCGCTTTCGCTTTCAGCGGAGGCTGCCGTGCTTTCTGCCGTGCTCTCTTCCGGCGTTTCCGGAACGGACGTCTGAGCTTCGGTCGGTGCCGTGACGGAGGGCGGCGTGCTCTGCGGGTCTTTTTTCTTATCTGAACAGCCGCAGAGCGAGAGCATCATAAAGAGAGGCAGCAGCAGAAGAAATCCTTTTTTCATATCGCTTTTTCTCTCCTTTCCGACGCTCGGTCAGCCGCGCAGGCCGGCTCTCTGATGCAGCACGTTTCCGTTGTCCTTCAGCCAGCGGTAGTGCTTTTTGTATTCCGGGAATACGCGCAGGACCTCCGCATAAAAGCGCGGGGAATGGTTCATCTCCTTTCGGTGACAGAGCTCGTGGACGACGACGCTGTCCAGGACCTCCGGCGGAGCCAGCATCAGCAGATAGTTAAAGTTCAGATTCCCTTCGGCGGAACAGCTGCCCCATTTGGTCTTCTGCGCCCGGATGGAGATACGCCCGTAGCTGACGCCGATCTTCGGCGCATAATATGCGACCCGCTCCGGGATCACGCGTTTTGCCTCGCGCTTCAGCCGGCGGATCTCTTCGTCAGTCAGAAGCCCCTGCGAGCGGGCGGCCTTCTGCTGCTTCTCCAGTTTCAGCTCATGCTTCCGGATCCAGTCCGCGTGAGAAAGGATGAATGCGTCGATCTCCTTTTTGGGCATCCGGAGCGGCGCCCGGGCGATGAGGCCTTCGGACGTGATCTCCAGACTGAGCGTTTTTCTTCTGCTGCGGACCAAGCTGTATTCCATCTTCATAAGAGCCTGTCTGTAAAAAACGGAGCATCCTGCGCTGCTCCGTCCGTATCGTCCGATTCTTCTACCGGGCCGCCTCGCTGCCCGCCTTGTATCCGCTGGTCCAGGCCCATTGCAGGTTATAGCCGCCGCAGGGACCGTCCACGTCCAGGATCTCGCCGGCGAAGTAGAGGCCGCGGACCTTCAGGGATTCCAGATTCAGGGAGACTTCGGAGGCGGGAATGCCGCCGCTGGTGACCTGGCAGGCGTCGAAATCCTTGGCGTCGTTGATCTCGAATTCCAGATTCTGCAGCGTATAGGCCAGCTTCATCAGCGCGTCCCGGCTGATCTCCGAGCAGGGGATATGCAGGCGGATCCCGGCCAGCTTCAGGAGCGAGGGCACCAGTTTGTCCGGCACCAGACCCAAAAGCAGCGTACCGCTCTCGTTGAGGCCCCGGCGGACCTTGCGCTCGGAAAGCCGCAGGTAAAGATCGTTCAGCTTGAGAGAAGGGACCAGATCGATCCGCATCAGGACCTTTTTCCCTTCCGTTAAGGCGCGGACCGCCCAGGAGCTCAGCTGAAAGACCGGGATGCCGGAGAGACCGTAATCCGTGAACTGGACCTCTCCCGCCTCCTGCGCCGCGATGGAACGGTTGATGATCAGGGAAACGATGGCGTCCGTGCGGATCCCGGCCAGTGCCGGGCACAGCGGGCTGTCGCTGATCAGCGCGCCCAGGGCCGGCAGCGGCGTGACGAGCGTATGGCCGAAGGCGGCTGCCAGTTCGTAGCCGGAGCCGTCGGAACCGGATTTCGGGCAGGCTTTGCCGCCGGTCGTCAGGATCACGCGGTCGGATACGAACTGCACGCCTTCGCGTGTCGTGATCAGGAATTCTTTTTCGATCTTTTCAATTGAAGTGACCTTATGGTTCGGATAGATCGCGGTGCCGAGCCGTTCGCATTCCAGCTCCAGCGCCTTGCGGACGGCGGCCGCTTCCTTGCAGGCCGGATAGATCCAGGTATCGTTGCCGCGGGCCGAAGCCGCCGCCACGGTCGGAATGCCGATCTTATCGAAGAAAGCGATCGTGTCTCGGGCGTTGAATTCCTTCATGAGCGCGGCCGCGATCCTGGCGCCGGAGCCCTGATAAAGCGTGGGATCCAGCGCGGAATTGGTCAGATTGCAGCGTCCGTTCCCGGTGGAAAGGATCTTCTTGCCGAGGACCGGTCCGCCCTCCAGAATGTCGACCTGCGCGCCAGCCGCCGCCGCCGTGATGGCGGCCATCATGCCGGAAGCGCCTCCTCCGATAACCGTGATTTTCATTGAACACCTCTTTTACCGCAGCAAATGCAGTTTTCTCGCCAGTCCAGCGATCGCGGCGCCCTTCGGCATCTCGGCCAGCTCCTCTTCGCCCAGGGCTCCCAGCAGGAAGACCGCGGCAAAATAGACGAGGACCGAGAGGAAAATGGCGCCCAGCAGACTGACGGCGTTCCCCAGATGCAGGGCGGAGAACAGTTTATACAGGCCGAAAGCCGTACCGCCCATGATCAGCGAGGCCGCCAGGACCAGCAGGATGCTGCGCCTTATCTCCTGACGGTAGCCGAAACGGCGGCGCAGCGAGCGGAAATGCAGCAGGCAGGAAACGAAGCCGTACAGCATATTGCAGACGGCCACCGCGTAGATATCCCACTTGAAAACGAAAAGGCAGAGCAGAAGCAGCGGGACGTGGATGGCCAGGGAGATCACGTAATTCAGGATCGGATCCCAGAAATAGCCGCCGCCCTGCAGGACTCCGACCAGCACGTAGGACACGCAGAAGCCCAGCACGCCGAAAGCGCCGGCCATCATGAGGCCGCCGGCCAGTTCGTTGTTCCCGGAGCGGAACAAAAGATCCAGGCAGGGGCGTCCCAGCACCGTCAGACCGACGGAAGCCGGCAGCGCGATCAGCAGGATAAAGCGGATGGCCGCCGAAGCCTTCTGAAGCGCGCCGTCCTGATCATTCACCGCCATACGCGAAGAGATCACAGGCAGCGTGGAGGCGGCCAGCGCGGTGGAAATCGCGATCGGGACGTTGATCAGCACGATGAATTTGCCGCTGTACGCGCCCCAGACCGTTTCGTACAGATCCTGCGCCTCTCCCATGTAGGCGCCGAAGATGGCGTGGTCAAGAAGCGTTTCCAGATTGGCGATGGCGGCGCTGGTCAGAATGGGCAGGGCTGTCAGGAAGATGATCTTCAGCGTGCCGAGCGGCGCTTCCGTCGACGCCGTGCGGTCCTTCGCGCAGCGCCTGTCGAGAATCTTCCGGTACAGAACGAAGCAGAAGCCGACGAAAAGGAGGGCAAAGAGCGCGCCGACGCCGGTGCCGATGGTGGCGCCCGCCGCCCCGTAGGCTTCGGGCGTCATGTTTTCGGCGGAAAGCTCAAGCGAGGCCGCTTTATTGAACAGGATCCGGGCTGCCAGGATGCTGACGCCGACGTGAACGATCTGCTCCAGGATCTGGGAGATCGCCGTGGGAATCATGGTGCCGTGGCCCTGGAAGAAACCGCGCAGCACACCGAGCATGCCCATGATAAAGACCGTGGGCGCCAGGATCTGGACGGCCAGGACCGCGCGGGGCGTATTCATCATGCGGTCCGCCAGAAAGCCCGCGCCGAAGAACATCAGTAGCGCGGCGGCCAGACCTAAGGCGGCGCCGAACAGAAGGCTGATCAGGAAGACCTGCCGCACGTTTTTGAACTGCTTCAGGCTCAGGCGCGCGGAAACCAGCTTGGAGACCGCCATGGGCAGGCTGTAGGAAGAGATCAGCAGCATGATGTTGTAGATATCGTAAGCCGCGCTGTAGACGCCGCTGCCGGATTCGCCGATGATGTTCATCAGCGGGATCCGGTACAGCATGCCGATGATGCGGCTGATGATGCCCGCGATGGCTAAAATGCCGCCCTGCGCCAGAAAATTCGGTTTTTTCTTTGTCTCTGCCATTATTCTCCTTGCCTTCCCTCTGAGGGGAAGGCGGCGCAAAGCGCCGGATGAGGTGTTACTCCCTTGTGATTCCCAGGTCCTGCAGGACTGCTTCCTGCTTCTCTTCCATCACGAGACGTTCTTCGTCCGTCTCATGATCATAGCCCAGCAGATGAAAGGTGCTGTGGGCCGCTAAAAAAGCCAGCTCCCGCCGCTCGCTGTGACCGTATTCCTTCGCCTGCGACAGGACTTTATCCACCGAGATGACCATGTCGCCCAGCATCAGTTCGCCGGTCTCAGGATGGAACAGGGTGGGATCGTCTTCCAGACGGTCAAAGTCGGCCGGCGCTTCAAAATCCACCAGCGGAAAGCTCAAAACGTCGGTCGGCGCGTCGATCTGACGCTCCGCGAGGTTGATCTCCCGGATCGCCTCGTTGTCCGTCAGCAGGACGTCGACTTCACATTCGTAGGGACAGTCTTCGCTGTCCAGGACAGCCGTAACGACCTGCCGAAGCAGGGCTTCCGCATCAAAGGAAAAGGGGGATTCCGCCTCAAACGTGATGGGTATCGTCATGGACGCTCCCTTCGCTTACGGTGCTTTCGTTTTTAACGTAGATCGGCCCGCCCTTCCGCCTGTCCTGTCCGTAGGGACGGCGCGGCGCCGCGTTCGGCCGTTTCTGCTCCGCCTGGCGGGCCTCTTCCCGCTCAAATGCCTTTACGATATCCTTAACGATCTTGTTGCGCACCACGTCGCGGTTCGTTAAGTGAATGACGCCGATCCCCTGTACGCCGCGCAGGATCTCCGCGCAGCGGGCCAGGCCCGAGTCGCTCACCTTCGGCAGGTCGATCTGCGTGATGTCGCCGGTCAGGACCATGCGGGAATCCTCGCCGAGACGGGTCAGCGCCATCTTCAGGGTGGAAAGCGAGGCGTTCTGCCCTTCGTCGATGATGATCCGAGCATGATTCAAGGTGCGGCCGCGCATGTAGGCGAGCGGAGCGACCTCTACCACGCCGTTTTCGCGAAGCCGGTCGGCCCGCTCCTGTCCGAAAACGTCCCGGAGGGCGTCGTATAAAGGCCGCAGATACGGATCTACCTTCTGCGCCAGATCGCCCGGCAGAAAGCCCAGGCGTTCCTCGCCGGCTTCGATGGCCGGGCGGGACATGATGATGCGCTCAATACTGCCGTCCTTTAGTTCCTGCGCCGCCTGCGCGACCGCAAGGTAGGTCTTGCCGGTGCCGGCCGGCCCGATGCAGATGGTCACAGCCTTCTCGCGCAGCATCTCCACGTAGTTCTGCTGCCCGAAGGTCTTGCACTTGATCGGCAGGCCCTTGTAATTCATGGTGACGGCGCTGTCCATGGCTTTGAAGAGCCCGTCCAGCGAGCCCTCGCGGGATTCCTCGATCAGGCGCTCCACCAGATCCTCCCGGATGGTCTCGCCCTGATGGTACAGCTGCACCATGGCCTTGATGACGTTCCGCGCCATGGCCTTATCGCTTTCGTCGCCGTCAATTTCCACCGCGTCGCCGCGCATCGTCAGGGTGACGTTCAGGGCTTCTTCCAGTTTCCTGGCCCAGACGTCCTGCGTGCCGAACACGGCCTGCTGTTCTTCTATGGTCCGAAATACAAATGACTGCTGCATAAAACTCCTGTCAGATATAATAATACAGATACATTATAGCAAAAGCGGGAACAAATACAAGACTCTTTCCAAGCAAAAGGGGCGGCTTTACAGCCACCCCTTGACAAGCCACTTATCTGAATTTGCGCTTTCTCGCGGCTTCAGATTTTTTCTTACGACGAACGCTGGGCTTTTCGTAATGCTCACGCTTACGGATCTCCTGCTGGATGCCGTCCTTGGCGCACTGGCGCTTAAAACGACGCAGCGCGTTGTCGAGGGACTCGCCTTCTTTGACAATAACGGTTGCCATATTCTGTTATCCCCCCTTCCGGCTTGAAATCTCACGCAGGTCTCCCTGCGCAAAGCATTCGTGTTTATAACATGTTTTTTCGCTTTCGTCAAGCGCTTTTTTGAAGAAAATTACAGCATTCCCTTCAGCACGTCTTCCGCTTTGGCGAGCGCATCCGGGATACCGGCCGGATTTTTGCCGCCGGCCTGGGCCATGTTCGGGCGTCCGCCGCCGCCGCCGCCCACCAGGGGCGCCAGCTGCTTGATCATGTTGCCCGCATGCGCGCCGGCCTTCATGGCCGCTTCCGTCGCGGTCACGATCAGGTTGACCTTGCCGTCCGCTTCGGAAGCCAGGACCACGACGCCTTCGCCGAGCTTGTCGCGCAGGGTATCGCCCATGTTGCGCAGACCGTTCATGTCCAGGCCTTCGGCTTTGACGGCCAGCAGCTTTATGCCGCCGATCTCCTTCACCTGGTTCATGACGTCGCCCATGGAAGCGCCGGCGATCTTCGCCTTCAGCTGCTCGTTCTCCTGGGACAGGACTTTGATCTCGCCCTGGAACTGGCCGATCTTCTTCTCCAACTCGTCCGGCGTGGTCTTGGCTGCCGCCGCTGCTTTGATCAGACGGGCTTCCAGATCCCGGTAATAGCTCAGAAGGTTTTCCGCCGTCAGCGCTTCGATGCGCCGAACGCCGGCCGCGATGCCGGACTCGGACAGGATCTTGAAGCAGCCGATCTGGGCGGTATTGGCTACGTGCGTGCCGCCGCAGAGCTCGGTCGAATAGGAGCCCATGGTGACGACGCGGACGACGTCTCCGTATTTCTCGCCGAACAGCGCCATGGCTCCGCTTTTGCGGGCCTCCTCCAGGCTCATCAGCTCCGTTGAGACCGGCGTGGCGGAAAGAATGGCTTCGTTCACCTTGTCTTCCACTTTCCGGAGCTCGTCGGCGCTCATCGGCGCGAAATGGCTAAAGTCGAAGCGCAGGCGCTCGGCATCCACGTAGGAGCCGGACTGCTCCACGTGATCGCCAAGGACCTCGCGAAGCGCTTTCTGCAGCAGATGCGTGGCACTGTGGTTGCGGGCCGTCGCCGCGCGGCGCTCTTCGTTGATCTCCAGCTGGACGGTATCGCCCAGGCCGAAGATCCCCTTCTTCACGTAGCCGACGTGGCCGACCTTGTCGCCCTGGAGCTTGATGGTATCCTCCACGACAAATTCGCTGCCGTCCAGCTTCGTGATGCGGCCGGTGTCGCACTGCTGGCCGCCCATGGTGGCGTAGAAAGGCGTTTCGGCGGTCAGGACGGTGCCCCTGTCGCCTTCCCGCAGTTCTCCGACGATCTCGTCCGAGGTGAGGGCCGTGATGACGGATTCGTCCCAAAGCTTGGTGTAGCCGGTGAAGCCGCAGGAAAGATCGGCCGGCAGCTCCTGATAGACCGTCACGTCCGCGCCCATGTAGTTGGTTCCCTTGCGGGCGTTGCGGGCGGTCTCCTTCTGGATCTGCATGGACTTCGCGAAGCCCTCGTCATCCACGGAGAAGCCCTTTTCTTCCAGGATCTCCTTTGTCAGATCCAGCGGGAAGCCGTAGGTATCGTACAGACGGAACGCATCGGCGCCGTCCAGGACTTTGCCGCCCTCCGCGGTCAGCTTTTCTTCCAGGCCGCCCAGGATCTGCAGGCCCTGGTCGATAGTGCGGTTGAACTTCTCCTCTTCCTCGGAGATGACGGCCATGATCTTGACGCGTTTTTCCTCCAGCTCCGGATAGCCGTCGCGGGAGGTCTCGATGACCACGTTCGCCATGCGGGTCAGGAAGCTGCCCCTTATGCCCAGCAGCCGGCCGTGGCGGGCCGCCCGACGCAGGAGCCGGCGCAGCACGTAGCCGCGTCCTTCGTTCGAAGGCATGATGCCGTCCGAGACCATGAAGGTCACGGAGCGGATATGGTCCACGATCACGCGGATGGAAACGTCCTTCTTCGGATCGGTCTTGTACGTTACGTTCGCGATGCGGCAGACTTCTTCGTTCAGGGCCTTCATCGTGTCGATATCAAAGACGGTGTCCACGTCCTGTACGACCACGGCCAGACGCTCCAGGCCCATGCCGGTATCGATATTCTTATTCGCCAGTTCGACGTAATTGCCCTTGCCGTCGCCGTTGAACTGCGTGAAAACGTTGTTCCAGACCTCCATGTAGCGGTCGCAGTCGCAGCCGACGGTGCAGGTCGGTTTGCCGCAGCCGTACTTTTCGCCGCGGTCATAGTAGATCTCCGAGCAGGGGCCGCAGGGACCGGCGCCGTGCTCCCAGAAGTTGTCCTCCTTGCCGAAGCGGAAGATACGCTCCTTGGGGATTCCGACCTCCTTGTTCCAGATGTCGAAGGCCTCGTCGTCGTCGACATAGACGGAGGGATAGAGCCGGTTCGGATCAAGGCCGACCCAGTCCGGAGAGGTCAGGAACTCCCAGCTCCAGTGGATGGCTTCCCGCTTGAAATAATCGCCGAAGGAGAAGTTGCCCAGCATCTCGAAGTA
>JAEEUR010000013.1 GCA_016290595.1 Lachnospiraceae bacterium | reverse complement strand
CGGAGCCGAGATGGTCTTCATCAGTCGTTACCCCGTACAGAACGATCTGCCCGTCCGCCGGCTCGAAAAGATGGGCCACGCTCATAAACTCCCAGGCAAGCGGGATCTCTTTGATCTCGTCGTTTTCCGGTCCGCAGGCATACAGCAGGCCTTCATTGTCCCAGCCGCTGCAGAAATAGAGGCTTTCGCCGTCCTCCCCGCCGGCGCAGCGGACCTGCTGCGAAAGCCTTCCTTCTTTATCTTCACTCTGCCAGAGGATCTTTCCGCTTTCCGGATCAAGCCGGCAGACGGTAAAGAAATCCACGGAATCGCTTAACAGGGATGCGTCCTTCGGCCGGGAAGCCCGGATGAAAACGTAAAGCCTTTCCTCCACCTGCGCGGCGGTGCAGGAATGAAGGAGAGTCCGAGCCTCATTAAAGATCTTCCCGTCGAAGTTCCATTTGGTCTCGCCGCTTAAGCCGTCCAGCAGGGAAATGCCGCTTTCGTCGTCCACCAGCAGGTCGGTCAGGCCGCCGTGGTTCAGGATCGAAATGGAATTGATGCTCCGGCCGGGCGTCAGATGGAACAGGGTTTTATATTCGGCCAGATCCCAGGCGCAGATATCGCCGTAAAAGTCGTAAGCGTACAGAAGATTTTTGTCCCGCTGGATCTTGAAATCCATGATATTGCCGCGCATCTCCATGTCCCAGACGGCCGCGAAGGGGGCGCCGGAATAATAGGGGGTATAGGTTTTCAGGGCCCGCGTGAGGGCGTACTCGGCCAGAGCCATCCGCGGCCAGTCCTCCCGCCCTTCTCCGGGCAGGGCCTCCAGCGCCAGCTGCACCGCCAGGATGCGCTCCTCGCGGTTGAACGCCTTGATGGATTCGTTGGCCAGCAGCGTGATCTGGCTGCGGCGGGCCTGTAGCAGGTTGGCCTGGGCCTCCTCGTAGTTTTCCTCCGCCAGCTGCCGGTTTTCCTCGGCTTTCTGATAGTTGGCTTCGGCGAGCAGCCGGTTCTCCTCCGCTTTCTGATAGTTCGTTTCCGCGAGGATGCGGTTCTCCTCGGCCCGCTCGTAATTGCTTTGGATCTGCCGGTTGCTCCAGATGAGGTAGGTGATCGCGCCGAGGGCCAGGATGCCGCCGGCTGCGGCGAAAGCCGTCAGCCGCCGGAGCCTGTACTGTCTGGCCCGCATCACCAGCTCGTCGTAGGAACAGCCTAAAAGCGCGGCCGCCAGGCGCGGGATCTCGGTCTTCCTCGCCTGTCGCAGGCTTCCCCGGTAATCGCAGGAAAGCGGCTCATAGATCTTCGTGTACGTCTGCTCCGTGCCGTTTTCGTCGGTCTCGACAAGCGTTTCCTCCAGCAGGATCTGCGGGATCACCTCGTTCGGCTCCCCGTCCACCAGCACGGTCAGGACGTGGTCCCGGTCATGAAATTCCAGAAAGCGGGCGATCTCCCGCGGCACCCAGGTGGAAAGCTTCGTGGAGCTGGAGCAGATGACGATCAGGAACTCCGCGTCCTGCAGGGCTTCGTCGATATCCTTGCTTAAGTCGCTGGTGATCGGCAGCTCCTCCTGGTCCCGGAAGATGCGCTCGATCTTCTCCCGGCCGGTCTTCTGCCGGACCGCCTTCGGGACGCGGTAATGCTCCAGCTGATGCTGGATATCCTTCGCCACGGCGATATCCGCCGGCGCGTGCTTGTACGATATGAAAGCGTTGTAATGAAGGGGCATTCCGCCTTCCTCCTTCGGATCCGTAAGCTCTGGCATAAGTATAGCACAAAGCGGCCCGCGGGGAAAGAGCGTTTGTGCCGAAGGCGCTTTCCGTCCGCTGAGAAGCGCCGTTTCCCGCTTTTTCTTCACTATAATAAGTCTGCCGGAACTTCGCTTAATTTTCCGTTGATTTTTCCGCCTGTTCCGTGATATTATAGGAAATGATATCCGACACATCGATCCGAACCCGGCAAAAGAGGTGCACGCATATGGCAAACGTAATCATTGAATCGGTTCTGGCCGAAGAGGCGCAGGCAGATCTGCAGATCCGGGCTTCCAAAGAAAAAGCCGCCCAGATCCTTGCCGAAGCCAAAGACGGAGCCGTTCGTTTAAAGGAAGAGGCGCGCGAAAAGGCCGCCGCGCTTATGGCGCGCTGCCAGGAAGAAGCCAAGGCAAAAGCCGCCGAAGCCGCGCGGCTGAACGAGGAAGCGATCCGTCAGGAAGAAAGCGCCCTGCGCGAAGCGGCCGCCGATAAGAGCCGGCTGGCTTCCGAAGCGGTCCTGTTCCTGTTGAGGAGAGGCGAGGAGGAATAATGTCTGTCGTTTCCATGCAAAAAATGCTGATCGCGGGCATGCGCGAGGAGCAGGACGCCGTCTTAAAGGAACTGCAGCGCCGGCGCCTCTTCCATCTGTCAAAGATGGAGGAGGAAACGCTTTCCGCCCCCGAGGTAAAGGAAAAGCTGACGCGCGCGGAAAAGCAGGCCCAACTGGCGGACAACGCCCTGAAGCTCCTGAACGAGTATGCGCCGGCGGACGAGGGGATGTTTGCCTCGCTGAAAGGCGGCAGGGAACTGAGCGCCGACGCGTGGCAGGAAAAAGCCCTCTCGCTCCCGCAGGCGGCGGCTCTCGCGGAATCCCTTCTGGAAAAGCAGAAGGGCATCGGCGAGGCGGCGGCCAAGGCGGCGCGGGCGCAGGTCCTTCTGGAGGGACTGGTCCCCTGGGAAGGGCTGGATATGCCCCTGAACACGTCCGAAACCGGCCGCTGCCGGGTCCTGATCGGCGCCCTGCCCGGCGCCTGGACGGAGGAAAGCTTAAAAGATGCGCTGGCCGCGGGCCTGCCCGGATTTGATACCTACGAGCTGGAGCTTTTAAAGGGCGACGCCACACAGACGCCGCTGGTCCTGCTGTGCTTAAAGGAGGATGCTCCGGCGGTCGAAGATCTGCTGCGCAAGAAAGGCTTCGCCAAGCCGATCCTGGTCAGCGACAAGACGCCGGCCGAGGCAAAGGAAGACCTGCAGTTTGAAAAAGCCGCCGCCGTCACCGAAGGGGAGGAATTAAAGGCCGCCATCCGGGCCGCCGCCCCGGGGCGCGACGCGCTCCAGTTCTTATATGACGAAAGCCAGCTGGAAGCCGGCCGTCTGGCCGCGCTGGCCAAGACCGGCGAGGGCAGCCGCAGCTTTTTCCTGAGCGGCTACGTCCCGGCGAACCGGGCCGAGGCCTTAAAAAAGCAGCTGGAGGATAAATACACCGTCAGCGTTTCCCTGATCGACGCCGCACCGGAGGAGGCGGTGCCGGTCGCGCTGCACAACAACCGCTTTGCCGCCCCGACGGAAAGCGTGGTGGAATCCTACGGCCTGCCCGGCGAGGGCGAAGTGGATCCGACGGGCATCATGGCCATCTTCTACTATTTCCTCTTCGGCCTGATGCTCTCCGACGCGGGCTACGGTCTTTTAATGATCGTCGGCTGCGGCCTGGTGCTGAAGAAATTCCCGAAGATGAGCCGCTCCACGAAGCAGATGATGACCATGTTCTTCTGGTGCGGCGTTTCCACCTTCCTCTGGGGCATCCTCTTCGGCGGCTTCTTCGGCGATGCGATCGACGTTATTGCCCACACCTTCTTCGGCGTGCCGAAGGACGTGCAGGTCTTTAAGCCGCTGTGGTTCGCGCCGCTGGAAAAGCCCATGAAGCTGCTGGTCTACAGCTTCCTTTTCGGCGTGCTGCACCTCTTCGTGGGCTTGGGCTTAAAAGGCTGGCAGCTCTTAAAGCAGAAGCGCGTGATGGACTTCATCGGCAGCGTTTTAAGCTGGTTCCTGCTGCTCATCGGCCTGATCCTGATGCTGCTGCCTTCGGATCTGTTCGCGTCCATCTCCGGCAGCCCCATCCCGATCCCGGAACCGGTCCAGAGCGCCGCGAAGATCCTGGCGCTCATCGGCGCGGTCGGCCTGCTGCTCTTCGCCGCCTGGGACCGCAAGAACTTCGGCCTCAGACTGGCGCTCGGCGCCTATGAGCTCTACGGCATCACGGGCTGGCTCTCGGACGTCTTATCCTACTCGCGTCTGCTCGCCCTGGGTCTCGCGACCGGCGTCATCGCCTCCGTTATCAACAGCATGGCCTCCATGTTCGGCGGCGGCGTAAAGGGCGCGATCCTGTTCATCATCATCTTCCTGGTGGGCCATGCCCTGAATATGGCCATCAACCTCTTGGGCGCGTACGTGCACACCAACCGTCTGCAGTACGTGGAATTCTTCGGAAAATTTTATGACGGCGGCGGGGAAGCCTACGAGCCCCTGACCACGGACACTACGAAATATTATCATATGGAGGAAACTTGAAATGGGTAATCTGTTATCGTTAGCCTTGACGACCGGCGCCCCCGCGGCGGCTGAAGCGGCTCCCGCACTCTTAAACGATCAGCTGGGCATCGTGTACGCGCTGCTGGGCGTTGCGCTGGCAACGCTTCTGGCCGGCATCGGCTCCGCCATCGGCGTGGGCATGGGCGGCCGTGCGGCGGCCGGCGTGCTGACCGAAAAGCCGGAGCTCTTTGCCAAGGTGCTGATCCTGCAGCTGCTGCCCGGTACGCAGGGCATCTACGGCCTGCTGGTCGCATTCGTCGCGCTGGGCAAGATCGGCGTCTTAGGCGGAGAAGCGCCTGATGCGCGGACCGGCCTTCTGTATCTGGCGGCCTGCCTGCCCATCGCTTTTGTGGGCCTTCTGTCCGCGATCCATCAGGGCAAAACGTCCGTGGCGTCCATCGGTCTTCTGGCGAAGAACCCCAAGACCTTCGGTAAAGCCATGCTGCTGCCCGCCATGGTCGAGACCTACGCCATCCTGGCTCTGCTGGTCTCCATTTTAACGGTATCGAATCTGTAAGAACAGGGAAGGAGGCCGGCATGACCGGAACCGAAAAAATTCTCCGGCACATCGCCGAACAGGCCGAGGAGGAATCGGGAAAGATCCTGGAGGCCGCCCGGCAGGAAGCCGGAACCATTACCGCTTTAGCCGAAAAGGACGCGGCACAGTTCGCCGAAGCCAGCACAGCGAAGGCTGAGGCCTTCCGGAAGGATGCGGAGAGCCGCCTGGAGGCTTCGCTTGCCATGCAGAAGCGCCGGGCCGCCCTGAAGGTCCGCGGAGAGCTGGTGAACGAAGCGCTTGCAAACGCGTACGAAAGCCTGAAAAACCTGCCGGCTGAGGAATATTTTGCCTTCCTGCTCCGGCAGCTGGAAAAGCAGGTCCGGGCCGCGGACGGCCGCCTGGAGCTGAATGCAAAAGACTTAAAGCGTCTGCCGGCGGACTTTGAAGCAAAAGCCGCCGAGATCGCCGCCGCCGCAGGCGGAAGTCTTGCGCTGTCGAAGGAACCGGCCCGCATCGACGGCGGATTCCTCCTGAATTACGGCGGCGTCGTGGAAAACGGCTCCTTTGAGGCGATCTTTGAAGCGCGCGCCGACGAGCTCAAGGACGCGGTCTGCGCCGTTTTATTCGATTGATTATGAAAAAAGACTACATTTTTGAGGATGCCCGCATCCGGGTCATGGAGACAGGGCTGCTGACCAAAGCCGATTTCGAGCAGCTTCTGGCCGAGCCCTCCTATGCCGCAGCCCTGAATTTCCTGAAGGATAAGGGCTGGGGCGGTCCGGATGCGCCGAAAAACGCGGAAGCCCTGCTGCAGGCGGAGGAAAAAGCCACCTGGGATCTGATGGAGGAGCTGCTGCCGCAGTCCCCGCTGCTGAACACGCTTCGGCTGTCCCGGGACTATCAGAACCTGAAGGCGGCCGTCAAGCAGATCTATACGGATTCCGCGCTGGATGCGGAGCGGCTGTTCGTGGAGGGCGGAACGATCCCGTCCGCAAAGATCCGCCGCGCGCTGGAGGAGCAGGATCCCGAGCAGCTGCCGGAGGAGATGGCCGAAGCCGCCGCACAGGCGACGGAGGTGCTGGCCCGCACCGGCGACGGCCAGCTCTGCGACATCATTCTGGACCGCGCCGCCCTAAAAGCACTGTTAAAGGCCGGCAAGGAAGCGGAGGATCCCGTCCTGAACGAGTATGCCCAGGTCACGGCCGTCAGCGCGGATATCCGCTGCGCGCTGCGCGCCGCTCGAAGCGGACGGGACGGGGAGACGATCAAAGAGATGCTGGTGGAGGTCCCCGGACTGGATCTGGCGGATCTGACGGAAGCCGCCTTAAACGGACGGCAGGCCGTGTCCGACTATCTGGCCCTGACCCCCTACGCCTCGCTGGCGCCGGCTCTCTCCCAGTCCATGAGCGCCTTCGAATGCGCCTGCGACAACCTGCTGATCGAACGGATCCGTCCCCAGCTTTACGAATCCGAAAAGCCGGGTCCCCTGGTGGCCTACGTCATCGCCCGGGAAAACGAGATCAAGTGCGTCCGGCTTCTTCTGTCCGGCAAGCTGAACGGCCTGCCGGAGAACGTCCTGCGGGAAAGTCTGAGGAATTCTTATGTATAACATTGCCGTAATGGGAGATTATGACAGCATTTACGGCTTTGCCGCCCTGGGGCTTAAAGTCTGCCCCGTCACGGACGCCGAGGAAGGCGCCCGCGTCTTAAAGAAGCTGTCGGAGGAGGAAACCGCGGTCGTCTATATCACCGAAGCGCTGGCCACCGAAATGAAGGAGGTCATCGCCGGCTACGACACCGCTCTTCTGCCTGCCATCATCCCGATTCCCGGCGCCTTCGGGAACACGGGGATCGGCATGGCTAACGTGAAAAGATCCGTGGAGCGCGCTGTGGGCTCCGATATCATATTCAAAGAAGGCTGAGCGCCCCCGCGTCTCGGCAAGAGGTACATGCAGAAAGGAACTAGCGCCTTATGAGCACAGGGATTATTAAAAAAGTAGCCGGTCCTCTGGTTATCGCCACCGGAATGCGCGACGCGAACATGTACGACGTGGTCCGCGTTTCCGAACGGCGCCTGATCGGTGAGATCATTGAAATGCACGGGGACGAGGCATCCATCCAGGTCTATGAAGAGACCTCCGGTTTAGGTCCCGGCACGCCGGTGGAATCCACCGGAATGCCCCTGAGCGTCGAGCTCGGCCCAGGCCTGATCCGGAGCATCTACGACGGGATCCAGCGTCCTCTGGACGATATCCTGGCCGCCACCGGCAGCAACCTGCTGACCCGGGGCGTGGAAGTGCCTTCCTTAAAGCGGAACATCAAATGGCACTTTACGCCCACGGCCGCCGCCGGCGACGAGGTCCAGGGCGGCGACGTGCTTGGCACGGTCCAGGAGACCGAGGTGGTGCTGCATAAGATCATGGTGCCGCCGAAAATGAAGGGCACGGTCAAGTCCATCACCGAGGGCGATTTCACCGTCACCGAGACCGTCTGCATCCTGGAGACCGAGGACGGCGACAAAGAGCTCAGCCTGATGCAGAAATGGCCGGTCCGCCAGGGCCGTCCCTATAAAAAGAAGATTCCGCCCAAGCAGCCGCTCATTACCGGCCAGCGGGTGGTCGATACCATGTTCCCTATCGCCAAGGGCGGCGTGGCCGCCGTGCCTGGGCCTTTCGGCTCCGGCAAGACGGTCATCCAGCACCAGCTGGCCAAGTGGGCGGACGCGGATATCGTGGTCTATATCGGCTGCGGCGAACGCGGCAACGAGATGACCGACGTTTTAAATGAATTCCCGGAGCTGAAGGACCCGAAGACCGGCCGTTCCCTGATGGAGCGGACCGTGCTGATCGCCAACACCTCCGACATGCCCGTGGCGGCCCGCGAAGCCTCCATTTATACCGGTATCACCGTGGCGGAATACTTCCGCGACATGGGCTACTCCGTGGCGCTCATGGCCGACTCCACCTCCCGCTGGGCCGAAGCCCTCCGCGAGATGAGCGGCCGTCTGCAGGAGATGCCCGGTGAAGAAGGCTACCCCGCCTACCTCGGCTCCCGTCTGGCCCAGTTCTACGAACGCGCCGGTATGGTGCAGACCTTAGGCAGCGAGGAGCGCTTCGGCGCCCTGTCCGTCATCGGCGCGGTCTCCCCCGCCGGCGGCGATATCTCCGAGCCCGTCTCGCAGGCGACGCTCCGCATCGTCAAGGTGTTCTGGAGCCTGGATTCGGCGCTCGCCTACAAACGCCACTTCCCGGCCATCAACTGGCTGACCAGCTACTCCCTGTATCTGGACAACATGGAGACCTGGTTCAACGAGAACGTCTATCCGGACTGGATGGACTGCCGGACCCATATGATGCGCCTGCTGCAGGAAGAAGCCGAACTGCAGGAGATCGTGCAGCTGGTCGGTATGGACGCCCTTTCCGCTCCCGAGCGCTTAAAGCTGGAAGCGGCCCGCTCCATCCGCGAAGACTTCCTGCACCAGAACTCCTTCCACGAGATCGACACCTACACCTCGCTGGAAAAGCAGTACCGCATGATGAAGCTGGTGCTGGCCTACTATCACGCCGGCTGCGAGCTTCTGAACAAGGGCGCCGATATCGAAGCCCTGGTGAACCTGCCGATCCGCGAGGAGATCGGCCGCTTCAAGTACACGCCCGAAAAAGACGTCATGCCGGCTTTCGAAAAGGTCATGGCGCAGCTTCGCGTGGAGATGGACGGCCTGCTGGAAAAGGAGGATGAGTGATGCCGAAGGAATACCGTACCATACAGGAAGTCGCCGGCCCCCTGATGCTGGTCACCGGCGTGGAAAACGTCGCCTACGATGAACTGGGCGAGATCGAGTTAAAGAACGGCGAGAAGCGCCGCTGCAAGGTGCTGGAGATCAACGGCGGCAACGCCCTGGTCCAGCTCTTCGAATCCTCCACCGGCCTGAACCTGGAGAGCAGCAAAGTCCGCTTCCTGGGCCGCAGCATGGAGCTGGGCGTGTCCGAGGACATGCTCGGCCGCGTCTTCGACGGTCTGGGCCGCCCCATCGACGACGGTCCCGAGATCCTGCCGGAAGCCCGCAACGACATCAATGGCCTGCCGATGAATCCGGCCGCCCGCGCCTATCCGCAGGAATTCATCCAGACCGGCGTCTCCGCCATCGACGGCCTGAACACCCTGGTCCGCGGCCAGAAGCTGCCCATCTTCTCCGCCTCCGGTCTGCCGCACGCGCAGCTGGCGGCGCAGATCGCCCGTCAGGCAAAGGTGCGCGGCACCTCCGATCCCTTCGCCGTCGTCTTCGCGGCTATGGGCATCACCTTCGAGGAATCCAACTTCTTCGTGGAGAGCTTCCGCGAGAGCGGCGCCATCGAGCGGACGGTCCTCTTCGTCAACCTGGCGAACGACCCGGCCGTCGAGCGTATCGCGACCCCGCGCATGGCCCTGACCGCCGCCGAATATCTGGCCTTTGAGAAAAACATGCACGTCCTGGTCATCCTGACCGACATTACCAACTACGCGGACGCCCTGCGTGAGGTCTCCGCCGCCCGCAAGGAGGTCCCGGGCCGCCGCGGGTATCCCGGCTACATGTACACCGACTTAGCGTCCCTGTACGAGCGTGCCGGCCGCCAGAAGGGCAAGACGGGCTCCATCACCATGATCCCGATCCTGTCCATGCCCGAAGACGACAAGACCCACCCGATCCCCGACCTGACCGGCTACATCACCGAGGGTCAGATCATCTTAAGCCGCGACCTGCACCGCAAGCATATCGTACCGCCCATCGACGTGCTGCCGAGCCTGTCCCGTCTGAAGGACAAAGGCATCGGCGAGGGCAAGACCCGCGCGGACCACTCCAACGTCCTGAACCAGCTGTTCGCGGCCTACGCCCGCGGCAAGGAGGCCAAGGAACTGATGGTGGTCTTAGGCGAAGCCGCCCTGACCGCCATGGACAAGAAGTACGCCGCCTTCGCGGATGCCTTCGAGAACCACTACGTCTCCCAGGGATACCAGACCGACCGCAGCATCGAGGAGACCTTAAGCATCGGCTGGGATCTGCTGCGCATGCTGCCCCGCACCGAGCTCAAGCGCATCGACGAAAAATATCTGGATATGTACTACGAAAAGTAAGGAGTCGCCATGGCATCTTCGCAAGTGATCCCGACCCGCATGGAACTGGGGCGGCAGAAACGCCGCCTCGTCACCGCGGTGCGCGGGCACAAACTCTTAAAAGATAAGCGGGACGAGCTGATGCGGCAGTTCCTGGAGCTGGTGCGCGAAAACAAGGCCCTGCGCGAAAGCGTGGAAGCCAAGCTCAGAAAAGCCAACGCGAACTTCGTCCTGGCCCGCGCCGCCGGCAGCGACCAGATCCTGAACACCGCCCTTCTGGCGCCCAAGCAGCAGGTCTTTCTGGACATGACGGTCAAAAACGTCATGAGCGTGGAGGTGCCCGTCTTCGAAAAGAAGACCCGCACCGAGAACGAGGGCGACATCTACAGCTACGGCTACGCCTTCACCCCGCCCCAGCTGGACGATGCGGTAGAATCCTTAAGCGAAGTCCTGCCGGAGCTGCTGCGCCTGGCCGAGGTCGAAAAGTCCTGCCGCCTGATGGCCGCCGAGATCGAAAAGACCCGCCGCCGCGTCAACGCCTTAGAGCACGTCATCATCCCGGATGCCCAGACCAAGATCAAATTCATCACCATGAAGCTGGACGAGAACGAACGCTCCACGCAGATCCGCCTGATGAAGATCCAGGATATGATGGTGGCCGAAGCCATCGAAAAAGCCAAGGCGCAGGGCCTGTAAAGCGCTATGAAAATACTGGTACTGAACGGAAGTCCCAAGGAAAAAAGCGACACCTTCCGGATGACCGAGGCGTTCCTGAAAGGGCTGGGCCGGACCGGGGAACACGAGGTCCGCGTCATCCGCGTGATCGAAAAAAAGATCGCGCCCTGCCGGGGCTGCTTCGGCTGCTGGCAGAAGATGGACGGGCACTGCGTGATCCCGGACGACCAGAATGAGATCCTGGACCTGTACTGGAATGCGGATATCGTCATCTGGAGCTTTCCGCTGTACTGCTACGGCATGCCGTCGCACTTAAAAGCCGTTCTGGACCGCACGATCCCGCTCGTCAAAATGAAGATGCGGCAGGAAGCGGACGGAACGGTCCGGCACGAAGCGCTGGCCGACTTTTCCGGGATCCACACGCTCGTCCTCTGCGGCTGCGGCTTCCCGGACTGGGAAGGCAATTTCGACAGCCTGCGCCTTATGTGCCGGCAATGCTTCCGGGATCCGGTGACGGTCTGCGTGCCCGAGGCGCCGATGTTCAACGTGCCGGCGGCCGCCGTCGTCGCGGATCCGCTGCTGGCCCGCTTTGAAAAGGCCGGGGAGGAATACGGCCGGAGCCTTACGCTTTCGGCGGAGACCGTCGCGGCGCTGGAGACACCCATGATCCCGAAGGAAGCGTACATCCGTATCGTGAACGGGGGCTGACGGAAGGAAAAGAAGTCTCTTTTATATGTGAAAACCGGGCTGACAAAGAGGTTCGTTCCCTGTCAGCCCGGTTTTTTGACTCTGTTTTCGTTTTTTTCTAAGCCTTCTTTTATTCCCCAATTCCGGGATCCGGACCGGAAAGGTCTTCCCCGGTCGTGCTGCCGGCTTTTTCTTTCGGCTTTTCACCCCTGTTTTTCAGGATCAGCACTGCCGCCAGCACCACGCCGGCCGCCGTCAGCACCAGTCCGACGATCAGCAGCCAGTTGACCGGCGGCCGCTCGGCGACCGGCATCAGCGCATTTTCAGAAGAAGACGCCGCCTCTTCTTCCCGGTTTATCTCCGGCGTCCGGATGATCAGCGGCTCCGACGAAGCGGAAACGGTATATTCTTTGCCGTCCTGTTCGATCAGCGCCGTGACCGTGACGCGGCGGCTGCCCGTCGTCTCCGGTACGATACTGAAGAGCACCACGTTTTCCCGTCCTGCTTCCAGCGGGTAAAGCGTCCGGTCCTCTCCTGCGGCGCCCGCGCCTTCCAGCGTAAAACTTAGCGAGCGGACTTCGGCCGTACTGCCGGCCGGTGCCGTAAAGCCGACCGCCATGCTCAGCTTCTCTCCCGTTTCGCAAGGCCCGCCCAGGTAAAGCACGGAAGAGATCTGCACCGACGTGCTCCTGTCCACCCAGATCGGCGCGGTAACCGCCAGATCCCCGTCGTTCTGGGTCACGCGGATATAGTAATAGCTGTATGCCGGCTCCAGGCGGCAGCTTACGAAACCGCCCTTCAGCTCCGCCGCATCGTTCCAGCTGTACGCAACTTTCCCGCCGTCGACGATCACTTCCGCCTTTAGGAAGCCGTCGCTTAAGTCCGGATCAAAGAGCCGCAGCTCGATGGTCAGCGCGCCGCCCAGATCCTGAAGCGGCAGCACGGAGCCCAGCGGCTCGCCGTTTGCCGTATAGAAAAGCTCCAGGTTCTGATCCTCCGTCGCATAGACGCGGTAGGCGCGGATCGCCTCGAAAAGGCTCTCCAGCGTCAGCTCCTTCGCCAGGATCACGTCCCGCCCGGTATTCGCGTTGCCCCAGCGGCCGCTGTGATTGTCCTGATTGTTGCTCGGCGCCAGGTGCCAGCCCTGGTCCAGGGCCAGCGTGTACATCTCGTAGCTCGGATAATATCCGCCGCCGCCGATCTGCCCGCTGCCGTTGCCGACTTCGATCAGGAAGACGCGGTCGTCCACGGCGTCGTTCCGGTAGGCGAAGTCCGCGAAAGTCCCGAATTTCTCGCTCGGGTGGTTGAATTGGCTGACGGAGCCTTCCCCTTCCGGCCGGCTTAAAAGCTCGTAGTATGCCTTCAGGCCTGCGTCGCCCTCCTTCTGGTTCAGCGCTGCGTTGTTGCGGGAAACGATGCCGGGCGTCCCGAAGGTATTCATATGCCCGGGCCCGCCGGACCAGGTCATCTCAAAGCCCGCGATCGCGAGGATCTCCTCGTGTGTCGCGTTGAAATCAGCGATCTCCTTCTGATACGCGGCCCAGCGCTGCCGGCTTGCCTCCGGCGCCAGGCTCATATCGTAGAGGGCGCCGGCCGGATTGGCGTTCGCCGTGCTGTCAAAGTAGTTGGAATGATCCGTAAAGGCCACGAACTGCAGATTGTCGGCCTCCGGGATCGCCGCGATATAGTCCAGCGCCTGCGCGAGCGTGCCCGCTCCGTCCGAATAGGTGGTGTGCGAGTGCAGCTGCCCGAAATACAGGCGGTATTCCTGCTCGCCCGGCGTGAAGCTCCAGCTCTCGCGCGCCGTCTTTCCGTCCGCGCGGACGATGCTGAGCGAGACCGTAACCTTCGTTCCCTCCAGCGGCCCTTCCGGCCGGTAACGGTAAACGTACTCTCCGCCGCCCAGCGCCTCCAGCTCGCCGAAAACGTCCTCCCCGTTCAGGCGCAGGTACACCAGCGGGCTTTCCCCGCCGTTCGCAAAGCGCACGCGGATCTCCGGCTGAAGTTCCGTCCCCGTCGCCGCGTTCCGGGCCGGGCTGATCTCCAGCACCGCCGGGATGTCCCGGACCGCGATCTCCCTCTCTCCCGCAAACGAAACGCCTTCGCCGTCCGTGCCCTGCGCCGAAAGCAGGATGCTCTCTCCCGCAACGTATCCGCCCGGCAGGGTATAGACGCCGTGCGCATCCGCCGTCAGGCTCACGTCGGCCGCTTCCACGTTAAGCCCTGCTTCATTCAGCCCAAAGAGGCTGTCCGTCTGCACGGTAAAGGAAAAGGGCTGCCCGGTGATGCACTCGCCCAGCGCCTTTATCTTCAGCGAAGGCTTGTTTACGACGCCGCGCGTCACCGGCTCTCCTTCCGCTAGCGGCAGGATCTCAAATTCAAAAATCGACGCGCTGGAGCTTGAGTAGGTCCAGCCCGAAAAAACGCTGCTGTAATATTCGATATTGACGGCCCGGTCCTTGTAGCGGGCCGTTTTGCTGTTGAAAACCAGCCGCCAGTTCGATTCCGTGAAAAACCACAGGCCGCAGTTATCCGCCGTGTCCGAAAGTTCCGGCGACAAAAAGACGTTTTCCGCGTTGCTCGTCGCCAGATACCCCTGTTCGGTCTTAAACCAGAAATATCCGTCCTTCTCCCCGATCTCGAAGACCAGCGCGCCGTTTTCGCAGACCGCGCGGCCGCCCGTCAGTTCCGTCTTCGCGGCCGTCAGCGCCGAGCCGATCAGCTCCGGCACGCCGAGGCTCGCGCCCGCGTGGGGACTGTAAATCACGTAGCCTTCTCCGCGCGGGATCGCGGGCGGATCGGCCGCCGCGCGAAGGAAAGAAAGGCCCGTCATAAGGCCGAGCATCAGCACGCACAGCATCACCCGTTTTATTCCGCGTTTTTTCATCGATCCGTCCCTGTTCCCCCGTAAGCCGCCGCGTCCGCCAAAGACGCGCCGGCCTGTTTCTGCCGTCAAAACTGCTGTCGTTATCATAGCACAAAAACCGCGGCTGAAAAAGCATTTTCTCCTTCCGGCGGAACAGCCGCCGGGCTTGAAAAGCGCCGGCTTCTTATGCTAAAATAGCTGTCAGCCTATGAATAACGGGGCTTACGCTATGTCCGTGGTCAGAAAACAGTCGCTTCGCGCCAAAATATCGCTTACCATCATCGTAACCATCACGATCGTGCTGCTCGGTATCGGGACGGTCTTTCTGCTCAACACCCGGAAAGTGATCGAAACGCTCATGAATTCCAACCGGGAGATGGGACAGACCTCGCAGAAAAAGTCCTCCGCCTCCATGGACGCGCTGACGCAGACCCGTCTGCAGGAACTGGCAAGCAATAAGGCCGCGCTGGCGGACCGCATTTTTCTGGAATTCGAACAGGCCGTCGAGACGGCTGCCGCCGCCGCCGAACGGCTCTATGCGGACCCGGACAGCTACCCGCCCCGCGACGTGGCGCTGCCGCGGATGGAAAACGACGGGATCCTGACGCTGCAGGCGCTTTTCGCGACGGGCGTGGACCCGGACGACGAAAGCATCCGGGCGGAGGTCCGCCTGCTCGGCAACCTGCAGGATACGCTCTACGCCATCAATCTGAACAACGGCAACGTCGCCTCCAATTACGTCGCCACCGAGAGCGGGATCATGATCCAGGCCGACTATATTTCGGCCAAAAAGTTCGACGAGGCCGGCAATCTCATGCCGCTGGACGCCAAGACGAGGCCCTGGTACAAAGGCGCCGCCGAGAGCGGCACGACCTTCCTGACGCCGGTCGTCCGCGATCTGCATACGCCGCGTCTGGCCGTCATGTGCGGCGTCCCCGTCTACCGTAACGGCGTCCTGATGGCGGTGGCCGGCGCCGGCATGTATCTGGACGACGTGGAAGCGCTGATCCGGGACATGGAGCTCGGGGAAAACGGCGAAGCCTGCCTGATCAACCAGGCCGGCCAGGTCCTCTTCTCCAGCTATCAGGACGATTCCCAGACCACCTTCTACCCCGGACGCGATCTGGTCAGCGCGCTGGATCCCTCCCTCAACCTGCTGGCGGAAAAAGCCATCAGTCAGGAAAGCGGTATCGAGCTTCTGGAGCTCAACCAGATCTCCAGCTACATCGCCTATTCGCCCATGAAGACGACCGGCTGGTCCGTGTTTATCGTGATGCCGCAGGATATCGTGGAGGCGCCGACGAAGCAGCTGGAAACCGAGCTCTCCCAGATCTCGGACCAGGCCGCCCGGGACGCCGACGGGCAGATCCGCAGCGGCGCTTTCTGGCTGCTGCTGGTGCTGGGCATCGCAGCACTGGCGGCCCTCGTCGTCTCCCTACTGCTCGCCCGCCGCATCGTCCAACCCATCCGCACCCTGACCGAAGAGGTCAGCCGCATCGAAGGCGACAACCTCGACTTCCACTTTGATCTCGAGACCGGCGACGAAACGCAGCTGCTGGCGAACTCCTTCGAATCGCTGACCGGCCGCATGAAGACCTACATCAGCGACATTCAGTTCATCACGGCGGAGAAGGAGCGCATCGGTACGGAGCTGTCGCTGGCGACCCGCATCCAGGCCGCTATGCTGCCGAACATCTTCCCGGCCTTCCCGGAGCGGAAGGATTTCGACATTTACGCCTCCATGACCCCCGCGAAGGAGGTCGGCGGCGACTTCTACGATTTCTTCCTCATCGACGAGGACCGTCTGGGGCTGGTGATCGCGGACGTGTCCGGCAAGGGGATCCCGGCGGCCCTGTTCATGATGGTCTCCAAGATCCTCCTGCAGAACCACCTGATGAACGGCCTGTCTCCGGCCGCCGCGCTGGAAAAGATCAACGAGCAGATCTGCTCGAACAACCGGGAAGACATGTTCGTCACGGTCTGGCTGGGCGTTCTGGATCTGAAGAGCGGAAAGCTCACCGCCGCCAACGCCGGGCACGAATATCCCATCCTGAAGAAGGCGGACGGCTCCTTCGAACTGATAAAGGATCCGCACGGCTTCGTGGTCGGCGGCCTGCCCGGCATGGACTACGAGGAATACGAGTGGCAGCTGGAGCCCGGCTCCAAGCTCTTCGTTTACACGGACGGCGTGCCCGAGGCGAACGCGACCCGCAGCGCGCTCTTCGGCACGGACCGCCTGCTGGAAGCCCTGCGCGGGGCGGAGGATAAAACGCCGCTCGAGATCATCGAAAGCGTCGATCAGGCCGTACGCGCCTACGTTGGCGATGCGCCGCAGTTTGACGATCTGACCATGCTCTGCGTCCACTATATCGGAAAAACTGCGGAGGAGCCGCCCGTCCGGGAGCTTCTGACCCGGGCCGACATCAAACAGCTGCAGGCCGTCACGGACTGGGCCGACGAGGGCCTTGCGGACAGCGGCTGTCCGGACAAGGCGCGCAATCAGCTGCACATCGCCATCGACGAGATCTTCAGCAACATCGCGTATTACGCCTACGAAGGGGAGGACGGACCCGTCTGCGTGCGTTTTGAACTGCGTGACGAGCCCCGCGCGGCCGTGCTGTCCTTCGCGGACGGCGGAAAGCCCTTCGATCCGCTCTCAAAGGAGGATCCCGATATCGAGCTGCCCGCCGAGGAACGCGCCGACGGCGGCCTGGGCATCTTTCTTGTCAAAAAACTGATGGATGAGGTCCGTTACGAATACCGGGACGGACAGAATATCCTGACCATAGAAAAACGGTTTTAAGTCAAAAAGCGCTTCGTTCCCTGCGGAACGAAGCCGGTTACGGGGAAATTGCATGAATCTTATGGAAGAAGCCATCTGCTTTGCCGTCCGGGCACACGCGGGCACGCTCCGCAAGGACGGCGAAACGCCTTATATCCTGCATCCGATGGAGGCCGCCGCCATCTGCGGCACGCTGACCGCCGACGAGACGGTGCTGGCGGCCGCCGTCCTTCACGACACCGTGGAGGATACGGACGTGACGCCTTCCGAGATCCGGGCCCGCTTCGGCGAGCGGGTCGCAGCGCTCGTCGCCTCCGAGACGGAGGATAAATACCCGCAGCTGCCGCCGGAAGTCTCCTGGCAGCAGCGCAAGACGGAATCCCTGCGGGAGCTTGCCGCGACGGACGACAGGGGCGTCAAGATCCTCTGGCTGGGAGACAAGCTCTCCAATATGCGCAGCTTTTACCGGCAGTGGCAGACGGAGGGCCCCGCGATGTGGAATCGCTACCATCAGCAGGATCCGGCCCGGCAGGCCTGGTACTACCGCTCCATCGCGAAGGCGCTGGAGGAGCTCAAGGATACGCCCGCCTGGCAGGAATACCATTTCCTGACGGAAGCCGTTTTCGGGGAGGTGCGTCCCGATGAGTGAACTGCGTTTTGAAAAGAAGGACCGGGCGCTGACCGTATTTCTTGCGGGGCATATCAGCTCCCTGAACGCGCCCGAGACCGAGGCCGCGCTGCTGCGGACCGTCAGGGAGAACCCGGCGGAGCAGCTGATCCTGGACTGCGAAGCGCTGGATTACATCGCCAGCGCGGGCCTTAGGATCCTGCTGCGCCTCAAAAAAAGCGTCCCGTCGGTATCGCTCGTGAACGTTTCGCCCGAAGTCTATTCGGTCTTTGAAATGACCGGCTTTACCGAGATGATGGACATCCGCAAAGCCTACCGCGTCCTTTCCGCGGAGGGCTGCCCCGTGATCGGGCACGGCGCGAACGGAGAGATCCGGCGCATCGACCCGGAGACCGTCGTCAAGGTCTACCGCGACGCGGACGCCCTGCCGGAGATCACCCGCGAACGCGAGCTGGCCCGCACGGCCTTCGTGCTGGGGATCCCCACCGCGATCCCGTACGACGTGGTGCGGCTCAAAGAAGGCGGCTTCGGCTCGGTTTTCGAGCTCTTAAACGCCGAAAGCTTCGCCGACGTCCTGATCCGCGGGGAAAAGACCGTGGAGGAGGCCGCCCGGATGAGCGCGGACCTCTTAAAACTCATTCATTCCACGCTGCCGAAGGAAGGCGCCGTCCCGTCCGCCCGGGCTGCGGTCCTGAGCCGCGCGGAAGCCCTCGACGGCCGGCTGCCTCAGGAACTGTACGAAAAGCTGATGCGCCTGCTGACGGAGCTGCCGGACGATCCCCACATGCTGCACGGCGACTTCCATATCAAAAACATCATGTACCAGAACGGCGAGACCTTGCTCATCGACATGGATTCCCTCTGCCACGGCCTTCCCGTCTTCGAGCTGGCTGCCATGTACAGCGCCTACCGCGGTTTCCCGGACCTGGACCACGGTATTTCACGCTCTTTCCTGGGCGTCGACTACGAGACCGGCGCCGCCTTCTGGGAACGGTCCCTGGCCTGCTACCTTGACACGGAGGATGCGGCCGTGATCCGGGCGGCCGAGGAAAAGGCGGCCGTCGTCAGCTACGCCCGCATCCTGAGCCGCGCCGTACGAAAAGGCGGCGATACGGCCGCCGCGCGCGCGGAGATCGAAAACTGCCGTGCAAAGCTGGCCGCTCTGCTGCCGAAGGTCGATACGCTGCAGCTGTAAAAAGACAATAAAAACACGCCGGACTTTTCTGCCGCATGCGCAGCGGAGAGCCCGGCGCGTTTTTTCTTTCCTTCTTATTTCAGCGCTGCCAGCGCTTTTTTGATGCGCGCCGCCGCTTCCTGAATATTTTCCATCGAGTTGGCGTAGGCGATCCGCACCTCCTCCGGCGACTCGAAAGCGTTCCCCGGCACGAGGGCGACGTGCTCCGCCTTTAAGAGATAGGTGCAGAGATCGGAGGAATCTTTTATCACGCTGCCGTCCGGAGCGGTCTTTCCGTAATAAGCGCTCACCTTCGGCATCAGGTAGAAGGCCCCGTCCGCTTCCGCGCAGGAAATGCCGGGGATCTCATTCAGGGCCGCCTGCAGCCAGATCCGCCGACGGTCGAATTCCTGCCGCATCATTTCCACGGTCTCCTGCGGGCCCTCCAGCGCCGCGATCGCCGCCCACTGCACGAAGACGGTGGAGCACGAGGTCAGATGGCCCTGGATCTTGACCGCCGCCTTTGCGATGGGCAGCGGCGCCGCCAGATATCCCAGCCGCCAGCCGGTCATGGCGTAGGCCTTGGAAAAGCCGTTGATGGTCACGGTATGCGCGTAGATCTCCGGCGAGAAGAAAGCGATGCTCACGTGCTTTTTCCCGTTATAGACCAGTTTTTCGTAGATCTCGTCGGCGATCACGTAGAAATCCCTCTCTACGGCCAGTTCACCCAGTTCCCGCAGCGCCTCCTCCGTATAGACCGCGCCGGTCGGATTGTTCGGCGTGTTCAGGATCACGGCTTTGGTCTTCTCCGTAACGGCGGCGCGGACGGCGTCCACGTCCAGGCCGAAGGTGCCCGGCTGCGTTTTGACGAAGACCGGTACGCCGCCCGCCAGCTTCACCATCTCGGTGTAGCTGACCCAGCAGGGCGTCGGGATAATGACCTCGTCGCCGTCGCTCACCAGCGCCTGCAGCGCCTCATAGACCGCCTGCTTGGCGCCCGTCGTCATTACGATCTGCGCCGGCGTATAGTCCAGGCCATTGTCCTTCTTCAGCTTCCGGCAGACGGCCGCCCGCAGGACTTCAAGGCCCGCCGTCTGGGCATATTTGGTCTTGCCTTCCCGCAGCGCCTGATAGCAGGCCTCCGCCACGTGGGCCGGGGTCGGAAAATCCGGTTCTCCCACGTTCAGCCCGATCACCGGGACTCCCTGCGCCGTCAGATCCTCCACGATAGCCGTCACGACGGCCGTCGCCGACGGCATGATGTTTTCCGCTCTTTTGCTTAACACGCCCGCTCCTCCTTATTTCTTAAAACGACGCGCTCTTTCTTACTTCCTCTTCCGCCGCCAGGATCTCCTCCAGCGACGGGTCCTCCGTGACCCGGTGCCGGGCCATTGCCTGCGCGATGCGCTCCGCGATCCCCGGGTAGCTTAAGCGCCCGTGCAGGAAATCCGCCACCGCCAGCTCGTTCGCCGCATTGAAGACCGTCGGCATGGTGCCGCCCGTCCGGCCGGCCTCATAGGCCAGCGCCAGCGCCGGAAAGTTCTCAAGGTCCGGCTTTTCGAAGTGCAGATCCGGCATCTCCCAGAAATCCAGCGCCTTCGTCATGGCAGCGGCGCGCTTCGGATAGGTCAGGGCATATTCGATGGGCAGCCGCATGTCCGGCACGCCCAGCTGGGCCTTCACCGCCCCGTCCGAGAACTCCACCATCGAATGAATGATGCTCTGCGGATGCACCACCACCTGCACCTGGTCGTACGATACGCCGAAGAGATGGTGCGCTTCCATGACCTCCAGGCCCTTGTTGGCCAGCGTGGAGCTGTCCACGGTGATCTTCGCGCCCATGGACCAGTTCGGATGCTTTAAAGCCTGGGCCGGCGTGATCTCCTTCAGCTCCGCCAGCGTTTTGCCCCGGAAGGGCCCGCCGGACGCCGTCAGGAGGATCTTCCGTACCGGATTGCGGCGCTCGCCCTCCAGGCACTGGAAGATGGCGCTATGCTCGCTGTCCACGGGGATCAGCTCCGCGCCGGCAGCCTTGACCGCCGGGATCATAATATGTCCCGCCGTCACGATGGACTCCTTATTCGCCAGCGCGATCCGCGCGCCCGTCCGGATGGCCCAGAGCACCGGCCGAAGCGCGATCATACCGGAGATGGAGATCGCATAAATATCCGCCCGCCAGTCTTCGATCAGCCGCCGGATCCCCTCCATGCCGGAAAGGATCTTTACGTCCAGATCCTTCACGCGCGCAGCCAGGTCGCGGGCCGCCGCCTCGTCCGTGAGGCACGCCGCCTCCGGCTTTAAGATGCGGATCTGCTCCTCCAGGAGCCTTACGTTTCCGCCCGCCGCCAGCGTCCGCACACGGTACGCGCCGCCGCTTCTCTGCACCACGTCCACGGTCTGCCGGCCGATGGACCCCGTCGAGCCCAGAATAGAGAGGCTGCGGGGGGTAATGCTTTCTTCTGTAATTACTTGTCTGTCCTGCATACAGCTCATTCTCTTCTTTTTGATACTGTGATTGTACCATCCCAGAGGCGTTCCGAAAAGAGGTTTTTTATGAATTGACGGGCTTATTCCGCCGGAAAATAAGAATCGCCGGTAAACATAAACAGGGACGGGCGCTGCCGGCTGCCTGTCCCTGCCTATGACTTTATAAAACACTGTTTGATGCTTACTGTTCCAGCGGCCAGATACTTCCCGGCGCCGAAATTATATAGATCTCCGCGCCGACCAGGCGGCAGCAAACCGTATAGCTTTTTCCCGGTTCCACACTGTACGGCGCAAGCACGACGGTGATCACTGTTCCAGGCGCCAGATCACCCTTCACCGTTTCCAGAACTTCGAATTCGCACCACTGACGGTCATTATAAATGCCGGTGAACTGCAGGGCCTTCCCTATTATGACCTGCTCTGACAGCGCTTTTATCTCCTCCGGATCACTGGAATGAATATAATCGCTGGCGATCCCCCCGGAACAAGCGGGCTTCAGCGGCACACTTTCAACCAGAGCCGGCAGCGCATCCAGCACCTCTTCATACGTCCAACCGTCGATCTCATGCTTTGTCAGACCGCGTGCCTTTCCGTTTTCTGCCCATACCAGTTCTGTGGGAATCAAGTATATTCTGTCCAGAATCACATTGCCGTGCTTTTCCCCGAAGAAAAGATATTCTTGCCCTATGAGAAACGAATAGGCGTCCGGGGTATGGACCAGTATTTCCGATCCTCCTTCTCCTCGATAAACGGTCGTAACCGATACACGGACTTCGCCATGGCCGTCTGCTTCAGAAATGCAGACGCCCCGGAAAATGCAGGAACTCCAGCCGATCGCCTCCGAAAGCGATAAGCTTTGCCTGGGTTCTCCCGATTCATGTCTGACCTCTGCACTTTCTTCCGGTGGAAGCGTTTCCGGCTCTGTTGCGCAGGATGACTCCTGTTCCTGTTCTGCTTCTGTCTGCGGAACTGCCGCCGGCTCTTCCGCTTGAGCCGTTTCCGTCTCCGGGACAGTTGCCGGTTCTTCTGCTTGAACCGGTTCCGGCTCCGTTACAGTTGTCGGTTCCTCTGTTTGGGTCGTTTCAGGCTCCGGCGCCGGTACCTGCTCCTCCGGCAGCGTTGCTTCCGGCGTTTGTATCGCCTCCGTATTCTCTGCCGGAACAGACGCTTCCGCAGGGACCGATGTCTCCGGTTCGCTCATGGAAATCTCTGTCTTTTCCGTTGTTTTGATTTCTTCCGACGTCCCGTCTTCCAATGCGGTTTGTTGTGCTTCTGTAGATTCTTCCCTATTGACTTTAGCTGATACACTAGCTGGAAAAACGCCGACCTCCGGCAGTGTTGCTTCTTCTGCGGCCTGCGAATACGCCTGCTCTCCTGCGGCCTCTGAACGAACCGCCCACTTTATACAAATGATTGACAGTATAAATAACCCTATGATTAGTATTGGTTTTCTTGCCATTTTCACTCCTTTTCCAGCATCTTTTTCCCGTGTTTTCTCTTTCTCTTCTGATTATCTGCCGTCCGCCGCCCATATTGCATCCGGCGCAGAAATAATATAATAGCTTTGCTCTTCTTCTCCCTCGGCAGATGACCACGCCCCGTAATACCGGAAGCAGATCTGATAGGTTTTACCGTCTTCGATCCTGTGAGCAGGCACCAGAATATTGATCTCCCCCGTCTGAAGGTTCCCTTTTATCACGTCAACTACCTCAAACAAAACCAGCTGCCGGTCTTCCGCCACGTAATTCAGATTGTTTCTCCAAGCCTGAATGCTGACGGCTTTTACCGCCGCGACATACTCCGACAGTTCCTCTATTTCTTCCCGATCGGAAGAATGAATATAGTCCCCTGCGATTTCCCCGTTTGCATATTCCGGGTAAGCATACGGATTCCGCTCAATGATATCCGGAAGCATCTGAAGAATATCTTCAAATGAGCGCCCCTCCAGATCCGATATGTAGCGTGTTTTCACGCTTTCTCCGTCAGGAGTGATCAGCTCGTTGACACTGCAGAAAATCCGGTCCAGAAACACGTTGGCGCTCAGAACACCGTAACAGATATACTCTTCTCCTACCTCGACAGGATAATCGTTCCACAGTTCGACATACAGCTCTTTACCCGTTTCTCCGCGGTAAGCCTCTTTTATTTCAAACAGAGCATATCCATACGGATCCTTTTCTCCGACACACGTCCCGTAAAAAACGACCGGCCTGATCTGTGCAAACTGTTCGAGCGTACCGACGGGAGAGGCGCAGACAAACGTCTCATACAGACCGTCTTTCTGCTGAACATACAGCGTATCGTGAACCGTATATCCCCTGGAAAACAAGCGGGCTCCCACTTCCAGCCGGGTTGCTGAAAGCTCTCCTGTCGGCATATGGTCCGTATCGACCGAAAGAATTACTGCCGTTTCGGAAAATCCTTCCGGCAGCGAAGTCAGCTGCCGGTCTGAGGCAAGGTAAAGCATCCCATTGAAGCACAGATAACTGTCTCTAATGCCGCCGCTGTTTGCCGTATGACTGTCGGAGGATTCAGCTGCCGTCTCCGAATGACTGACGGAAGGCACCGCCGACGTCGTCACATCCGCAAGGCCTTCCTCTGAAGAGGGAAGCGATGCAGCCGTTTCAGCTGAAGGGTCTGATTCGGCCGGGTCCCCGCGAAAGAGTTTCGGTACAGCCAGTCCGATCAGGATCACCAGTGCCAGGCCTGCCGCAAGAGCCGCGATCTGTCCGGCCAAAACCCATCTTTTCCGGACGTTCCGGCCGGAACAACTGGCATGCTCTACATATTCCGGTCTGACGCCTCCGATGATTTTCAGCAGATCTTCGCCTTTCATATCTGATATCCTTCTCTCTGAAGGTGCTTTCGCAGCTCCTCCCGCATCCGCAGAAGCATCATTTTTATTTTGCTCTGCGTAAAACCGTAACGGCGGCTGATCTTCGGAATCGTATCAAAATACCAGTACCGCCGCAGAAAAACGTCCCGCTGAATCTCTGTGCATCCGTCCAGAAAACGGTTGATGCTTTCCCGCAGGAACGCCGCCTCGACAGATTCCTCCACGTTCTCCCTGCCGGGCAGACACTCTTCCAGTTCCTCGGACAGTTCACTGAATTCCGCCTTCTGCTGCCGCCTTTTGATTTTCCGGCAGGCATCTATGGCCAGATTCCGTGTTATTATCCCAAGAAAGGAAAACAGGTAACTCCTCGGCTCGTGCGGCGGAATGGAATTCCATGCCTGCAGATACGTGTCGTTTTCACACTCTTCTGCCAGAAAGCGGTCCCCAAGGATATTCTCCGCAAGCCGCCGCAGCTGTCTGCCGTACTTCTCTGCCGTCAGAGCAATTGCGGACTCATCGCGCAGCAGATATAAATCCACAATGACTGAATCGTCTGTCATATGTGCTCCTTTCGTCAGAATCCGGATAATGTTTTATAAAAAGGCCTTCACTCTGTATAACGAGATGAAGGCAAAGATGGTCACATTATGTTTTGCAGATCATGTACATATGTACATGTTATTTAATCTGTCTCTTCCGTCCTCTCCGGGACGGCTTCCCCGCTGATAAGGATCCTGCCGTTATCCAGAAGCCGGCAGTACAGGGTCCCGCCGCGTGCGGAGGCCTGATATGCTTCGATCTCGCTTTTGCCAAGCACCCCGGCCCAGTATGCCGCGATCTGGCAGTGTGCTGATCCGCAGACCGGATCCTCCGGGATAGCATCCTTCGGGAAGAAGCTGCGCGAAACGCAGTCCGCCTCCCGTCCCCGCGCCGTGACGTTCTGTCCGCGCCCGGGAAGGTCCAGCAGAAGCGTCTGGTCCGGCTGCATCCGCCGGATCTCGTCTTCGTTCTCAAACACGCAGTTCAGGTCCAGCCCCAGGATCGCTTTTATCGGGCGGACGCCGAAAGCACGCTCCATCTCGTCCGTCACCGGGATCTCCTTCAGTTCGTAAGTCGGAAAATCCATCTCATACAGGCACCCCCGCCGCGTAACGGCAAGATCGCCGCTCCGGCTGTGAAACAGCACGGATCCTTTCTCCGGCTCCACGTAGTTTAAGATCACGAAGGAGGAGGCCAGCGTCGCGTGGCCGCAGAGCACCTCCTCGTTTTCCGGCGTGAACCAGCGGATCCGGTAAACGGGAAGGCCGGGTTCGCACGTGTCCGGCGGTTCTTTCACCAGGAACGCGGTCTCCGACAGGTTATTTTTCTTCGCCAGCGCCTGCATCGCTTCCGCTTCCGGCCAGGCGTCAAGGACGCATACCGCCGCCGGATTGCCGGCGCCCGGCACGCTTGTAAACGCATCGATTATATACTGCTTCATCGCCTGCCTCCTTCTGCTCATTCGGAAAAGAACTTGAATGATCTGCGGGACGGCTGCCGTTTACATCCTTGTATGGATCAGCACGTCGCCGGCCTTGATCTGGATGCCGTCCTCCGGCAGGACCACCATGCCGTCGCGGATGAGTGCGGTGATCACCGTGTGCTCCGCGTCCTCCGCCTCGCGGACCGTCCGGTTCGCAAAAGAAGAATTCGGTTCCACCAGGATGGCCGCCGTGCTCTTTTTGTACTCCTCGACCTCCTGGCTCTTCTGCAGGCGGGTGTAATGCTCCACGAAGCCGGCGGAAAGGATGCCGGTCGGGATCGCCACGGCGCCGACGCCGAGGAAGGTAATGATCACGCCCATGATGCGCCCGAGCAGCGTGATGGGGTAGATGTCGCCGTAGCCGACCGTAAAGACCGTGGAAACGCTCCACCAGATGCCGGACAGGGCGTTTTTGAACGCCTCCGGCTGCGCCGCGTGCTCCACGCTGTACATGCACAGCGACGCGCCGAGAATCAGCACCAGAATAATGAAAACCGCGTACAGGATCGCGTTTTTCTTCTCCTTAATGACCGAGGTGATGACCTGGAAGGAGTCATACTGCGTGTTGATGCGGAACAGGTGGAAGATCCGCGCGACGCGGAGGATCCGGAAGGCGCCGAAGCCGGTAAGGAAGAAGAAGGGCAGGATGGTCAGCAGGTCAACGATGCCGTCGAAGGAAAACAGGAAGCGCAGGACCGCTTTGCCGCGCTTTTCGCCGGGATAGAGCAGATCCGCCGTCCAGATCCGCAGCAGGTACTCCACGCAGAAGATCAGGACCGTCAGGATCTCAACGGTCTCGAAGAAGCCGCGCCACTTTTCCAGCGCGTCAAAGGTCTCCAGAAACAGGACCGCGATATTGCAGAGGATGACCGTGACGATAAAATAGTCGAAGGCGCGGCTCGGCGCGTCCTCCTTGTTGCCGATCTGGATGATCTCAAAGATCCGTTTTCTTCTGCTTTCCGAAATCTTCATGCCTGCTTCCTCCGTTCATATTTTACACTGTTTTGTAAGGGAGAGCAAGGGGATTTCACGGGGCCCGGCCGGACGCAGTTTCACCGGTCTTCCCTGTGCGCCGGCTGCGCGTCGGCAGAAAACGGACGCCGGGGGAGAAAAACGCACAGAAAAAGTTCATCGGGGGTCTTCTCAAAATCGGTCAACGGGTTTAAGATGGCATTGACCGGACCGGGCAGCGGCGGGATCTCATGGATCCCGGGTCTTTGCCCTCCCGGAGGAACAGCGTATCACTGCGCAAGGAGTCTATATATGGATGCGATCACAACAAAAGAACTGACGAAATATTACGGAAAGACGCGCGGGATCGAGCGCCTGAACCTTTCCGTGGCGGAAGGCGAATTCTTCGGCTTTATCGGGCCGAACGGCGCCGGAAAATCCACCACCATCCGCAGCCTCCTGGGGCTGATCGTCCCCACCTCGGGGGAGGCGAAGATCTTCGGGAAGAATATCCGGACGGAAAAGGAGGCGGTCCTCGCGGAATGCGGCTACCTGCCTTCCGAAGCGCTCTTTTATCCCGGCATGCGGGTAAAGGACGCCGTCAGGCTCTCCGCCGACCTGCGCAGGAAGGACTGCGGCGCGGAAGCGGCGGCGCTCTGCGAGCGCCTGAAGCTGGATCCGGCCCGGAAGATCGACGAGCTCTCCTTCGGCAACCGCAAGAAGGTCGGCATCGTCTGCGCGCTGCAGGCAAAGCCGCGCCTTCTGATCCTGGACGAGCCGACCGGCGGCCTGGATCCCCTGATCCAGCATGAGTTTTTTGAGATCCTGCGGGAGCGGAACGAGGAAGGCGCCACGGTCTTCCTTTCCAGCCACGTGCTTTCGGAGATCCGCCGCTACTGCCGGCGGGCCGCCGTGATCCGCGGGGGCAGCCTCATCGCCTGCGACAGCGTGGAAGCCCTCTCCAGGACCAACGCCCGGCGCGTGGCGCTGCGGGGGCAGCTGGAGCTGGACGGCCTGGACGGTCTCCGCGACGTAAAAGAGACGGAGGGCGGCGTGAGCTTCCTCTACAGCGGAGAGATGAAGCCGCTGCTGGAACGTCTGGCCGTCGGCGAGATCTCCGACCTGAACGTGACCGAACCGGATCTGGAGGAGATATTTTTACACTACTACACTGGGAACGAGATTTCCTCGGACGTCAGAAAGGAGGAGGCCTGATATGACTATCGTCAGACATGAACTGCGCCAGGGCCGCACGGCCTTCTGGATCTGGACCGGCGCCATCGCCGCCCTGCTGGGCATCTGCATCTTCCTCTTCCCGGAGATGAAAGGCGAGATGGACACGGTCAGCGACATGTTTGCCTCCATGGGCGCCTTTACGGCGGCTTTCGGCATGGACAAGCTCAATTTCGGCACGCTGACCGGCTACTACGCCATCGAGTGCGGCAACGTGCTCGGCCTCGGCGGCGCCTTCTACGCGGCCCTCTGCGCCGTTGACGTTCTGGCCAAGGAAGAGCGGCTCCACACGGCCGACCTTCTCTTCACGCACCCGGTCAGCCGCGTGCGGGTCATGACGGAAAAGCTGATCTCGGTCTTCCTGCGGCTCACGGCGCTGAGCGTGATCATCTATCTGGTTTCCGTCGGCTCCATGCTCGCCATCGGCGAGGACGTGCCGTGGAAGGTCGTGAATCTCCTGCACCTGGCCTACTTCCTGCTGCAGCTGGAGATCGCCGGGATCTGCTTCGGGATCTCCGCGTTCTTAAAGCGCGGCAGTGTCGGCGTCGGCCTGGGCGTCGCCTTCCTGCTGTACTTTATGAATCTGATCGCGAACATCACGAAATCCGCGGAATTCCTGAAGTATTTCACGCCCTTCGCCTTCTGCGACGGCGCGGCGATCGTCACGGACGGGAAGCTGGACGCGGGCATCCTGGCCGCCGGCCTCGCGCTCGGCGCGCTCGGGATCGCGGCCGCGTACCTTAGCTACCCGAAGAAAGATCTGACCTGAAGATCGTCTTCCCTTTCGTACAGAAAAAGCGTCCGGTCTTTCCCGGGCGCTTTTTTGATTCCCTTTTCCCGCTCCTTAACCGGACCGTCTTCGCGGGCGGTCTTATTTCGTATTGTACTTTTTCAGGGTCTCCAGCAGCCACAGGCCCGTTTCGGTGTAGTCTTCCGTCACGAATCCGCTATACTTCGGTACGGTGGCGCGGATGGCCGAGCAGGCCTCGGCGACCTTCGAGAAGGACCACATGCAGTAAGAGATGTTCTCGCGCTCCAGCAGCGCGATCCATTCGTCGGCGCTTTCCAGATCCCGGGGCAGATCGCCGCTGGCCGCCGTGACGCCGTATTCGGAAACGAAGATCGGCAGCCCGCTCTGGCTCAGCTCCTCCGTCATGTCGCGGAATTGCTGGCCGTGGGACGCGGAATAGAAATGCAGGGTGTACAGGATATTGTCAAAATCCAGCGGATCCGCCGCCACGGAGTACAGGTCCTTGGACCACTCCGGGTTGCCCACGATGACGACGGCCGCGGGATCCTTCTCCCGGATGACGGGGATGACCGCTTCGGCATATTTTTTCACCGCCGCCCAGTCCACCTTGTTCGGCTCGTTGCAGATCTCGTACAGAACGTTCTTATAATCTTTGTACTTCTCCGCCATTTCGGCAAAAAAGGCCTTCGACTCTTCCAGATAGGTGTTGGGATCGCCGTCGCTTAAGATATGCCAGTCGATGATGACGTACATATCCTGCCGCGCCGCGTACTCGACGCCGTTTTCGATATCCCGGTGATAGCGCTCCTTATCGCCGTTCGTGCAGTAGCCGATGATGCCGACCCCGTAGGTATACATGGCCAGCCGGAACAAGTTGACGCCGGCGTCCTTCGACAGTTCCCGGAAGAGATCCTCATTGATGAAAGACTCGGTGACGATCAGGCCGTTGGTGCTGACGCCCCGGAGCATGACGGGGTCTCCGCTCTCCGAGCAGAGCTTGCCGTTCTTCACCTGCAGCTTTCCGCAGGAAGACGGGCGCGCCCGCCCGTCGTTATAGACGTTTCCGGCGGGTCTGGTCCCGTCGCAGCCGGTCAGGACAGATCCCAGAATAAGGACGGTGAGCAGCAGTGACAATATTCTTTTCATAGTTAACTCCTTTTCCGGAACGGCTTTTCATCTTCTCCCGGCCGGGATCCCGCTCTCGCAGGGGACGCCGATCTGGCATTTTCCGCAGCCGTAGCGCGGGGCATAGCGTTTCTTCATGAGGTCCATCCACTGCTTGCATCTGATCTGGTTCTTGCCACCTTCCAGACTGATCGCGCCGGCCGGACAGCGGCGGATGCAGGCGCCGCAGCGGCTGCAGTAGTCGTACACGCCCGTGTACGGCCGTTCATCCGCTTCGATCTCCTCGGAAACGATGAGGCTGCCGAAGCGCCCAGCCACGCCTTTGGCCGTGATAAGCCCTCTCGTCAGGCAGAAGGTCCCCAGGCCGGAAGCATAGGCGATATGCCGCTCCGACCAGTTGCTCGCGATGTGCACGCCCTTCGGATCGCCTTCCGGCAGCGCCGTCGTACGGACCGCAAAGCGGGCATCCAGAGCCGGGACGCAGACCCTGCTCCCGCGGGACTCAAAATAGCTTTTCAGTTTTTTCGTGAAATCCGTGATGCAGGCCTGCCCTTCGATGCGGCCGTGGAGCCACTCCGGAGAAATGCTCTCCGGCCCGCCCCGGTTGGAGCGCCTGACGCTTTCCGTAAACGGCAGGAAGAAGGAAATGACGGACCGTGCCTCCGGGAGCCATTCCGCCGGCAGCAGGAAATTGTCGCCGATCACGTCTTTCTCTTTAAACGTCAGGTAGATCGGATCGTCCGCGCGGCTCACGCCGAAGATCGGATCTTCAAAAATTACCAGTCCTTCGCACTGCGGCAGAGCCTTGTCAGCCGGGACCGTGTTGCCTTCGCAGCTCGTAAAGAGCGCTGTCAGTTCCTTCAGGAGTTCTTCTTTCTGTGGTGCCATGAATGCCTCCTTCTTCGTTTTGCCGCGGATATTCGTTTACCAGCAGGCGGTACGGCGGCTCGTCCTCCTCAATAAGCGGAAAACGCCCCATAGGCGGATCGAAATGATTGTCGCAGTTGTCGTCGTTGCACTGGCTGACCTCCCCGATCAGGACCGCCCCGGTCCCGGGCTCTACGGAAAAATCGTGGTAGAGGCGCTGCGGGATGTGGATGCTCTCCCCCGGTACAAGGCGGATCTGCGTCCCCGCCGGTACCGTCAGGCGGCGGCCGTCGCACGAAACGGTGACGTCCGAGCAAGCATCCACGCTCTCATCCGGCAGCGAGAGGTTGACCCGGAGCAGCAGGACGCCGCCCCCGCGGTTGATGATGTCCTCCGTTTTGAACCAGTGAAAATGCCGGGGCGCGTATTGCCCCTCTTTTAAATACAGCAGCTTTTCCGCATAGACCTTCGGGTATTTTTCCGCCAGGGCGCGGTTTCCGTTCCGGATCGTGATCAGGGAGAAGCCGATCCGGTCGAAGTCGCCCTGGCCGTAGTCGGTGATGTCCCAGCCCAGCAGGCAGTCGCGGACCTCATCGTACTCACGTCCTTTCTGCTGCCACTCTTCCGGCGTGAAATGACAGAAAGGCGGCAGATAACAGTGCTCGCGCGCGCACGCCGCCTCCATTTCCCGGATCGCCCGGTTGATCTCAGACCGCTTCATTCTTCTCCTCCCGCTTCTTTCACGCCGACCGCCGTAAATTCCCCGGGAAGGTCCTCGTTTTCCCAGGAAGGATGCTCATCGAAACGCCTGATCGTAAAGCCGCTGCGGATCATGGCATTCAGGATCTCGCTGATCGTGTATTTCCGGTAGCTGCACTTCGGAAACGTCTTTCGGATCTCTTCGTCATAGAATCTCGCGTGGGCCATCTCTCCTTCAAAAATCTCCGTGGAAAAGTAGCTCATTGCCGGCATCTGGAAATTCAGGCTGTCGCTGATTTTGGTAAAGGGATGAAAATCGCTGCAGATGATCCTGCCGCCCGGCTTCAGGATCGCATGCATGATCCTCATGAATTCATCGATGTCGTGGAAATAATGAAGGACTCCGCCTTCCATGAACACGACGTCAAACCAGTCTGAATATCTGTCCGTGTCGATCTCAAGCACGTCTCCGACGACGTATTCGATCTGCGTCCCCGCCGCTTCGGCAACTTCCAGGGCATACCTTTTATTCGCCTCAGAGATATCGAAGACGGTGACGTCGGCGCCGAGCAGAGCCAGCGGGACCGCTTTCTTTCCGCAGGATCCGCAGATATTGGCGATCCTGACGCCTTTGAAAGTGTCAAAGTACTGCGCATGCCTGCGGAGCATCTTCAGCGGGTCCTTCACGTCTTCCGCCGCCCGTTCTTCGGGCGTTCCGGCGTGCCTAATCCAGAACGCATAGGCGTCAAATTCCCACGCTTTTTTATTCTGTGCGCTGTAATCTCTCAAGTTTACCTGTTCCCCCTTGATCCTGAAGCGAATCGGGACGTTTAACGGTTCGAAATCGATCCGTTTTCTCTGCCTTGCTGCGGATATTATACAACGGATCGAAGACCGGCGGCAAGCGGAAGATACGTTCCTCAGTCCTTCCCTGCATCCGGACCGTATCCGCCCGGCTGTGAAGTTTGCAAAAAAGAAGGGCGGGATCTCTCCCGCCCTTCCCGCAATTCGGAAACGCATTACCAATCAGTGAGCAAAAGCTGTTTTCTGCGGATAAGCGTCCAGCAGAACCCCATGGCAGAAACGGTCATCACGGCGGTCCAAAGTCCCAGCTCCGCGCTCTCGCCGGTGTCTGGCATGGTCGGCGCCGCCTTGACCGTCAGCAGCGTGGCAACGGATCCGTCGTTGAAGATCACCGTGACGGTATGCGTCCCGACGGCAAGCGCGTTAAGCGCGGATGCCTTGATGGTGACGACGGTGCTGCCGGCCGCCGCCTCATAATCCGTGCCGGGCGTCAAGGTCTGGCTGCCGATCTTGACGGCGGTAAAGTGATCGAAGCACAGATTGTCGGCGGGATCGCGCTTGACCGTGACCGTCAGCGTTGAGGCGCTGCCTTTCGTCCGGCTGCTGTTTCCGCCGCCGGTGACGGTATACGTCGGATCCTTTTCAACGTACTTGTACAGAAGGGAAGCCTGGCTGCCGCCCGCGCTGTGCGTGATCTTGACGAGCGTCAGCGTACCGCTGTCGACCAGCGCTTCGCCGCCGGTCTTCATGTCATCGGTCCAGAACACGGCCGGATCGCCTTCCGTACCGGCCTCCACCGTCAGCCAGAAGTAGTATTCCGTGCCCGGCATGGGAGCCGTGGTGAGTTTCGGATCATCGTAGTCCTGGCCGGAAGAAAGCGCCGTGAAGCTGAGAAGCGAGACCGTCGCGTCGGTCGTCACGGCAAAGACCGCCTCGGTCTTGTCAATGGCAAGCTGATACTTGCCTTCGCCGTTCTTTTCGGGGCCTGTCGAGTGGACCTTAAGTCCAACGACGTTGGGCAGCCACTTGGCATAGAGAGTGACGTCGACAGTGATCGGCGTCGAGAAGTCGAAGGCATTGGTGCAGGCCGCTTCCTTGAACCAGCCGCCGAAGGTCCAGCCGGTTTCCGTCGGGTCGGCAGGTTTCGCGGCCATCTTGCTGTCCTCGACCGTCTGCGCCGCAGGCGCCGTTCCGTGTCCGTTGGCGTCAAAGGTGACGGTATACGTCGTTACGGCCTTTTCCTTCCAGATCGCGCGGATCACGCAGTCGGAAATAACGTCTACCTGTTCGCCCGGCTTGCCGGCATCCCACTTGTCAAATTCCTTGTCCGCAGCGGGCGGGGTAAAGGTGCATTCGGGAAGCGTCAGCTTTTCGCCTTCCTTCACGGTCACGGGATTCGGCGTCATAGTGCCGCTGCCGCTGTTCGGATCGAAGGTGACGGTATAGGTGATCGGCGTTTCCCCTTTGCTGAACACGAACGTCACCTTACTGTAAGGCGTATTGGCTGAATCCGGGATCTTATCATAGGATCCGGTCAGCTTCGTTTCCGCATGCGGTACGACGGTGGCGCTGTTGGTTCCCGGGTCGTATTCCGTTACCGTGATATCTTTATTACCGTCTTTGTCCAGATCCACGTCGATAGGCGGCGCGGTAAGCAGGATGCCGTATTCGTAATCATACGGGACGTTGTAGAACAGCGCGGTCAGCAACGTGGCGGCAGAGCCGGACGTCAGGTCGATCGTGACCGTCTGGCGGTCCTCCGTTTTAATTTCAAAAGTGACTGCCTTGGCAGGCATGGTCACGCCGCCTGTGTACATTGTCTGATAGAAGAATCCTTCGCTGTACGTGATATCCGAAACGAACTTGCCGTCAGCCGGATCGTTAAACTTGATGTAGATCGTATCCCCTTCCGCCGCTTCGATGATCTCCGCCGTCTTGGCCGCGTCGCTGTACGCCTTACCGCCGATGACGGTGATGCCGTATTTGGGAATGGCGCCCTGTTCGATCTTCACGTACTTGTAAGGTGAGCCGTCTCCGCCCAGAGGCGTGGTCCCGTCCCAGGCCGCGGCGCCTTCCGCCTTGGCTTCGGTATTCACCGTCACGATCGGATTCTTGTAGCCGGAAAGATCCGGATCGGTATAGAACGCCCGGGTATATCCTGTTGCTTCTACCGTACCGCCGCTGATCACGATGGCGCCGGTTCTGCTTTCTATACCGTAACCTAAAGGCTTCCAGCTATCCGGATCACCCAGACACGTCGTCTTCACGCTTCCGCCGGTGATAACGATATCGCCGTCCCATGTTCTGATGCCTGAGCCGTTTTTCGTACATTCGGCTGTTACTGTGCCGCTGTCGATCGTTACGCCGCTGCTTCCGTATATGCCGGAGTTATCCCGGCCGGTCGCCGTCACCGAGCTGTTTCCGGTAATGACAAGCGCTTTGTCGCTGCTGAGGCCGGTAGACCAGCCGGACAGATTAAGCTCCGCGCCGTCCACCGTCAGATTGCCGCCGCTCCCATCTTTTGGATCTCCTGCGGCTTTCAGCACGTTGCCCTGAGAGCTCAGGCTGGCTTTCCCCTTCACGGTCAGATCGATCCCTTCCGACGCGATCCGGGACCAGTAACCGGAATGCTCCGTATCGATCGTCGGGCTGTCCAGCGTCAGGGTGTTGGTTCCGGGATCGAACTGGGCCTTATCGTTCGTAACGTTATGCGCGGAAAGCTTTTTTTCTCCGATATAAACGGGATAGATATCATCCAGAATAAGCTTCACATGCGTCGCGTCATGGATCCCGTCGTCACCGAGGATCGTGTGCGTCGTTTTGGTATAACTTGTCGGCTCCGTGACCATCACGTAAGTTCCCAAGTACAGACTTTCCTCACCGTATATGGCCGTGGCGTCACTGTCGGCGGTGACCTCAAAGGGTACATCGGGACCGATGACGACCTTTTTTCCGGAAATGCCGTACATGGGTCCGGAGGCTTTGACCGTTCCGCCGTCAATATGAATGTAGTCGGAAGAACTGATGCCGTAGAACTGTTTGCCTGTCGCAGTGATTGTGCCGGCGCTGTACGCAATATATACGTCTTTAGACGAGGCAATGGCCGTGCCGCCCGTGGCGGACACGCTGCCGCCGCTTTCCAGAAAGACCGTGTTTTCGCTGAATATCGCCGTGCTCACTGCGTAGTCGGTGGCATCCACGGTCACGCTGCCGCCTTCGATCGCTAAATACGCGTCAGAATATATCCCGTATAACGTGCCGGATACGTTCATCTCGGCGTCTATGATCTTCAGACGTCCGACGGTAGCCCGTATTCCGCAGTCCGTTCCGCTCAGCGTCGCTTTTCCTTCGATATCCAGCGCCTCTGCGGCATAAATGACGGATTCCAGACCGTCCGCATCGGTATACACGTCGGATATGGAAGGATCATTCAGGACGAGTTTGGCCGCGTCGCTCTCTGTGGCCGGCGTGTACTTCACGCTTCCGCCGTCTTCCAGTACGTCGTCCTTGTTTTCCGACGTGACCTGTGTGTTCCCGATCCAGACAGGATATTTGATGAGGGAATCCTCCGCCCGCGCATTCGGGGACAACAAACCTGCCGCCATAAAAACAGCCAGCAGGAATCCGAGAATCTTGCTTGTTTTCCTTTTCATGATGAACCTCCGTTCTTTAACTCAGACAGCGATAGAAATAGTTACTATGGCACGGAACACATTTCCTTCCGTACCGAAATGGGGTCAGACAACCGTTCTAACAATAAAGTTAGCTTAATTATAACGGAACCATCACCGAAAAGTCAAATGCTAAATCGACTTGATCCTCTGGTAGTCTTTTACAATATACAGTTTGAATTCCACCGAGATCCAGGAGGCAAACTCGAGGGCGATATCAGAATGCGCGTAGGTGCCGCCATAACGGCCGGCTTTTGTAACGATCCCTATTGCATTTACTCCCTCAATCCATTTCGAAGGTGACATCGTAAAAGCATTCAAACCGGCTTCACTTCTAAACAGGTCGAATTCGACCTGTTTAAAGTCAGGATTATGTAAGCTTTCCCATAACCCAAGGAACTCAATGGTTTCACGACTACGAAGCCAGTTTTTGATCACATCATGGGGAAATTCACTTTTGTACCTGGCAATATCTGTCAGGGAAATAAACTCATTCTCAAAATCTGTCGTGTAAATACTGATATCGAATCCTTTTGGGGGCGAAAAACAAGTCTTTTTTGCGCGAGAATCGATTCTGGCATAATGATCACGAATCCTGCGTTAAGGCAGGATAATGGGGGCAGATATACAGGTTTGGCGCAGGTGTTCTGTATTTCCGTAAACTGCTAATGTGACAATTTTGTCATTCGCTTTTGAAAGCCCGGAATGATATAATTATACTGTTTCAAGTCCCCGCTTTCCGTAAGAAAGGAGGTCTTTCATGGAAAAACTATTGATGGTAGAAGATGATTCCGCTCTGGTACAGCGATTAACGGAATATTTGAGTACAGAAGGTTTCCATTGCGTGTCTGCCGGCGGGCAGCCGCAGGCTGTTGCTGCCATCGATGCGGAGCGGCCGGACCTGGTGCTGGTCGATATTACCCTGGCGGAAGGTAACGGCTTTGCCGTCTGCGCTCATGCCAGAGGAAAAGGTGTTCCCGTCATTTTTCTCACGGCATCCGGAGATGAACTGAGTACCGTGACCGGCCTGGATATGGGGGCTGATGACTATATTGCCAAACCATTCCGGCCGAAAGAACTGGTCTCACGGATCCGCAGCGTTCTGCGGCGGACTTCGGGAAACCACAGTGAGATCGTGCTCAGAGAGCTGAGAGTCGATACGGGAAAAGGGCTGGTGTTCCGTGGTGACCAGCAGATCTTCCTGTCCGCGCTGGAGTACCGCCTTTTCATGTTTTTCCTGAATCACCGGGGGCAGATCCTGACCCGTGAACAGTTGCTGGATGAGATATGGGACAGTGCCGGCGAATACGTGAGCGACAATACGCTGACCGTTTATATCAAGCGCCTGCGGGAGAAGCTGGAAGAAGATTCTCAGGATCCCCGTCTGATCCTGACGGTCCGCGGGATCGGCTATCAGCTGAAGGAGTAAGCCATGATCCGGAACAATAAAGAACTGAAACGGAGCCTCATTCTGCTTTCGTGCATCTGTCTGGCGCTTACTGTCTGCGGATTTCTGCACTCTTCCCTGACCGGTCTGCTGGTACTGGCGGGCTGTCTTGCCGTATGCCTGGTTTTCTTTTTCACGGAGATCTCCCGCTACAAAAAGCTGCAGTCGTTCAGTGAACATCTGAATGAACTGCTGCAGCGCGGTACGCCGCTGCCGATCCGCGACTACGAAGAAGGAGAACTGTCGCTCCTGGCCGGCGATATTGAAAAGATTACTCTGCTGCTGAAGGAACGGGCAGACGCCCTGCAGAAGGAAAAGGCATTCCTGGCTGATGCTCTGGCGGACATTTCCCATCAGCTTCGCACGCCGCTCACCACCATGAATCTGACCATCGGTCTGCTGCAGGAAAAAGATCTGTCCGAAGAACGCCAGGCCGCGCTGACCCGTGAACTGAACACGCTCCTTGCCCGCACGGAATGGCTGGTAGAAGCGCTCCTCAAACTGTCCCGCCTGGATGCTGATGCGGTCGTCATGGCGAAAGAAGACATCTCCGTCCGGAAACTTACGGAAAAAGCCGCCGAACCGCTGCTGATCCCGCTGGAACTGCGGGGAATCACGCTGACGACCGAAGGCGGCGAAGCTGTCTTTTCCGGAGACCTCAACTGGACGGCGGAAGCGCTAAGCAATCTTCTCAGGAACTCCGTAAATTACACACCGGAAGGCGGCAGCATCCGGATCAAGGCGGAAGAAAATGCCCTGTTTACCGTCATCACCGTGACGGACTCCGGCTCCGGGATCGCACCGGAAGACCTTCCTCATCTGTTTGACCGCTTTTATAAAGGCCGTGGTTCGTCGGAAAACAGCTACGGGATCGGCCTGTCGCTTGCGCAGAAGATCATTCATACTCAGGGCGGGACCCTGCGCGCCATTAACACCGCGGAAGGCGCCTGCTTCGAGATCAAGTTCTATAAGCAGGTATTGTGACAGATCTTTTAGAAAAAACTCACCGGATCGTCACCTTAAGAAGGTATGATCGGAACTGTAAAAAAAACCGAAGGAGTTCGTATGGAAATACTGAAAGTCGAAAACTTATCCAAAGTCTACGGTTCCGGTGAGGGAGAAGTGCGGGCGCTGGACGGCGTGTCTTTCAGCGTTGAAAAGGGACAGTTCCTGGCAATCATCGGACCGTCAGGTTCCGGAAAATCCACGCTGCTGCACATCTTAGGCGGCGTCGATCGCCCGACTTCCGGGAAGGTCTATCTGGAAGATCAGGACGTGTTTGCACAGGATGAAGACCACCTTGCTGTTTTCCGGCGCCGCCAAGTCGGCCTGATCTATCAATTCTACAACCTGATCCCCGTGCTGAATGTCACGGAAAACATCACCCTTCCGGTCCTGCTGG
>JAEEUR010000012.1 GCA_016290595.1 Lachnospiraceae bacterium | reverse complement strand
AGCGGAAAACGTTTTTCTGCACCTTGATCTTGCCCCGGTACAGATCGATCACGTACGACAGGGCCTGGAAGGTGTAGAACGAGATGCCGATCGGCAGGGGCAGCTCCCGCGAAGTCAGAGACAGGCCGAACAGGCCGTTGATGATGCCCAGCAGAAACGAATAGTACTTAAAGAACCCGAGCAGCGCCAGGTTCAGGATGACGGCCATGACCAGGATCCCCTTCCGCCAGGACGGGATCCGGTCCATATACAGGCCGGTCAGATAGTTCAGAAGGATGGATACGAGGATCAGGAACAGATAGATCGGCTCGCCCCAGGCGTAAAAGATCAGGGAGAACAGAAGCAGGACGCCGTTTTTAGCGCGGATCCCCGGGATCAGAAAATAGAGGAGAAGGCATGCCGGCAAAAAGAAGAATATAAAGATATTGCTGCTGAATACCATGCTCTCACCTCTCGATCCGGGCCCGTATCATCTCCATCAGGCGCGACGCCTGATGACCGGTCACGGAAACCAGATACAGATCGTTTTCATATCGCAGACAGGAACAGAGAAGGTCGTACTGATCCGTTCCGTAGTTTTCAAAAGTCAGCTTCAGGTTTTCCGTCCTTCTGGTAAAAGCGTTCCGGATGCTCTCCGCGTCCGAGTTTTTGTCCAGGTGGATGATAATGATCTCCTCTACGGACATGAAATCCCGCGGCGCGATATGCAGCGCCTCTCCGTAGGCGGACGGAAGCAGATCGTAGTTGCGGCGGATGCTTGCTTCCGAGCCGGGCTGCGCTTCTTCCAGAAGGCCGCTGTTCATCAGCTCCGCCTCAAGGGCGGAAAGATCGTAAGGAACGCCGGCCGCCACCTGAAGACGGGATCGGACAAAAAGCACCACAGAAGCGGTCAGGACAAGAAGCAGCAGGATATATACGATCTTATCCCGGATCTGTTTAGGCGTCTTTTCCGGCATCAGAATCCCACCTCCGCTCGGATATTGTTGAACCATTGCCGCGTCCACGAAGGGGTAAAGTGCACGCCGTCGCTGGCATAGCACCATTCAGGCGAAAAGCCCTGATTCCCGTAGACGAAGGTCCAGCCGTTCCGCTCGCACATATCCTTCAGCAGGACGTTGTATTCCGGAAGCAGACCGAGGAAGGGCCGCGCCGCAACGGCTGCGTCGGTGGCAGGGATCGCATACACGACGTAGATCTTGCAGTTCGGCACCTGGGCGGAGAAGTTCCGGATCACCGCTTCATAGTTGGTGATGGCGACGTTAAGCCCTGCGCTGACGTCGTCGCCGGCGTTCATGAACACGGCTTTGACAGGGTTCTGCGCGATCAGAGCCTGCAGCTCCTGCCTTGCGGTTTCACCCCACGAGCGGGATACCGTATGCCCGATCAGATGGCCCGGCCAGCAGTTATAGATGCTCGGATAAAAGCCGGAGGTGCGGGAATCGCCGAAAAATACGACGTTTTCACCGTTCCACGGCGTCACGATGGTGTTGCGCGTCGCAGCCGCCGCTTTCCGCGACTCCTCTTCTCTCGAAGCCTGTTCTCTTGAGGCCTGCTCTCTCGAAGCTTGCCGGACGGCTTCCCGGGAAGCTTCCATGGAGGCCATCAGCCATTCCATGTATTCTTCTTCTTCGCGGCTCGCATCCTCTGCGGACTGATACTTCTCGGCCAGTTCCAGAAGGGAGGCCGCTATCGAGCTTTTCTTTTCCTGCCACAGGGATTCCTCGACGGATTCCTTTATGGATTCCTCGATCGAGGCGGATTCCGCGACGGATGCCGCAAGGGATTCCTCAATATAGATGCTGTAATCGATGGAGTCCTGGATCCGCTTCTGACGGGAGCTTTCCGCCGCCTGCACGCAGGAGGCTTCCGCTCCGTTTTCGTCCTTCGCCTGACCCTCGATCAGATACAGGACCGACTCGTCGACGGAGATCTTGGCAGAGGCGGGCACGCGCATAAAACAGGCGGTCAGCACAAAAACGAACAAAACGCCGAGGACTCCCGCCGTTATGATCTCCCATATACTCTTTTTCCCGTTTATTTTCATGATATGACTTTCTCTGTGCTTACAGCGTGATCGGCTTCTCCTCTCCTTTCAGGAGACGCGCGATATTGTCCTTGTGCCTGATAAGCGAAAGCACAACAATAAAGGTCATCAGCAAGATGCCTTCCCCAATAGGCATAATACCGGGATTGATGCGTCCTGTCAAGATGAGAACCGTAAATAAGATCAGATCTCCGGTCACCATGATGCAGGAGGCCAGGGAGACCAGCTTGGTCAGCAGGGTAAGGCCGAAGAAGGTGACAAAGGAAAAGATCGTCATCCGCCAGTCCAGGAAAAACATCAGTCCGCCCGTGGAAGCGATGCCCTTGCCGCCCTTGAAATTCATATAAAAAGGAAAGTCGTGTCCCAGCACGACGCCGACAGCCGTCCAGAGACGGATCAGCAGGCGGTGATCGTCGCCAAGATAGCGGAACACCAGGCCAGTAAACAGCAGGGCGAGGATCATTTTCCCCATATCCCCGATAAAAACGATGACACCGGCCCGGCGGCCCATGACGCGCAGGGCGTTCGTGGTGCCGGCATTGCCGCTGCCGTGTTCGCGGATATCCAGACCCTGCTTCTTCCCGTAGATGAAGCTGGTCTGGATGCATCCGAAGCCGTATCCGATAACGAGTAAAAGAAGACGGATCATTGGTCCTTTTCATTCCTTTCCCGGATGATGATCTTGATGCTGGTGCCCCGGAAGCCGAAGGTCTCCCGGATCTGATTCTCCAGATAGCGCTGATAGGAAAAATGCATCAGCTTTTTGTCATTGACGAAGAAAACGAAGGTGGGCGGCCCGACGGCGACCTGCGTGCTGTAATAGATCCGCAGCCGCTTGCCCTTGTCGGAGGGCGGCTCGTGCATGGCCGTGGCCTGCGAGACGATCTCGTTCAGGACGCCCGTGCCGACACGCAGGCTGCAGGCCTCCACGATCTCGTCCACTTTGTCGAAGATCTGCGAGAGCCGCTGCCCGGTCTCGGCGGATACGAAAAGGATATCCGCGTACTCCAGGAAGGACAGGACCTCCCGGATCTTTTTGGTAAAGGCCTTGACGGAGCTGTTGTCCTTCTCCACCAGGTCCCATTTGTTGACCAGGATCAGAACGCCTTTGTTGTTTTCATGGGCGATGCCGGCGATCTTGGCGTCCTGCTCGGTCACGCCCTCCGCCGCGTCGATCACCAGGATCACGACGTTCGAGCGCTCGACGGCGCTCACGGCGCGGATGATGCTGTAGTGCTCGATGTTTTCCTTGACCTTGCTGCGGCGGCGCAGGCCGGCCGTATCGATCAGGACGTATTCCTTCTTGTTGCGGCGCACGACCGTGTCAATGGCGTCGCGTGTCGTCCCGGCGACGTCCGACACGATGACCCGGCGGTTGCCGGCCATCCGGTTGACGATGCTGCTCTTGCCGACGTTCGGCTTGCCGATGATGGCGATGCGGGGACGGGTATCCTCTTCTTCCTCCTCCGCCTTGCGGGGAATCTGGCGCATGACCGCGTCCAGCAGGTCGCCGAGGCCCAGCATTTCGGAGGCCGAGACCGGGATCGGATCCCCGAGGCCGAGATTGTAGAATTCGTAGACGTCGTTGCCGTACTTCGTGAAGTTATCCACCTTGTTGACGGCCAGGACGACCGGCTTCTGGGAACGGCGCAGCATGTCAGCGACGCGCATATCCGCGTCCACCAGCCCCTGCTTGACGTCCGTCAGGAAAATGATCGCGTCCGCGGTCTCCATGGCGACCTCCGCCTGCTCCCGCATCTGCTTTAAGATCACGTCCTCGCTCTCCGGCTCGATGCCGCCGGTGTCGATCAGGGTGAAGGCCCTGTCCAGCCAGGTGCAGTCCGCATAGATACGGTCCCGGGTCACGCCGGGCGTATCGTCCACGATGGAGATCCTCTCTCCCGCTATTTTATTGAATAACGTGGATTTGCCGACGTTCGGCCTTCCCACGATGGCAATGATCGGTTTGCTCATCCTTTCCCTCCCGGTTCATAAGCCCGAAAAAGGCGTTTGGCAGACGGCTTTCCCGCCGACTGCAGAATACTTTTGACCAGAGACGCTCCGTTGCACTCCAGCGCCGTGATGGGCACGCCAAGAGCCTCCTCGGCCTGCCAGGCGTGGATATCGTCCAGAAAGACGTCCTCGCCGGCCCGCAGCATAGTGTCCGGCAGATACAGGATCTCGCCCAGCGGCTTTCCCTTCAGCTGCGCGATAAGATCCTGTCCGGTGATCAGGCCGGAAACCGTGATCGACTCTCCGAAAAAGCGGTTGACGACGGGGTACAGATGCACCGCGATGCCGGGGAATTTCGCGCAGAGCTCGTCCGTCAGTTCTTTCAGAGCGGGCGCCGCCAGGAGCCCGCCGGCCAGGGAGACCTCCCTCTTTTTCTTCGACGGACGGTGATGCGCCAGTTCCTCGCGGAACTGGTCCATAAACAGACGCAGCATGCCCACGCCGTTTTCCAGCTGCAGGTACCCGTCGTAGCGGTCCTCCTCCGGCAGGGGGAGCTCCGCCTTTAGGTAGATCTCGTCGCTGGCGTGGATAAAATGCAGACCGTACTCCGGAAACAGTTTCTTCTGCCAGGCCTCGATGATCTCAACGGTCCGGCGCGCTTCTTCCTTCGTCATGAGCCGCAGGGGCGCCAGCTTCTCCCGGTATTTGGTCAGACCCACCGGTACCACGGAAACGCTTTCCATGACGGGCAGGTATCTGGAGAGCTCCCGGATGGTGTATTCCAGTTCCTCCCCGTCGTTCCAGCCGGGGCAGAGCACGATCTGGCCGTTCATGGTCAGACCGGCCTCGTACAGAGCGTCCAGCTTTTTCAGCGCTTCTCCGGCGAAGCGGTTGTTCAGCATGCGGCAGCGCAGCGCCGGGTTCATGGTGTGCACCGAGATATTGATCGGCGAGAGGCGGTAACGGATGATCCGTTCGATATCGTGATCGCTCATGTTGGTCAGCGTCACGTAATTGCCCTGCAGAAAGCTCAGGCGCGCGTCGTCGTCCTTGAAATACAAGGTCTCCCGCATGCCGGGCGGCATCTGATCGATAAAACAGAAAATGCATTTGTTGCGGCAGGAGCGGTACTGATCCATTAAGCCGCCGTCAAAAAGGAGCCCCAGATCCTCGTCCTCCTCCTTCTCGATCTCGAACAGGGTCTGCTCTCCTTCCGCCGTTTCGCTCAGAAGCTCCAGGTACTCGTCCCGGCAAAGGAACTCGTAGTCAAAGACGTCCTCGATCGGCTGTCCGTTGATCTCCAGGACGAAATCCCCGCTCTTCATATTCAGCTCTTCCGCTATGGAGCCGGGTTTGATCCCGGTAATTCGGTGCTTGCTCATTCTGCCGCCTTTCGAAAACATATTTTAGCATAACTTTCTTGCCAATTCCACAGAAAAGTGATACTATTTTTGCGGAATGCATCTTATTTCACGGAGGATCTCATGTTAAACGATCAGGAAAAACAGTATTTCTTCAAAAACCGCACGCTTCTTGCGCCATTAAAGATCGTTGCTATGGACAATTGCCGGGAACTGGGTGAAAAGGCCGATAAGCATATCGTGGCCCTTCGCAAACAGTATCTGGCCGACCACCTCGAAGATGACCCCACCATTGCCAGCCGCGACTACGACCGCGACACCTATCTGGTTCGTACGGAATGCCCCCGCTTCGGATCCGGCGAAGCCAAGGGCATGATCCTGGAATCGGTCCGCGGCTGCGACCTGTTTATTATTTCCGACGTGACGAACAGCAGCATGAGCTTCAAGATCAACGGCCGTACGCACTACATGTCGCCGGACGACCACTATCAGGACTTAAAGCGCATCGTGGCGACGGCCCGCTCCTCCGCGCACCGCATCAGCGTGATCATGCCCTTCCTGTATCAGAGCCGCCAGCACAAGCGAGTGCACCGGGAATCGCTGGACTGCGCCATGGCGCTGGAAGAACTCAGCAGCATGGGCGTGGAAAACATCATCACCTTCGACGCCCATGATCCGACCGTGCAGAACGCCATTCCGCTGCACGATTTCGACAACTATTCTCCCGACTATCATTTCCTGAAGGTCCTGCTGCAGAAGCTGGGCGAAAAGAATCTGGTCGACACGAAGCTGCACCGGGACGATTTCCTGATCGTCAGCCCCGACGAAGGCTCCATGAAGCGCGGCGTATTCCTGGCGAATACCGTCGGCGTGGATCTGGGCATGTTCTACAAGAGACGCGACTACACGGTGATCGAGGACGGCGTCAACCCGATCGTGGCTTCCGAATATCTGGGACCGGATCCGACCGGCAAGACCGTTCTGATCCTGGACGACATCATTTCCACCGGCTTCAACATCCTGGAAGCGGCGAAGGAGATGCGGCGGAAAAACGCGGCGTGCATCATCATCTGCTGCACCTTCGGACTCTTTGTCACGGGCTTTGAGAAATACATCAAGGCGCACGACGAAGGCATTTTCGACTATATGGTGACGACCAACCTGAACTACCGGGCGCCCATCGTGCTGGAGCAGCCCTGGTACTTCGAGGCGGATCTATCCGGCTATGTCGGCAAGATCATCAACACCATGAACCACAATATCGCCGTCTCGACCGTTGTCAGCCCGATCGGACTGCTGCAGGATCTCGTTAAGAAGGCCGAAGGCTAGTACTTACCGAAGGCGTCGGGGAAGTGAAGGATTCGTTCCCCGTCGATCGCCACGACGTCAAAGCGGCAGGGAGGCTCGCCTTCCCGGCAGTAACGGTTCAGATACACACGGGCGACCTGAAAGATGGTTGCCTGTTTTTTTCTGTCCACGTGCTCTTCTCCCCAGCCGAAACGGCCGGAATAACGGTACTTGACTTCGACGAATACGAGGGTATCGCCGTCCCGTGCGACCAGATCGATCTCTCCGAGGCGGCAGTGGAAGCTGTGCACGAGGATCTCCATGCCCCGCGCACGCAGAAAGGCGGCAGCCTGCTCTTCGCGCTCGCTGCCGATCAGCCGTTTATTCATTTTTTGCTTTTACTCCGTGAAATTCCTGATGAAGCTGCGGCGGTGCAGCGGGGTCGGCCCCAGACGCCGCAGGGCTTCTATATGCTCCGCCGTGCCGTAGCCCTTGTTTTTCGCCAGGCCGTAGCCGGGGTACAGCGCGTCGTATTCGTACATCAGACGGTCCCGCGTGACCTTGGCGATGATGCTGGCCGCCGCGATGGAAAGGCTTTTGGCGTCTCCCTTGATGATGCCGAGCTGGGGCACGGAAATACCGGGAATGGTAACGGCGTCCACCAGCAGATAATCCGGCCGGGGGGACAGCTGCGAAACGGCTTCCCGCATGGCCTCATAGGTGGCCTGCAGGATATTGATCTCGTCGATCCGGGCGGCGGATACCATGCCGACGCCGACGGCGGCGGCCTTTTCCATGATTTCGTCGTAGAGGGCTTCCCGTCTGGCTTCGGAGAGCTTTTTGGAATCGTTCAGATAAAGGATCTCGCTGCCGGGCTCCAGAATGACGGCGGCGGCCGCCACCGGGCCGAAAAGAGGACCGCGGCCGACCTCGTCGACGCCGGCGATCCGACCTTTTTCCGCAAAGTGTCGCTCATATTCGCCCATCGCAAAGAGTCTTGCGCGTTCCTTCTCCAGATCAAGGCGCGGCATTTTTTACCTCCGCGGGAACCAGGGAAGTCCGATTGGCAAAGGGAAGCACGCGGTAAAGGGCCCGTCCCACGAACTGGGAGCGGCTGACGGGACCGACGTCATAGCGGGAGTCGATGCTGTTGACCCGGTTGTCGCCCATGACGAAGTATTCATCTTCTCCGAGCCTGATGATCTCTTCCGCCGAGCCGGCCGGGAAGTAGCTCTGCGTCGCATAGGGATCCTCGATGGGCTTTCCGTTGATATAGATCCCGGAATTGATGATCTGCACCGTTTCACCGGGCAGGCCGATGACCCGCTTGACGTAGAAGGTGTCGGGACGGTCCTTCAGGCGGAAAACGACGATCTCAAAGCGCTTGGGATCGCGCAGGAAGCGGTAGGTGAAGCAGTCCACGATCAGCTGGTCTCCGTCCTGCAGCGTGTCCTCCATGGACTTGCCGTCTACGGCCACCCGCTGACCGACGCAGGTCAGGAAAAAGACCACGAAGGCGATCATGAAAACGAGAGAGCCCAGCGTGGACAGGATATCCTTTCCCATGGAGGGCTGTCGGACCAGGATCACGGGCTCGTTCTTTCTGTCCCTTTTTTTCTTTTTCTGTTTGACCGGCCTGCTGCCGTTCGCTTCTTCGCTCATTTTATTCCTCGGATTCTTCGGGCTTTTCCAGGGAGATCCGTCCCAGGCGGCCGGCCTGCCAGTCGTTCAGGAGGCGGCGGGCGGCGGCTTCGGTATCCGGGACCGATCCTTTTTTCAGAAAGCCCTGTTTTTCGGCCAGTTCCTGCAGCATCTCATAGGCTTCGGTACGGCTCAGTCCGTATTTTTCCGCCAGGACGCCGGGATAGGTTTCTTCCAGAAGCCGGATCCCGCGGACGGCCAGTTCCTCCAGCGGCAGAACGTCCTGGCTGATGGCGCCCATCAGCGCCAGATGCAGGCCGACGGTCTCGTCCTCGAACTTCGGCCAGAGAATGCCGGGCGTATCCATCAGCTCCATGCTGCGGGAAAGGCGGATCCACTGAAGGCCTTTCGTAACGCCGGGCTTATCTCCGGTTTTCGTACTGGCTCGGCCCGCGAGAGAATTGATCATGGTGGATTTTCCCACGTTGGGGATCCCGGCCACCATGACCCGGATCGGGCGGTTTTTGATGCCCCGCTTCGCGTCTTTTTCGCTCTTCTCCGCCGCCCACAGGTCCAGCTGCTTCCGGAGGCGCTCCGCCTGGTTTTTGCTGCGGGAATCCACGGAAAGGGCCTCGACGCCGCCGGCGCGGAAAAAGGCTTCCCAGGCGGCCGTAACGGCGGGATCCGCAAGATCGGCCTTGTTCAGGACCAGAAGGCGCTTTTTCCCCTGCCCGAGCTTCTTAAGATCCGGATTGGCGCTGGCATAGGGAAGCCTGGCGTCCCGGATCTCCACGATCACGTCCACCAGCTTGAGGCTCTCTTCCATCGCCCGGCGGGCTTTGGTCATATGTCCGGGATACCACTGCAGATTCATACCAGTTCCTTCAGTTCAGAAAACGCAGGTTTTTAAAGGGGGCGTAACGGATCCATACGGTGCCGAGTACGTTTTCCGCCGGGATATTGCCCACGTCCGTGAAACGGCTGTCCAGAGAAGCGTCGGGGTTCTCCCCGACCACAAAATATTCGTCCGTGTGCAGCGTAACGGGGGAAGCCGCTACGCCGGCGTAGGCCAGCGTCCGGGTGTATTCGCTGTCGGGCAGCGCCTCTCCGTTGATATAGACCTTCCCTTCCTTGATCTGCAGCGTTTCGCCCGGCAGCGCCAGGACGCGCTTCAGGTAAACGCCTTCCTGACCGGGCAGATGGTACACGACGATATCGTAGCGCTCGATGGGAAGGATCTTTCCCTTGGTGCGGTTCAGAAGCATGCGGTCGCCGCCGGAGAGCGTGGGCGTCATGGAGCTTCCCTCCATGCGGACGCGGGTCCCGAAGAGATAGGTCAGCGTTAAGGCCAGGGCGATCACAAGGATCACGTCAACGACCCAGTTGCTGACGGATTTGATGATATCGCCCGCAGTTACGACTTCATAACGGCGTTTTCCCGCCATCGCCTTCTCTCCTTCCGTATAGGATCCCGTGCCGGCCTCAGCCCTGCCCGGCGGTCATTATATCACAGGCCCCACCGTGCCGCAAGGCCTGATTGCGCGTTCTTTGGCCCGTCCTCCGGCGGTATTTCCGGAGCGGCGGCCGGCTTTGCGAAAATGAAAAAACAGCCGTGAGGAGATCTCACAGCTGCTTTTTCGTTCCGCGTCTTAGCGGCTGGCTTCCTTGACCTTGGCAGCCTTGCCGACTCTGTCACGCAGGTAGTTGAGCTTGGCTCTGCGGACTTTGCCGCGGCGTACGACTTCCACTTTCTCGATCAGAGGGGTGTGCAGGGGCCAGGTCTTCTCGACGCCGACACCGCCGGAGATCTTGCGGACCGTGAAGGTCTCGCGGGCTCCGCCGTTCTGGCGCTTTAAGACGATGCCTTCGAACATCTGGATACGTTCGCGGCTGCCTTCCTTGATCTTGGCGTATACTCTGACGGTATCGCCGACGCGGAAATCACCGACGTTCTCTTTCAGCTGAGCGTCTTCAATTTTCTTGATGATGTCGTTCATGTTTCCTCCTAAATCTCAGGTCGTTCATAACGCCTTTCGCGCCAGCGGACCGCTCCTTTTTATGCGACACGCGTAATATAATAGCACCTGTGCGGAAAAATGCAAGCACTTTTTTCAGTTTTTTTCCTCAATATCGCTTTCCAGAGACTGCAGGAATTTCCGGTCCGTCTTGTCGAGCTCCGCTTTTTCCAGCAGTTCCGGCCTGACTTCCTTCGTCCGTCTGAGCGATTCGTTCCGCCGCCAGCGCGCGATGTTGGCGTGGTGCCCGGACTTTAAGATCTCCGGCACGGGCCGTCCCATAAAAACCTCCGGCCGCGTGTACTGCGGATACTCGAGCAGGCCGTTCATGAAGGATTCGTCCTCGCCGGACTCCTCGTTGCTTAAGACGCCGGGGACCATGCGGGATACCGCGTCCATCAGCACCAGGGCAGGCAGTTCGCCGCCGGTCAGCACGTAGTCGCCGATGGAGATCCGGTCCGTGGCGATCTCCTCCAGGACCCGTTCGTCTACGCCTTCATAATGGCCGCAGAGGATGTACAGCTCTTCTTCCTGTGCCAGCTCGATTGCCTTTTTCTGGGTAAAGACCTCCCCCTGCGGCGTCAGGTACACCAGCCGGGGACGCGGGCCCTCTCTCACTGCGGCTTCGTACGCGCGGTAGATGGGCGGCGCCTGCATCACCATGCCGGCTCCGCCGCCGTAGGGATAGTCGTCCACGTGTCCGTAGCGGTCCGAGGCAAAGTCGCGGATGTTGATGCAGCGAAGCTCAAGCAGGCCTTTCTCCATGGCCCGGCCCGTGATGCTGGCGGAAAAGCCCTGTTCGATCAGCTCGGGGAATAAAGTCAGAACCGTAAAACGCATCAGAGATCCTCCAGTCCGTCCATCAGGTGGACGACGATACGTCCCTCCTCCGGACTGATCCGTTTCACGCAGTCCCGGATGTTCGGCAGCAGGTACTCACGGCTGCCTTCCGTCTCGGTATCTTTTACCACGAAGACGTCGTTGGCGCCGGTGGGCAGCACTTCCTGCAGGGTACCCAGATACCGTCCCTCTTCCGTTTCCACGCGGCAGCCCAGAAGGTCCGCCACGTAAAAGCTGCCCTCCTCCAGCGGCGCCGCATCCTCGCGGCTGACCCAGAGAGAGGCGCCCTTATAGCGCTCGATATCGTTGATGTTGTCGATGCCTTTGAACTTCAGGATCACCATGCCCTTAAAGAAGCGGGCCTTTTCCACCTCGAGATCCAGCTTTTCCTTCGGCGTTTCCAGAATGACTTTTTTCAGACGCGAAAAACGCGCGGGAGAATCCGTGGTCGGATAGACCTTGATCTCCCCGCGTATTCCATGGGTGGAACTGAAGATCCCGATCCGGAAAAACTGTTCCATCACCCGATGTCCAGGCTGACCCGCTTGTCTTCGCGGACAGCTTCTGCTTTCAGAACGGTGCGGATCGCTTTGGCAATCCTTCCCTGCTTCCCGATGACCTTGCCCATATCGGCCGGATCCACCGTCAGCGTCAGCACGGTTTCGCGCTCCGTCACCGTCTCCGTAACCACGACGGCGTCGGGATTGGTCACCAGCGCTTTCGCGATCACTTCAACTAATTCTTTCATGGGCATACCTCTGAATTATTCCAGACCGGCGATCTTTAAGAGCTTCGCAACGGTATCGGTCGGCTTCGCACCGTTCTTGATCCACTGCGCCGCCTTCTCGGTGTCGATCTTTACGATGCTGGGATCCGCAGTGGGATCATAAAAGCCGATCTGATCGATGAAGCGGCCGTCGCGGGGCGCGCGCTCATCGGCAACGATCACACGGTAGGTGGGGGCTTTCTTCTTGCCCATTCTGGTCAAACGAATCTTGACTGCCATAATAAATTTCCTCCCTTTGGGGTTAAAATACGCTTCTGCGCTGATCTATCTGTACGTCGTTATGACGTCAGCTGCTTTTTCAGAAGGGCAGATTGAAGGGCATTTTTCCCTTCTTGCCCATTTTGCCGGTCATCTGCTTCATCATCTGCTTGCTCTGGTCGAACTGCTTTAAGAGGCGGTTGACCTCCATGACCGTGGTGCCCGCGCCGGCTGCGATGCGGCGCCGCCTGGACCCGTTGATGATGTCCGGTTTGTGGCGTTCCTTCGGCGTCATGGAATAGATGATGGCTTCCACTTTCTTTAAGGCGCCGTCGTCCGGCATCTGCGCGCCGCGGAATTTGTTGCCGAGACCGGGGATCGCGCCGAGGAGATCCGTGATCGAGCCCATTTTCTTGATCTGCTGCATCTGCTCCAGGAAATCCTCCAGATCGAATTCGGACTTGCGGAGCTTGCGCAGCGTGGCTTCGGTCTTGGCATCGTCGATATCCAGGGCTTCCGCCTTCTCGATCAGGCTCAGGATGTCGCCCATGCCGAGGATCCGGTTGGCCATCCGCTGCGGATAGAACTGCTCCAGATCCGTGAGCTTCTCTCCCATGCCGGCGTAAAAGATCGGCTTGCCGGTGACGGCCTTGACGGAAAGCGCCGCGCCGCCGCGGGTGTCGGAATCCAGCTTGGTAAGGATCACGCCGTCCACGCCGATCTGCTCGTCGAAGGACTGGGCTACGTTCACGGCGTCCTGGCCGGTCATGGCGTCCAGCACCAGCACGGACTGCGTGACGGGGACGGTGGCCTTGATCTCCTTTAACTCGTCCATCATGGCCTGATCCACGTGCAGGCGGCCGGCGGTGTCCAGAAGGACCAGGTTGTAGCCCTTCTGTTTGGCTTCTTCCAGGGCCATCTTCGCGATCACAGGCGGCTTGATATCAGAGCCCGGCGAAAAGACCGGGATGCCGAGCTTGGCGCCGTTGACCTTCAACTGGTCGATAGCGGCCGGGCGGTAGATATCGCAGGCGACGAGCAGGGGCTTGCGGTCCTTCTTCTTCTGGAGAAGAGCGGCCAGCTTGGCGGCGGTAGTGGTCTTGCCGGCGCCCTGCAGGCCTTCCATCATGTAGACCGTGATCTCGTTGCGCGGCAGGAGCTTGATCTCCGTGCCCTCGCTGCCCATCATGCGGATCATCTCTTCGTTGACGATCTTGATGACGGCCTGGCCGGGCGTTAAGGATTTCATGACCTCGCTGCCGACGGCCCGGGCTTCGACAGCCTTGACAAAGTCCTTGACGACCTTGTAGTTGACGTCGGCCTCGAGCAGGGCGAGTTTCACCTCCCGCATGGCGGTCTTGACGTCCGCTTCGGTCAGCATGCCCTTTCCGGTCAGCTTTTTAAAAGCGGCCTGTATTTTATCCGATAAGCTTTCAAATGCCATGATGTGAGTCCTTTATTCAGCTCTCTTCCATTTCCCGCGTCAGTCTCAGGATCTCTTCGACTTTTTCCGACAGGCCGGGATCCTTTTTCATCTCTTCGCAGATCCCGCGGATCCGTCCGGCTTTTTCGCGCAGCTCCCGGAACTGCCTGACCAGTCCGAGTTTTTCTTCGTAGCGGTCCAGCGCCGTTTCGACCCGGCGGACCATGTCGTGGATGCCCTGCCGGCTGACGCCGAAAAGCTCCGAGGCTTCGGAAAGGCTTAAGTCCCCGAAGCGGACTTCTTCGTAGATCTGCCGCTGCTTTCCGGTCAGGAGCTGGCCGTAGAAATCGTATAATAAGCTGTATTCGCCTAATTTATCCATCCTGCTCTCCTGCCGGGACCGGCTTTCCGGCAGCCCTCTTCAGGGCCGCTGTGCAAAGATACCATAAAGAAATATGCCTGTCAAGTATTTTTTCTTGACAGGCAGATAATTTTTTCCGGAAACGCGTTTTACCAGATCGACACGCGTTTTTCGGGCGCGATAAACATTCCGTCGCCTTCCTTCACGTCAAACGCTTCGTACCACTCGGAGAAGTTGCGGGGCGTCATATTGGCGCGCAGCTCGGACGGGGAATGTACGTCGTTCGTTAAGAGCAGCTTGTAGTAGCCTTCCCGCGCCTTCATGCACCAGACGCGCGCCCAGTTCATGAAATAGGCCTTGAAATCCGCCTCTGGCAGCGAGTGCATGATCTCCAGCGTCACGGCCATGCCGCCGTTGTCCGCGATGTTTTCGGACACGACCAGGCCGCCGTTGACCTTGCCGCCGTGGAAGGGGATACCGTCGTACTGTTCGGTCATCGCCAGGATGCGCTTGTCGAATTCCTTGAAGTCCTCTTCCTTCCACCAGTCTTTCAGATTGCCCTTCTCGTCGAAGTGCGAGCCGTTGTTGTCGAAGGCGTGCGAGATCTCGTGGCCGATGACCGCGCCGATGCCGCCCAGGTTCTCTTCACGCTTCTGACGCACGTCGTAGAAAGGCTTCTGCAGGATGGCCGCCGGGAAGGTGATATCGTTCTTGAACGGATCGTAGCAGGCGTTAACCATATGGCCGGGCATGGCCCATCTGGAGAAATCGGTCGGAAGGGTCAGCTTATCGAGCTCACGGCGGATATTCTTCCGGCGGATGAAGGACATCGCCTCGAAGAAGGACTGATCCTCCGTCAGTTTCAGCGTATCGAAGTAATCGTCGTAAGCGTCCGGATAGCCCATCTTGATCGTGATGGCCGAAAGTTTGCGGACGGCCATCTCCTTGGTCTCTTCGGCCAGGAAGGCGTTCTTTTTCACGCGAAGCTTGTAGGTCTCGATGATCTCCTTCACCATGTCGGTGATGTCTGTCTTGGCTTCCTCGCCGAAGTAGGTCCGTCCGTAGTACAGGCCGACCGGCTCGCCGTAGGCGGAGGAAGCGATGCGGTACGCCTGCTTTTCGATGGGCGGCTCCTCCTTGATACCCACCAGCTTGTACATGAAGCGGTGGGAAAGATCCGAAAGCTCCGTGGAAAGGGAGGCGGCGTTCTTCAGGACGGTCTTCACGTAGGCCCAGTGCACGTAGAGCGGCAGCGTTTCCTCGTTCAGAATCTCCTTAAAGCCTTCCGTCAGGCGCGGATTGCTGGCGTTGACTTCCGCGGGCGCCTGGCCGGGCCAGAGCTTTTCCAGGAGTCCGGCAAAATCGAAGGGCTTCAGCTGTCCGCTGATCTCTTCCGTGCTCACGGGGTGGATCAGCTTGACGTAATCGGCCATTTCGCGGCTGCTCAAAGCTTTCCGGCGGATCAGGTCGTCGAAGCGGACGGCGTCGCGCAGGTATTCCCTCTGTTCTTTCTTATCCAGGGGCGAGAGCGCCAGGATCTTCTTTACCATGCCTTTCCAGAGGAGCATCATGTAGAACTTCGGGACCGGCTTCTCGTAGTAGGACGTATCCGGCAGGATGATCTCCGGATCCCAGAGGACCAGCGCCTGATCGTCGGTGTTCCGCGGGTCCTCCATGACCTCAAAGCTGAAGGGAAGGGGGATGCCGAGGCTGACGAATTCGGCGGCAGCCTCGTTCAGATCGGCGATGCTCCCGATGCCGCGGATCTTTTCCAGCAACGGGTAAAGGGGCTTCATGCCGGCTTCGTTCCGGGTCTTCGTATCCATCGCCTTTTCATACAGGCGGACGGCGTCGGCAACGGCCGGAAGCCCCGGATCTTTTTCGCCGGATGCGAAGGCGGCAAAATCCGCCATGAGCGTCTTTTCCACGTCGTCGTTCAGGCACACGAAGCCGCCGGTGACGGGCTTGTCGTTCGGGATCACGGCGGTCTTCATCCACTCGCCGTTAACGTAATTGTACAGATCGTCCTGCACGCGGACGGGTGCGCTTTCCTTTTCCTTCTTCATTCTTTTTCTCCTCTTCTATGATCGCGGGATCTTTCGGATCATTGAGTATTCGTTCAGCAGCGTGCCGTCCGGCAGACGGATCGCGTCCGGCCTGACGCCGCAGATCCGGAAGCCCATTTTCTCGTACAGGGCCCGCGCGCGGACGTTGCCTTCAATAAAATCCAGCTCCAGCTGGAGCAGGTTCGGGTTGTTCTCCGCGATCCGGAACAGGGTCTCGAACATCTTCGTGCCGATGCCCTGCCCCCAGAATTCCTTCAGGATCGCGATGGCGACGGTGGCGCGGTGCCGGGTCTTGAGACTGGTTTTCCACAGGATCTGGCAGTTGCCGACCACGCGGCCGTCCACCAGACAGACCGGCATGGCCTGATTGTCGGAGCGGTTAATCTGCTCGAACAGGGCTTTTTCGCCTTCATAGGTATATTTGACGCATTCCTCGGGCGTCCGGAGCAGATAAGGAGTTTCTCCGGCGGTTTTATAAAGATATTCGAGCGTCCCGGGGACGTCTTCTTCGCGCGGACTGCGGATAACGGCTTCCCGGCCGTCTTTTAAGGGAAAGCGGATCTCTTCGATCAACATGGAATGCTCCTTCTTCTATGCAGTGCCGAGAACGTAGCGTTTGCGGCGTTCTTTTGTGATCCACAGGCTGACCATCAGTCCGGCGATGATGAGCGCGCCGCCGCCGAAGCGGATCAGGCCCGCATACGGCTCCAGCTGCGTGTCGATGGCCGGCAGGAGGGCGATAAAGCCTTCCAGCAGGACCGAACAGACGCCGAGCGCAATGAGCCGGCTCTTCTTAAAAACTTCCCTGAGCGGCAGCTCCGGGAAGGCCGCGCGGGCGGCCAGGGCCAGTACGCCGGCCAGGACAGCAAAAAGGAGCAGAACGCCCGAAAGCGCCGACAGCAGCGGGCTTAAGAACAGATTCCACAGGGCGTGGCAGCCCTGGCAGACGCCCCAGCCGAGCGCCCAGAGCGGCAGGCCGATCAGGATCCTTAAGGGCAGCGGCCAGGACCAGATCCAGCTCCGCATCTTTCCCCAGAGCGAGGTCGGACCGCTCTCGTCTTCTTCCTCTTCCTCTTCGTCGTCGGGATCCTCGTCGTCGGAAACGTCTTCGATCACGTGGACGACGGCCGGCTTGTTGATCTCGTCGGCAGCCTTCAGCATTTCTTCCGGCGAACCGAACAGGCCGTTGACTAAAACGGCCGTCCCGGTCGTAACGGCGGCGGCGGCGCCGAGCGCCTTTTTGCCGACCTTTTTCCCGAGGGTTTTGGGGAGCGAATCTTTCACGGCCGGCTTATCCGGTCCGGCCTTCTCTTCTTCCTTTGCCGGCGCCGTTGCGGCTTCCTTTTCTTCTGAGAGCAGCGCTTCGTCTTTCATCGTTTTCTCCGGACTATCTGTTGTACACTTCCTCGATCTGGGCATAGCCTTCGGCGGCCAGCTGATCCTTCTGGAATTTCTTGTTCTTCATCAGCGTGCCGACCAGCACGGTGCGGCCGGCGGCCCGTTCTTCGGCGGCTTTCTTCCGGACGGCCAGCGCCTTCTCTTCCGGCAGGTTTTTCTCCAGCAGATAGGCCTTCTTTTCGCCCTGATCCGGGACCGTATAGCCCTGGTCCAGCAGAATGGCGATCAGCCGCTCGAAGCCGATGGAGATGCCGCAGGCGGGCACCTGCTGGCCGATGAATTTGCCGACCATCTCGTCGTAGCGCCCGCCGCCGCCGGCCGCACTGCCGAAATCGGCCAGCTCCAGTTCGAAGATCGGGCCGGTGTAATAAGACATGCCGCGCACCAGCGTCGGGTCGAAGAGGACCTCGAAACGAACGGTCGCCGAGTTCTCCACCGCAGTGATGATGCCCTCTAAATCGCAGATAAAGCCCTGCGCCGCAGCGTTTTCCGAAAGAAGCTCCGAAAGGGCTTTAAGAGGCATTTCCGCGGCTTTCAGGGCCATGCTGAGCTTCTCGTAAGCTGCCACGCTTTCCTCGGAAAAGCCGTTTTCGCGCAGCTCCTTCACGACGCCCTCCAGACCGATCTTGTCCATCTTGTCCCAGGTGATGAACGCTTCGTCGCAGCGCCCTTCGGGAATGCCGCAGTACGCCGCCATGGCCTTCAGGAGCCGGCGGTCGTTGATGTGGAGGACGAAGCCCTCGAAGCCCAGCTTGCCGAGCAGGGTGGAGGTCGCCAGCAGCAGGTCCGTCTCGGCGGCGGTCGAGCCCTCGCCTAAGATATCGATGTCGCACTGATAGAATTGGCGGAAGCGGCCCTTCTGCGGGCGGTCGGCGCGGAAGACCGGACCGATCTGCAGGGCCTTGAAGGGCTTGGGCAGCTCCCCGCTGTGCGCGGAGAAATAGCGGACGAGCGGGACCGTCAGGTCGTAGCGCAGGCCGGCGTCGGCCAGATCGTCTTCCGTTTTCGCGGAATCGATCTTCAGCTTCTCGCCGCGCTTTAAGACCTTGAAGATCAGCTTCTCGTTGTCGCCGCCCTGCTTGCTTAAGAGGTTCCCGAGGGATTCCATGACGGGAGTCTCGATCGGCGTGTAGCCGAAGCTCTTGTAGGTCTTCTTGATCAGATCGATCACGTAGTCGCGGATCAGCATTTCCTTCGGCGTGATGTCGCGCATGCCCGTAACGGGGTTTTTATTCAAAGCCATAATCTTCTCTTCCTTTCCAGCATCTCTTCGATCCGGTTTTTATAGTCGCCGAGCTCCTTGACGTTGTCGGCCCGCTCGATGCGGCCGTCCGGGTAAACCGCCTTGCTGATATTGCCGGCACCCACCGCAAGGATACTCTGTTTTTCCTCCATAATCAAGACGTTGTAGACGCCTTCTTTCCCGGGCGCGGCGTAGCCGACGTTCTCCAGATTGCCGGCCATGTTCTTCTGCCGGTACAGATAGTAGGGGAACAGGCCCATGGCGGCGGCGCCTTCGGAGGCGGCGCGCATCATGGCGTCGCTCTCCTTTTGTCCCAGGCCGGCGACCACGGTGCCGTTCGCTTCCATCCTCAGGCGCGAGGCGCGCTTGATGGCCAGCGCGTGGATAGTCAGATCGTCCGGCTCAAGCGGCTTTAAGCGTCGCAGCGTGTCTTCCACGTCCGCCGCCGTCTCGCCCGGAAGGCCCAGGATCAGGTCCATGTTGATATTGTCAAAGCCCATGCTCCGGGCCAGGTCGTAGGCTTTCATGAAGTCTTCCACCGTGTGCAGCCGCCCGATCCGGTCCAGCGTTTTCTGCTGCATGGTCTGGGGATTGATGGAGATGCGGCTGACCGCGTGATCCTTCAGCACCGCCAGCTTATCCGCCGTGACGCTGTCCGGCCGGCCGGCTTCTACGGTGAATTCCAGGAGGCCATCGGTCGGAAAGATCCGTCCGATCGCCGTCAGCAGCCGATCCAGCTGGGCGGCCGAAAGCGAGGTCGGCGTTCCGCCGCCGATATAGACCGTATCCAGCGGCCTGCCGCCGAACAGCGGGCGGCTCTGCTCCATCTCGTAGATCAGCGTATCCAGATAAGAATCCACCTGATCCCGGAAAGCCGCCAGCGGATAGGCGGTAAAGGAGCAGTAGGCGCAGCGGCTGGGGCAGAACGGAATGCCGGCGTACAGGCTGAAGCCTTCCGCCCCGTGCGTCCGGGCCAGAACGGCCCGTTCCTTCTGCGCGGTCGCGATCGCCAGGCTCAGCTTCTCTCCGTCCAGATAGTAGCTGCGCCGCATTTCCTCCGCGACCTGAACGGGCCGTTCCCCGGCTTCCAGCTTCTGCATGATCAGCTTGGTCGGACGGATGCCGGTCAGGGTGCCCCAGGGGAGCTGCCGGCCCGTCGCCGCAGAAAGCTCGTCATAGATCCGCCGCTTCCAGGCGTTCTTGATATCCTCGTAGGGGCGGGTCCGGTCGGGCGCAGGGACCGCATAGCGGAAATCAAAGTCTCCCGGCGTTTCCGGTGCTCCCGTCAGCTTCTGCAGCGGTTCTCCCGGGAAAAAGGCGCCCAGCAGGCCCCGTACGTCATATTCGAACTCTTCTCCGTCTCCGGAGAACCAGAAGCCGACCATGGGCTCATCCTTCCGAGAGGGGATTGAAGCGCCTCTCAAATGCGATAAAGGTCAGATCCATATGTCCGGGACAGACCGTCGTATCCTCCGGCAGTTCCCGCAGGAGCCGGCGTACGGAGCGGACGATGTCCGCATCGCTCCCGGTCTCCAGATCCGTCCGGCCGTAGGAGCCGTGGAACAGGGTGTCGCCGCTTAAAAGGATATTCTGCTCCGGAAAATAATAACAACAGCTGCCGGCGGTGTGGCCGGGCGTGTGCAGGACTTGGAACGTCAGGCCGGCCAGTTCGGCCTTCTGCTCCGGGAAAAAGGTCTTGTCCGGCGTCAGCGTGACCGGGCCGTCCCAGAGGGCGGAGCCGTTGGCGCGGGGATCCTCCATCAGCGCCGCCTCCTTATCGAGGCAGTACACCGGGATCCCGTAATGCGCACGCAGCTCGTCCGCCGCGCAGATATGGTCAAAATGTCCGTGCGTCAGCAGGATCGCCGCGGGCTTTGCGTTTTCCCGGTTGAGCGCGGCGATGATCCGCCCCGCCTCATCGCCGGGATCCGCGATCAGCGCCTCCCCGCTCTTCGTGTTGATCAGCAGGTAGGCGTTGGTCCCGATGGGGCCCACGACGACCCGCTTCAGGGAAAAGCCTTCGATGGCAGGCGTTTTGTTGAATCCGAAAATATTCATGAATGAACCTCACGTACGGGTCACGTCGAAGACGCCGTTGATCTGTTTCAGCTTCGCCATCACGCCGCGGATCTCTTCCGTGCCGGTGGACTGGAACTGCAGATCGATCGTCGCGATGCCCTGTTTACTGACCTTGGTGCTTAAATTCGTAATGTTGATATTCATCTCCGTCAGAACACGGGAAATGTCCGCCAGCATGCCGACGCGGTTGTTCACGTACAGCACCAGACCGGCCAGATAGCGTTCCTCCTTGGTCGTTTCGGGGACGCGCCATTCAGCCTCGATCAGTCGGCTGCGCTCGTCGGCCGGCAGGTTGATGATATTCACACAGTCCGTCCGGTGGATGGATACGCCGCGGCCCCGGGTCACGAAGCCCACGATCTCGTCGCCGGGAATGGGGCTGCAGCAGCGCGAGAAGTGCACGGCCAGATCGTGCAGGCCTTCCACCACGATGCCGCCCTTGGAATGGGTAACGGCCTTTTTGGCGTTCTCCTGCGAGATCTCCAGCACCTTCTCGTCGGTGATGTGCCGCTGCTCGTACTTGCGCTTCTCTTCTGCCAGCTTGTTGATGACCTGGCCTTCCTTCAGGCCGCCGTGTCCGACGGAGGCCAGAACCTGGTTCCAGTCTTTGCAGCCGTATTTGTTCATGACCTTATCCATGAACTCGGGCTTTAAGAGATCCGGCAGGTTGTAGCCCTTGGTCTTGGCGTTCTTCTCGATCAGGTCGCGGCCCTTCTCGATATTGTCCTCTTTATTCTGTTCCTTGAACCATTGGTTGATTTTGTTGCGGGCCTGCGTGGACTTGACGATGTTCAGCCAGTCGCGGCTGGGGCCGCGCGAGTTCTGCGAGGTGATGATCTCCACCCGGTCGCCGTTGTGAAGGCGGTAGTCGATGGGCACCAGCTTGTCGTTGACCCGCGCGCCGACCATCTTGTTGCCGACGGCGGAATGGATGCTGTAGGCCAGGTCGATCGGGGTGGAGCCGGCGGGCAGGTTTTTCACGTCGCCTTTCGGGGTAAAGCAGTAGACCGTGTCCGCGAAGATATCCAGGTCGCTGCGGACGCTGGCCATAAACTCACTGTTGTCCGGCATCTCGCGCTGCCACTCCAGGATCTGGCGCAGCCAGTTCAGCTTCTCTTCTTCCTTGTTGACGGAAGCGGAGCCGCTCTCTTTGTATTTCCAGTGAGCCGCGACGCCGTATTCGGCCGTGCGGTGCATTTCGTAGGTCCGGATCTGGATCTCAAAGGGGATGCCGCTCTTGCCGATGACCGTCGTGTGCAGCGACTGGTACATGTTGGCCTTCGGGATCGCGATATAGTCCTTGAAGCGGCCGGGGATCGGCATATACAGCTCGTGGATGATGCCGAGCGCCGCGTAGCAGTCCTGCACGGTATCCACCAGGATGCGGACTGCAAATAAGTCGTAGATCTCGTCCAGGCCCTTCTGCTGGATCACCATCTTCTTGTAGATGCTGAAGATGTGCTTGACCCGGCCGTACACCTGCGCGTTGATGCCGGCGTCCTTGACGTGCTTGCTGACGTCCGTCACGATGGACTGGACGAATTCCTCCCGCGAATGGGAGCGCTCGTCGATATCGTGGACCAGCTTGGCGTATTTTTCCGGCTCCAGGTACTGCAGGCTCAGGTTGTCCAGCTCCATCTTCAGGCGGAACATGCCGAGACGGCTGGCAAGCGGCGCATAGATATCCAGCGTTTCCGCCGCTTTTTCGCGCTGCTTTTCGGGCTTCTGGAACTGGAGCGTGCGCATGTTGTGCAGACGGTCGGCCAGCTTGATGATGATGATCCGGATGTCCTTGGACATGGAGAGGAACATCTTGCGCAGGTTTTCCGCCTGCATTTCCAGCTTGTCCGTAGTCCCAAGGGAGAGACGCGTCAGCTTGGTGACGCCGTCCACCAGCAGGGCCACGTCCGGCCCGAAACGCCGATCGATCTCCTCCAGCGGCACGTCGGTGTCCTCCACGACGTCGTGCAGAAGACCGGCGATGATGGACTCCTTGTCCATCTCCAGTTCGGCCAGGATGATGGCGACGTGCAGCGGATGGATGATATACGGCGCGCCGGAACGGCGCAGCTGGTTCTCGTGCGCCTTGAAGGCCAGTTCGTAGGCTTCGCGGATCTGCTTCATGTCATCCGACGGATGGTACTTTCGGATGGTATCGATCAGCTGGGCGTACAGTTCCTCCGGCGGGCGGTCGGTGTGATCCTTCGGCATCTCGTCCTCGTCGCTGACGGCGCGCAGAATATGATCGTCGTTGATGGCGGCAATTTCGGAAGGCAGGTCGTCCTGCACAACGCTTGTTTTGGCTTCTTCCATCCTTTCCCCCTCTCTACCGCAGCTTTTTCTCACGGATTGCAACTCTGTCCGGGCCGAATTCCTTCAGCAGGGCTTCCCGGATCTCCGGCGTCAGTACGGCGCCGGGTTCGGCGGGGAGACGCTTGGTCTGCCGTTCCTTCCGCAGGGCGACCACACAGCCGGCTCCCTGCAGCAGTTCGGTCAGACGGCGTTCGCCCGTCCGGTAGCTGTTCTTATCTTCAAACAGGACGTATGCTTCCTGTTCCAGTTCGTCGAAGCGCAGGATCTTTTCCGCGATCAGCTTGCCCTTGGCGTCGTCGCCCAGGGAGACCCGGCCGCGGACGAAGACGCGGCTGCCCTCTTCCGTTTTCTCGCGGAAGCTGTCGGTCTCGCGCGGGAAGCACAGCACCTCGATGCTGTCGGTCATGTCCTCCAGGTTCAGGATCATCATGGCGGCGCCGCTGCGCGTTGTCCGCACGGTGCGTTTCTCCACAAGACCCCCGACCCAGACGCTTGCGCCGTCCTGCACCCCGGCCTCGCCGCTCTCCTCGTCCACATTGAAATCGGACAGGCGGGCGCCGATATTGCGGCGCAGCATTTCCTCGTATTCCTCCAGCGGATGGCCGCTGGCGTACAGTCCCAGCACCAGCTTTTCAAAAGCCAGCTTTTCGCCGAAGGAAAACTCCGGAATGTCGGGGAAGCTGACCTCCATGCGGAGCTTTTCCTCGGGCGGCGCGATATCGAAGAGGCTCATCTGGCCTGCGAAAGCGTCCTTTTTGCTTCGGGCTTTCGCGTCCATCATGTCCGCAAAGACCGCGATCTTCTGGCTCCGAAAGCCCGGGAAGGCGTCCATCGCGCCGGCGTAGATGAAGCTTTCCACCGTCCGCTTGTTGATCTCATTGCCGGTCATCCGCTCGATGAAATCGCCGAGTGAGGTGAAGGGACCGTTCGTTTCACGCTCTTCCACGATGGCGTCCACGACGCTGCGGCCGACGCCCTTGATGGCGGTCAGGCCGTAACGGATGGCGTTTCCGGAAGGCGTAAAGCCGTAGCTGGATTCGTTGATGTCGGGCGGCAGCACGGGCAGGTTCATCTGCCGGCAGACCGCGATATATTCGGAGACCTTGCTGGTGACGTCCATCACGGAGGTCATCAGCGCGGCCATGTATTCCACGGGATAATAGCATTTGAGGTAAGCCGTTTCGTAGGCCACCACCGCGTAGCCGGCCGCATGCGAACGGTTGAACGCGTACTGCGCGAAGTCCATCATGCGGTCGAAGATCTGGTTGGCCGCCGACTCGGAGATGCCGCGGGACAGGCAGCCCGGCACGCCTTCCTCTGGATTGCCGTAGACGAAGTTGGCTCTCTCCTTCTTCATCACGGCTTCCTTTTTCTTGCTCATGGCGCGGCGCACCAGGTCGCTGCGGCCCATGGTATAGCCGCCCAGATCCCGCACGATCTGCATGACCTGCTCCTGATACACGATGCAGCCGTAGGTATCCGAAAGGATGGGCTCTAGCTCGGGGATCAGGTAGTGGATGCTCTTTCTGTCGTTTTTGCCGCGGATATAGTCCGGGATAAAGCTCATGGGGCCCGGCCGGTAGAGGGAAATGCCGGCGACGAGATCATCCATGCAGTCCGGCTTCAGCTCCTTCATGAAGCTCTTCATGCCGCCGGATTCGAGCTGGAAGATGCCGTCGTCCTTACCGGAAGCGATCAGCTCGAAGACCTTCGGGTCGTTCATTTTCATGTGGTCGAAATCGATGCGTTTTCCGGTCCGGGCTTCGATGAAGTTCAGAGCGTCCTGGATGACGGTCAGCGTCCGCAGGCCCAGGAAGTCCATCTTTAAGAGGCCCAGCTCTTCCACCGTCGTCATGGGGAACTGTGTGGTGAGCTGGCCGTCCGCGCTGCGGGATAAGGGGACGAAATGATAGGCCGGCTCCCCGCAGATCACGACGCCGGCGGCGTGCGTGGAGGCGTGCCGGGGCAGGCCCTCCAGACGTCTGGCAAAGTCGATGATCTTGGCGACGCGTTCGTCCTTTTCGGCAAATTCGCGCAGTTCGCGGCTGCCGGCCAGAGCCTCGTCCAGCGTGACGTTGCGGTTGTTCTGGCCGCGGGGGATCATCTTGGCGATCTGGTCGCACAGCGCGTAGGGATAATCCAGCACGCGGCCCACGTCGCGGATCACGCCTCTCGCCTGCAGCGTGCCGAAGGTCACGATCTGGACCACGCTGTCCTGACCGTACTTCTGCGTCACGTAGTCGATGACCTCGCCGCGGCGCTCGTAGCAGAAATCCACGTCGATATCCGGCATGCTGATGCGCTCCGGGTTCAGGAAGCGCTCAAAAAGCAGCTTGTATTCGAGCGGATCGATGTTCGTTATATGCAGCGAATACGCGACGATGGAGCCCGCGCCGGAGCCGCGCCCCGGTCCTACGGGGATCCCGTGCGTTTTCGCATAGTTGACAAAATCCCAGACGATGAGGAAGTAATCCACGTAGCCCATGCGGCTGATGACGCCCAGCTCGTAGTCCAGACGGTTTCGGATCTCCTCCGTCATGACGTCGTACCGGTCGCGCAGTCCCTTCTCGCAGAGGCTCCGCAGATAGGTCTCACCCGTAAAGCCCTCCGGCACCGCGAAATGCGGCAGCTTGGTCACGCCGAATTCCAGCTCCACCTGACAGCGCATGGCGATCTCGTGCGTGCGTTCCAGCGCGTCCAGCGCGTAAGGGAACAGAGCTTTCATCTCCTCTTCGGATTTGACGAAGAACTGGCCGCCCTCATAGCGCAGACGGTCCTCGTCCGCCACCTTTTTCGCGGTCTGGATGCAGAGCAGAAGGTCGTGCGCCTCCGCGTCTTCCTCACGGATATAGTGGCAGTCGTTGGTCGCGACCAGCGGGATGCCGGTCTCCTGCGAGAGCCGAAGGAGCCCGCTGTTCACGGTCTTCTGTTCCGGATAGCCGTGGTCCTGCAGCTCCAGAAAATAGTTGTCCGGGCCGAAGATGTCCCGGTATTCGAGAGCGGCCGTCTTCGCTTCTTCATACAGACCGCGGTTTAAAAAGCGCTGCACCTCGCCGGCCAGGCAGGCGGACAGGCAGATGATGCCTTCGTGGAATTCCTTCAGGATCTCCTTGTCCACGCGCGGCCGGTAGTAGAAGCCGTCCATGAAGCCGGTCGAGACGATGCGCATCAGGTTTTCATAGCCCCTGTTGTTTTCGGCGAGCAGGATCAGATGGTAATAGCGATCTTCGCTGGCGCCGGCTTCGCGGTCCAGACGGGAGCCCGGCGCGACGTACACCTCGCAGCCGAGGACCGGATGGATGCCTTCCTTCTTGCAGGCCTTGTAGAAGTCGATGACGCCGTACATGACGCCGTGGTCGGTGATGGCCAGGCTGTCCATGCCGAGCTCTTTCGCGCGCTTCACCAGCTCCTGGATCTTGCAGAAGCCGTCCAGAAGGCTGTATTCGGTATGCAGATGTAAGTGCGTAAACGCCATGACGGCTCCTTTCTGTTATTTATCCCGCGGGCGCGCTCGGCGCAGACCGTACTATTCCTCTTCCTCAAACATCTTCTCCACGAAAGCGTGGGCGTCGAACTTTTCGAGGTTGGTCAGTTTCTCCCCGGTCCCGATGTATAGGATCGGCAGGCCGAGCTCAATCTGCACGCTCATCACGACGCCGCCCTTCGCGGTCCCGTCGAGCTTGGTCAGGATGATCCCGTCAACGTCGGTCACTTCCGCGAAAGCCCGCGCCTGATTGAGGGCGTTCTGTCCGGTCGTCGCATCCAGCACGATCAGACTCTTGACCGTGTAGCCGGTGCCGGCCTTCTGCACCACGCGGTGCATCTTTTCCAGCTCCGCCATCAGGTTCTTCTTGTTGTGCAGGCGGCCCGCCGTATCGCAGAGTATCACGTCGGTCCCGCGGGCCTGCGCCGCGGCGATGCCGTCGAACAGGACCGCCGAAGGATCCGCGCCTTCATGCTGCGAAACGATGTCCGCGCCGCTGCGCTCCGCCCATATCTTGAGCTGCTCCGCAGCCCCGGCGCGGAAGGTATCGCCGGCTACCATCATCACTTTCTTGCCCTGCTCCTTCAGCGCGTAGGCCAGCTTGCCGATGCTGGTGGTCTTGCCGACGCCGTTCACGCCGGTGATGAACAGAAGGGCTTTTTCCGTCTCCCAGGGATATTCGGGCTTCAGGATGCTCATCTGCTGCTGGATCTGCTCCTTCAGGAGCTTTTTCAGTTTCGAGGTCTGCAGGATCTGCTTCTCCCAGGCTTCGTTTTTCAGATTCGCCACCAGAAGCTCCGCGGTCTCCATGCCCACGTCGCTTAAGATCAGGCGCTCCTCCAGCTCTTCGTAGAACTCTTCGGAAACGTCCGAGGTCGTAAACAGATTTTTCAGCTTGTTGAAAAAGCCTGCCATATCTTACTCCGTTTCTATGCTTCGTCCAGGATCTTCTTGCTGGACGGATCCGTCAGGCTGACCGAGACAAGGGCGGAAACGCCCTTCTCCTGCATGGTGATGCCGTACAGGCGGTCGGCCATTTCCATGGTGCCGCGCCGGTGTGTGATGACCAGGAACTGCGTCGTTCCGCGCAGCCGGTACAGATAATCAGCGAAACGCTTCACGTTCGGCTCGTCAAGAGCCGTTTCGATCTCGTCCAGCAGACAGAAGGGCGAGGGCTTTAAGTTCTGGATCGCGAACAGCAGGGCGATCGCCGTCAGGGCCTTTTCTCCGCCGGAGAGCTGCATCATGTTCTGCAGCTTTTTGCCCGGCGGCTGGGCGTTGATGATAACGCCGGAGGACAGGACGTCGTCCTCGTTTTCCAGCGCGATGGTTCCTTTGCCGCCCGCGAAAAGGTCGCTGAAGACTTTGGCAAATTCTTCCCTGATCAGGACGAACTGCGTTTTGAACTGCTCCCGCATGCCCTTTTCGAGATCCCGGATCAGGGCCGTCAGTTCTCCTTCCGCTTTGACCAGGTCGTCCCGCTGGCCCTTCAGGAACTCGTAGCGCTCCGAAACCTCTTTGTATTTTTCAATGGCCTCCACGTAGACGGGGCCAAGGTCCTTGATCTCCTTCTTTTTCTGGGAGATAAAGCGCCGCACTTCCGCCGGGTTCCGGATCTCCGGATTCCGGATGGCCTTGGCCTGGGAAGGCGTCATCTCATATTCGGTCCACAGGTATTCCGCCTGCTTTTCGATCTGTTCCTCGATCCGCTGCTCCGCGCTCTGCAGGCGGAAGTTCTCCTTGTCCAGTTCGCTCAGGCGCTGGCTCAGGGATTCGCGCGCTTCAAAACAGTTCTGCTGTTCCGCGCGCTTTTCCTCCCGCAGCAGCTCGTCTTCCTCGTACTTGGCTTCGAGCTTAAGGATCGTTTCCTTTACGTCCGCGATGTCTTCCTTCAGCTGCGCGATCTCCGCCTGGCGTTCCTTCACCACGTCCTCGACAGAGACCTGGCCGCGGACAAGCTCCTGCTTATCCTTCCGGATCCGTTCGATCTCCTCGTTGCAGCGGCGGATGTTGTCCAGGAGGAAGTCGCCCCGCTGCGAAAGGTTGGAGAAGCTGACCCGCAGATCCTCCAGCAGCTTGCTCTTGTCCTGCGTATCCGCCTTGATCCGGTCGAGCTTTACGGCCAGCTCCATGACTTCGTTCTGCAGGTTCTCATGGCTCTGGTCCAGATCGCCGGCATTCTGACGGAAAGCGCCGCGCTGTTCGGCCAGCTTCTGCTGCTCGCCGCTCAAACGCGTGATCTCCGCTTCGCGGGACGAGGCTCTCTCCAGGCCGCGGCGGATCTCTTCCGAGCGGCTTTCGTTCTGGGCCTTCAGAGAAGCGCTCTTCACGAGGATGTCTCGCAGCTTTGCGTCGCCTTTCTGGATCTTCTGCTCCAGAGAGGCCGCTTCCTTCTGCAGGCCGTCCGTCTCCTTTTCCGCCTTACCGACGGCCGACGAGAGTTTTTTCTCTTCGGCCTCGCATTCGGCAAACTCACGGCGCCGGCCGAGCAGATTGGAACTGTTGCGGTATGCGCCGCCGGAAATGACGCCGCCGGGCGTCAGATATTCACCTTCCAGCGTCACCAGCGAGAGGCGGTGATCGTATTTGCGGGCGATGGCCAGCGCGTTGTCAAGGGTATCGACAACGAGCGTCTGCCCCAGCAGGAAGCGGACGACGCCGTCGTAGCGGGATTCGTTTTTCACCAGGGAGGCGGCCGTTCCCAGCGCGCCTTTCTCACGGGCGGCTTCCGGACGGGAAAGGCCTCTGTCGCCGCGGACCGCGTCCAGCGGCAGGAAGGTCGCGCGGCCGAGCCGCTTTTCCTTCAGATAGCCGATGATCCGCTTGGCTTCCTCTTCCGTCTCGGTCACGATATTCTGCGCACGGCCCGCCAGGACGGTCTCGACGGCCGTTTCGTATTTTTTCTCGGTGCTGATCAGGTCCGCCACGACGCCGCAGATGCCCGGAAAACGGTCCCGGACGTCCATGATGGACTTGACGCTGCCGCCGAAGCCGTCGTAGCGTTCGATCAGGTTCCGCAGATTCTCCTTGCGGGCCTTCTGGGCGGACAGCTCGCGCTGCAGGCGGTGCAGCTCTTCCTCGCTCTTCCGGCGCAGGACCGTCAGCTCGGCGGCGCGGGCGCGGGACGCCTTCAGGCTTTCCTTCCAGCTTTTCTCTTCCTGGGCCGCCTGTTCCAGACTGCTCCGGATCGCCTCATATTCCTGCTTCAGAGCGCTCTGATAGGCTTCGTCCGCCGTCTTTTCTTTCTCCAGGGCTTCCAGACGGATGGCGTTCTGCTCTTCGCGCGCCTTTAAGGCGGCGAGCGAAGAACTGATCTGCGCCTTCTGGTCCAGAGAGTTCATCATCGCCTTGTTGCCCTGCTCGATCTGGTATTCCAGATCCCGGACGGACTCGTTTAAGCTCTCTTCTTCTTCCTCCAGACGGGTGATCCTGTCGTCCAGCTGGTCCTGCTGGCGGTCCACCTCGTTCTTGCTGCGGTAATAGCCTTCCCGTTCGCTCTCGCTGCGGGCGATCGCGGCGTCATAATCTTTAACGCGCTCGTCCAGAAGGTCCGAGTTGGTTTCCGCCGCCTTGATCTGTTCGCCCAGCAGGCCGATACGGCCTTCGCGGTTCTCGTTGGCGACGCGGAGATCCGCCAGCTGACCCTGGATCCGTACCAGGCTCTTGTCCAGCTCTTCGTTTTCGTCGGACAGGCTGTCGTAGCGTTCCTTCAGACGGTCCAGCTGAAGCGTGGCCGCCTCAAGATCGCCGCTGACGCCCTCCCGGTTCTTACGGGCTTCCTCCAGCTTCTTTTCAAGCTCGTCGGCCTCCAGGGCGAAGACGCCGACCTCGTATTCCTTCAGTTCGTCCCGGAGCCTCAGATAGGTCTTTGCCTTGGCGGACTGCCTTTCAAGCGGACCGACCTGTTTTTCCAGCTCCCGGACGATATCCTCGATCCGTTCCCGGGCCGCCATTTCGGAATCCAGCTTTTTCCGGGTAATATCCCGGCGCTTCTTGTAGCGGACGATGCCGGCCGCCTCATCGAACATCAGACGCCGTTCCTCCGGCTTGTTGGACAGCACCATTTCGATCTGGCCCTGTCCGATGATGGAGTAGCCCTCCTTGCCGATGCCGGAATCGTAAAAGGTCTCGTAAATGTCGCGGAGGCGGCAGATATTGCCGTTCAGGCGGTATTCGCTCTCTCCCGAGCGGAAGACCTGGCGGGACACGACGACCTCGTCGTAATCCAGCGGCAGTACGCGGTCGCTGTTGTCGATGGTCAGGGAAACGAAAGCATAGCTCATGGGGCGGCGGTTCTCCGTTCCGGAGAAGATTACGTCCTGCATGTTGCTGCCCCGCAGCTGTCTCGCGCTTTGCTCACCCAGCACCCAGCGGACCGCATCCGCTACGTTGCTCTTGCCGCTGCCGTTCGGGCCGACGATCCCCATGATCCCGGGGGCGAACTCCATCACCATCCGGTTCGCGAAGGATTTAAAGCCCTGTGTTTCTATCTTTTTCAGATACATAAATGCTCCCTGAAGAAAGCGGGATCCGTTCCGCCTTCTCCCGTAAATATTTCAGAGCCGCCGCCGCGGCAGCCTGCTCCGCCTGTTTCTTGCTGGAGCCGCTGCCGGTCCCCAGCTGTTCTCCGTTCATATTGACCGAAGCCGTAAAGCTCTTTTCATGGTCCGGTCCGGCTTCCTCCAGAACCCGGTAGCTGATCTCCACCTCGCCGTCGGCCTGCAGCAGCTCCTGCAGCTGCGTTTTCGCGTCGAAAAGGACGGGCTTTGCGGCCATCGGCTCCATGACGAAGCGGTCGATGAAATCTCTTGCCGGTTCGAATCCGCCGTCCAGATAGACCGCGCCGATGACGGCCTCGAAGGCGTCCGAAAGCAGCGAATCCCGGCATCGGCCGCCGCTCTTCTCCTCCCCTTTTCCCAGCAGGAGCTCGCGGTCCAGACCGATCTGTCTGGCGCATTCGGCCAGGGAGGCCTCGCAGACCAGCGCCGCCTGATGCTTCGAGAGCGCGCCCTCCGCTTCCGCGGGGAAATGCCCGAAAAGGTAGTGGGCGGAGCACAGATCCAGCACGGCGTCGCCCAGGAATTCAAGCCGTTCGTTATGGGGCAGGCCCCGGTTCTCGTTGGCATAGGAGGAGTGGGTCAGCGCCGTTTCCAGCAGGCCGGGCCTTTGAAAATGATAGCCGATTCTGTTCTCAAAAGCGTCAAACATCAATACTCCTTAATACAGAAAACGCCGCTGCCCCGGAGGAACGGTTCGGGAACCTCCGGAGCGCGGTCTCTACAGCTGTTATTCCGCCGGTTTTAATTATTCAACCGTCTTTAACAGATCGCAGGCATCCTGTACGGTGACAACTTTTTCCAAGGCTTCATCGGGAATGGATACGCCGAATTCATCTTCGATGGCGATGATGATCTCAGCGATGTCCAGAGAGTCGGCGTCCAGATCTTCCGCGAAGGACTTGTCGGGCGTGACGTCATCAATGCTCAGATTCAGCACCTTGGCAACAATTTCTCTGATTTTTTCCAGTTCCATTTTTTACTCCTATTCTTCACTGTTTTGCTTGTGAGATACTTTCTTTTATTTTATCGGTCAGGCGGGCGTCGGTAAAGCTGACGCACTGCAGGACCGCATTGGACAGTTCCTTCCAGCTGGCGTTTCCGTGCGCTTTCACGATGAGGCCGCGGAGCCCCAGCATCGGCGCCCCGCCGTAGGCGGTGGCGTCCAGCGTCTTTAAGGTCTCCTTCAGAGACTTTTTGACCATCAGCGCGCCGATCTTGGAGACGGTCGTCTTCATCATGGCGCCTTTGATCATGGTCACGAAGGCGGAAGCGGTGCCTTCGTAAAGCTTTAAGGCGATATTCCCGGCAAAGGCTTCCGTCACGATGACGTCCGCCGCGCCGTGCGGGATCTCCCGGGATTCGATATTGCCGATAAAGTTGATGTCCGGACAGGCCTTTAAGAGCGGGAAGGTCTCCTTGCAGAGCGCGTTGCCCTTCTCCTCTTCCACGCCGATGTTCAGCAGTCCGACCGTCGGGTTTTCGATCCCCATCATATCCCGCATATAGAGGGAGCCCATCTTGGCGAACTGGACCAGGTGCTCAGGCCGGGCGTCCACGTTTGCGCCGCAGTCGATCAGGAGCGATACGCCCTTTAGGGTCGGCAGCAGGGGAGCCAGCGGCGCCCGTTCCACACCGGGGAGCCTTCCGACCAGCAGCTGGCCGCCGGCCAGGACCGCGCCGGTGCTGCCGGAGGATACGAAAGCGTCGGCTTCGCCGTTCCGGACCATTTTCTGCGCGATCACGATGGAGGAGTCCTTCTTCTTCCGGATCGCGTTGACGGGATGCTCCGCCATTTCGATCACTTCCGTGGCGTTCACGATCTGAAGGCGGTCTTTGTCATATTCCTCAAACTTCGCCAGTTCCTTCCGGATCAGCTCTTCCTGCCCCACCAGGCAGATGAAGGCCCGGTCGGTCATGGAGAGCGCTCTGACGGCGGCTTCGACGGGAGCTGCGGGGGCGTTGTCGCCGCCCATGGCGTCCAGTGCAATTTTCACAAGATTTTCCATAAATCCCCTCCTGTTTCCGGGACGGTTAGACTATACACAAGCCGGGCCCATAAATCAAGCTACAGGCCCAAAAAATAAAAGAAAAACAGAACCAGCATCAGGATCCCGTTCAGCAGCAGCCCCAGACGGTAGTCGGGCTTCGCTTCCGCGCGGACGACGAAGCGGCCGTACAGCGTCGTAATGAAGCCGATGATGCTGAGCACGAGTGCCAGCATGCCGAGGATCCCGTCCACGCTCCCGAGCGCTCCGCCGCTGACGACGGCCCGGACGAACAGGACCGCGCTGATGAGGAAGGACAGGATGAACAGCAGGAACGAGACCTGCATATAGGTCACGGAACGGAGGATCTTCTTGACGGATAATTTCTTCATGCCGCGTCCTACATTTCATCCAGGGAGTGCCGGTAAGGCTCCAGAAACTCCGCCATAAAGATCTTCAGCTCGGGAAGGGCCATCTCCTCCAGCTTCAAACGCGTCGCTTCCTCCGCCTGAACGAATTCCCGGTTTCCGACCTTTCCCTCCTCCAGGCATTTGATCAGGGCGGAAAGCTTGTCGGCCGCCTTGACCAGCTGCCACAGATACTCGTCCTTTTCCTCCGGATAAAAGAAGCTTTCATACTCTTCCCTCAGATCCGCGGGCAGCTTCATGAGCAGAGACTGCGCCGCCTGATCCTCCAGATGCTTATAGGCCGTGCGGATGGCGCTGTCGTTGTATTTGACGGGCGTGGGCATATCGCCGGTTAGGATCTCCGTGGAGTCGTGGTACAGGCCCAGAAGCGCCGCCCGTTCGGCGTTCAGCGACTTGCCGAGCCGCTTGTTTCCGATCAGGGCCAGCGCATGCGACAGCATGGCGACCTCATGGGAATGCTCGCTGATGTTTTCCACGCGGGAGTTGCGCATCAGCGACCAGCGGTTGATATACTTCATGCGCCCGAGCATGGCGAAAAAGCTGTACATATCAGTCCTCCACCACCTGGGGATAAACGTCGAGGAAGGCCACGTCGTCCATCCAGGTCCAGTACTGGCTGTGTCCGTTCGGCAGGGTCGAAACGTCGATCGATTTGACGTTGTAGACCAGATAGTCGAGCGAGGTGTAGCAGGGGAGCTCCACGGCCCATTCCCGGACGCGGTTCATGATCTGAACGGCGCAGGCCTTTGCCGCGGCCTGGTCTTCGCTCTCGTTCAGCCGTTTGAAGGCTTCGATCATCCCATCCAGTTCGGGATCGTTGACGTGATAGAGGTTCGTCTTGCTGGTGCTTGCGTAATGCAGGTCGAAATTGGGATCCCCCACGCAGTCCCAGGTCGCGCACCACATATCCGCGTCGCCGGAATACAGATAGACCAGCATGTTTTCCGCGGAACTGACGTAGCGGATGTCCAGACTGATCCCGAGCTGGTACAGAACGGACTTCGCATAGGACAGGACGGTGTAGGACGGATGATCGTCCTGGATGGAGCCTTTGATCATGATCTCGTAGCGCATGGACGCGCCGGACGGCGCCCCGGTAAACTTGCCGCTGTTCTCATTGTAGGTATATCCGGCCAGCTCCAGATACTGTCTGACCACGGGCAGGATAAGCTGCAGGCGCTCCATATCGTCGGCCGCTTTGGGCAGCGCGTTGCCGTCGGGATCCTGATTGTAGGCCTTTGAATAGGACGAAGAATCCGGCTCCATGGAGAAGAACGGGGAAACGGGGTACTCCACCAGGTCGACGGAGGATCCGAAATATCCCTGGTCGCCGACGTAGGAAACCTCCTTAAAGGCGGACATCGCCGTCAGGATGGCTGTGCGCAGCGCGCGGGATTGCGTCGAATCGGGGGCGTCTCCGACTTTGACGCGGTCGGCGTTGATGCCGATATAGCTGTAGCCTAGCTCGGGGATCTCCTCCACGTAGAGGGTATCGCCGCAGAGACGGCCGTTCTCGTTGATCGCGCAGAGCTCCTCGTTGATCTCCCGGCTGCCGTCCAGCACCACGATATCCAGCTCGTTGTTCCGGATCTGTTCGGTGACGTTGTCGGAATACGCCCGGATCGACAGATATTCGATATCCGAGGTCTGCTTGTAATAGTTTTCGTTTTTCTTCAGATAGACCGCATAGCCGTCGTAGCTGACGAAGACGTACGGACCGGCGCCGAGCGGATTGGCCTTCGCCTTTTCGGGGATCTCGTATTTCCCGCGGGCAAAGCCGAACTTGTGGCTTTCGTAATCGTACTGCAGCGGATCGCCGTAATAATGCAGCGGCGCGATTATCATATCGAAAAATTCGTACAGCGCGTCGGAGTTATAGCCGCGCATGCGGAGTTTTACCGTATATTCGCCGATGCGTACGATGCCGCTGATATAATCGACCGGTTCGCCGCCCTCTTCGCGGATCCGCTTGCTCAGGAGCGTTTCTCTCGTGTAATCCGTGATCTGCTTGTCAAAGTAATTGCGGTCGACCGCATAGTGCTCGGCCAGCAGATGGTAGTCGAGGCCGTAGGATTCGATCACGTAGTCGCAGACTTCGTCCATAGGCTTGTCCACTAGCTCGTCGCCCTGCTTGATCTTCAGGTTGTAATTCAGATCCAGGCCGTAAAGATTGTAGAAGAATTCCTGTGCGGAATCGCCGTAGCCGAGCGTTTTGTAATTGGCCCAGATATCCTGGCTCGTCTTCGCCTCGTCGCGGAGGATGGTGACGATCAGGTTGCGGATATAGCCGGAGATCTCCTCTCCGGGATCGTCAAGCTCGGCCTGCACGTCCTCGTCGCTGATCACGATGTTTTCCGCCAGCGAGTTGTTGTAATAGTAGTTCTTCAGTCCGACGATATCGTAGCTGCGCAGATTCCCGCTGCCGGTGAAATTCGGCTGCAGGCGGACGTAGAGATTGAAGATCAGATCATCTACGGTCAGCTTGACGCCGTCGCTGAAGAAAATGCCGTCACGGAGCTTGAGCGTATATGTCGTCTCGTCTTTTTCCGCGTCATATTCCACAGAGATATCCGCGGGGCCGGTATAGAGATAGCGCTGGTCGTTGTAGTAGCTGTATTCGCCTTCGGTCGCCATCAGGATGACCTTGCCGGCCCTGTCGCGCGTCAGCAGGTTGATGCCGACGAGCTTCATCACGTCTTCGTCCCCTTCCGAAAGATCCGCAAAGGGGTCGAAGTTGCCGTCCAGACGGGATACGCCGACGCGGAGCTTGGTGCTGTAGCGGACCTCCGGCGGCTCCGTAGCGGTCGGAACGGTCTCATCGGGGACGGAGGCGGTGACGGGCTCGGTCGCCTGGGTAGGCGCGGGGACCGTCGGATCGGGGACCGTCGGCCGGACGTCGCCGGTCGGCGCCGCGGCGCTGGTCGGGAAGAAATCCGCAAAATCGAATATGTCCGAAAAACGGCTGCCGCGTATCATCAGGACCGCCACAATAATCAGCAGAAGTCCGCCGGCGGCTCCCGTGACGATTCCGAGCAATCTGTTTATTTTATGATTCATAAAGCAACCTCTGTCTGTTTTATTTGGTGAAAAAGCGTCAATTTCCACATGAATATGGAACACGACAAAATACTATAACACGAAAGCCCGGATTCGTCAATTTTTTTTGAAAGAGGACATCTGCGGGAAAAACTTGCTTCCTCTTTCGTTTTGTTGTAAACTATACTGAAGTTTTGAAAAAGGAGCTGTTCATGGAAGCTTTAAAAATTCCATTTACCGAAGTAGCCGCAAAGGTGCTGAAGAAGGCGGACCAGATCGCGAAGGAGCAGAACTGCGGCGCCGTCTCCACCGAGCATCTGCTGCTGGCCTTTCTGGAGGTCCCCTGCCTGCCGGGCAGCATCCTGAAAAGCCATGATATCAGCCTGGAAAAGGCGGAGGAAGCGCTGGAGAAGCTGCTGGGAGATCTTCGGAAGGGAGACGCCGAAGCGCAGTCGGTCAGAGGACGGCTGCCCTTCTCTCCCCTTGTGGAGATCCTGCTGCTTGACGCCCAGGACGTGGCGCTTTCCCGCGGCGTGTCCAAGATCGGTACGGAAGACATCTTCGCCGTGCTGCTGCAGGACTGGGAAGGCACCGCGGCCCAGATATTCTTTGCCCTGAACGCGGACCCGCTGGAGCTGGAGGAGCATCTGCTCAGTTCCATGGGCGAAGACCGCGGCGTCATGGAGGAGGTGCTGGCCGAGCCCCCCGTCGGGACCGGCACGATCACGCAGTTTACCCGGGATCTGACCGATCTGGCGGCCCGCGGACGGCTGGAGCCTGTCATCGGACGGGAAAAGGAGATCCGCCGCATGATGCAGATCTTAAGCCGCCGGACCAAAAACAATCCCTGCCTGATCGGCGAGCCGGGCGTCGGCAAGACCGCCGTCACGGAAGCGCTGGCCCAGCGCATCGCGGAAGGAAAGGTCCCGCCCTTCCTGAGGGACAAGCGGATCGTTTCCCTCAGCATCACGAACGTCGTGGCCGGCACCAAATACCGCGGCGAATTTGAAGAACGCATGAAGAACATCCTGGATGAGTTTGCGACGCATCCGGAAATCATTCTGTTTATCGACGAGATCCACACGCTGATCGGTGCCGGCGGCTCGGAAGGCAGCCTGGACGCCGCCAATATCCTGAAGCCCGCCCTCTCCCGCGGAGAGATCCAGGTGATCGGCGCCACGACGCTCGATGAGTACCGCAAGCATATCGAAAAGGATACGGCGTTAAAGCGCCGCTTCCAGAGCCTGCTGATCGAAGAACCGAAGGAGGAAGAGACCCTCGAGATCCTTAAAGGGCGGAAGGCGCTGTATGAGAAGCATCACGGGCTGACGATCGGCGAGGATGCGATCACCGCAGCCGTAAAACTCTCCCGCCGCTATATCAGCGACCGGCTCTGGCCGGACAAGGCGCTGGATCTTCTGGACGAAGCCTGCGCGGCGGCCCGTCTGGATCAGCCGGAAGGCGAGCTGACCGTCTCCGCGGAGCAGATCGCGCATACCGTTTCCCTCTGGACCGGCGTTCCGCTGGACCAGCTGACGAAGGAGGAGGGCCTGCGCCTGTCCGAACTCGAAAGCGTGATCCACGAGCGGGTCATCGGGCAGGAGGAGGCCGTCTCATCTCTGTGCAAGGCGATCCGCCGCAGCCGCGTAGGCTTAAAGGATCCGAAGCGGCCGATCGGCAGCTTCCTCTTCCTGGGCCCGACCGGCGTAGGCAAAACGGAGCTTTCCAAGGCGCTGGCCGCCGCCCTGTTCGGCGATGAGAAGGACCTGATCCGCATCGATATGTCGGAATACATGGAAAAGCACAGCGTCTCCAAGATCATCGGTTCGCCGCCCGGCTACGTCGGCTACGACGAGGGAGGCCAGCTTTCCGAGCGCATCCGCCGCAAGCCCTACAGCGTCGTCCTCTTTGACGAGATCGAAAAAGCGCATCCGGACGTTTTCCACATCCTGCTGCAGATCCTGGACGAGGGGCGTCTGACGGATTCCCGCGGCACCGCGGTGGATTTCCGCAATACGGTCATCATCATGACCTCCAACGCCGGCGCGGAACGCATCGTGGAGCCGAAAGCCCTCGGCTTCTCCGCCGGAAACTCGGAGTCGGCCGATTACGAGCGGATGAAAACGCAGGTGATGGAGGAAGTCAGACGCATCTTCCGGCCCGAGTTTATCAACCGTATCGACGACATCATCGTCTTCCGCATGCTGAACCGGCAGGATATTCAGGCTATCCTGAAGCTGCAGCTGAAGGATATCGAAAAGCGGCTCGGCGAAGCGCTTTCGCTGACGCTGGAGATGGACGAAGCAGCCGCCGGCTGGTTTACGGACAAGGGCTATCAGCCCAAATACGGCGCCCGCCCTTTAAAGCGGCTGCTTCAGAACGAACTGGAGGACCGCCTTGCGGAGGAGATCCTGAAGGGAAAGATCCGCGAGGGAGACCGGGTGCTGGTGACGGTAAAGGACGGCCGCCCTGCGCTGCTGCCGCAGAGGGAGGAATAAATGGCAAAGGAACACACCACCGTCTTCTTCTGCAAGGAATGCGGATATGAAACGTCTAAATGGAGCGGCTTCTGTCCGGCCTGCAAGACGCCGAATTCTCTGGTGGAGGCGCCGAAAACGAGCGGCGGGAAGGGCTCTTCCGCTTCCTTTTCCCGTACGTCGGCACGGCCCCGCCCGGTGAAGCTCGAGGATATCAGCACCGAAAAGCAGGAACGCTATTCCACCGGCTCCGGGGAATTGGACCGCGTTCTGGGCGGCGGGCTGCTGCCAGGCTCCCTGGTCCTGACGGGGGGCGATCCGGGCATCGGAAAGTCCACGCTGCTGCTGCAGGTCTGCCGCTTTCTGGCATCGGAAGACCGTAAGGTCCTGTACGTATCCGGGGAGGAATCCTTAAAGCAGTTAAAGCTGCGGGCGGACCGCATCGGCGCTTTCCGGGGCGACATCAGTTTCCTCTGCGAAACGGATCTGGAGCAGATCCTGGCCGTCTTCCGGGAGGAAAAGCCGGCCGTCGCGGTCATCGATTCCATTCAGACCATGTACGCGCCGCAGGCGGCATCCGCCCCCGGCAGCGTCGCACAGGTGCGCGAATGCACCAATATGATCCTGAACACGGCCAAGGGCCTCGGGATCAGCGTTTTCATCGTCGGACACGTGACGAAGGACGGCGCCGTGGCAGGCCCGAAGCTCCTGGAGCACATGGTCGACACGGTCCTGTATTTTGAAGGGGACAGACACGCGGCCTACCGCATCCTGCGCGGCGTGAAGAACCGCTTCGGCGCCTCCGGCGAGATCGCCGTCTTCGAGATGCGCTCGACCGGTCTGAAGGAGATCCCGAATCCTTCGGCCTATATGCTGAGCGGCCGGCCGGAAAACGCTTCCGGCTCCGCCATCTCCTGCGTGATGGAAGGGACGCGCCCTCTCCTTCTGGAGGTACAGGCGCTTCTGACCCGCACCAGTTACGGGCAGGGCCGCCGGACCGCGACCGGCGCGGATTACAACCGGGTCGCGCTGCTTCTGGCCGTACTGGAAAAGCACCTGAATATCGCCTTCTCCGACTGTGACGCCTTCGTCAACGTAACGGGCGGCCTGAAGGTACAGGATCCGGGGCTGGATCTGGCCATGGTCGCGGCGCTGTATTCCAGCTACAAAAACATCGTGGTCCCGGCCAATCTGATGATCTTCGGGGAAGTCGGGCTTGCCGGGGAAGTCCGCTCCGTTTCGCTGACAAAGGAACGGGTGCAGGAAGCGGCCCGTCTCGG
>JAEEUR010000079.1 GCA_016290595.1 Lachnospiraceae bacterium | reverse complement strand
GTCCGGGCGCTAACAGATCCCCCAAAAGTCTCCTTTCTTCATAAAGGGAAGTGTTTTATCGATTTATTTTACAAAAAGAAAGCGCGCTTGTCAATAACAAACGCGCAGATTCTTGGACCACGTGATACTCATTATCAAATCATAAAAAGGGTAGTGTCAAGAAGTTTGTGTAAACCTCTGTGACCATCATTGCCCGAACATCTCCATCAGTTCTGCCTGGGCGGTCTGGAATCCTTTATGAATCCGCAGGGAAAAGCGCCGGTTGTAGTCCATACAGTAACTGCAGACGTACCGCTCCAGAGCATCCTCGTTGGGGAATTGTTCTTTTGCCTTTGTTCCTCTCTTGAGATTCTTGTTGAAGTTCTCAATGAGATTCGTTGTGTAAATGCTTCTCTGAATGGCTTTCGGAAAAGCATAGTACGTAAAGAGATCTTCCAGATCATTCAGGATGTCGATCACTTTCGGATAGATCTGATGGTACTTTTCGAAGAAATCATGCAGGGCTGATATGGCGTCATCCCGTGTCGCCGCCGTGTATACTTTCTTCAGGTCATCCATAACGGAACGCTTGTCTTTGGCACGGATGTGCTTCATGACGTTCCGGCAGATGTGAGTCCAGCAGGATTGATATCTCGCTGCAGGAAAGGCTTCCAGGACAGCTGATTTCAGTCCCTTCAGGCCATCTGTGACAAACAGCAGGACTTGCTGCAGACCGCGCTCTTTAAGGCCGTTCAGCATCTCTTTGTAGTTCTCTGCGGACTCTGTCGGATAAAGAGCGAAATCCAGCAGTTCCTTGGTCCCGTCGGGTGTGATTCCGATCAGGATGTGAAGCGCTTCTTTGGCCACGCTGTCCCGCCTGACGTTCAGGTAGGTCGCGTCGCAGAAGATGACCGAATACCGGTCGCTCACCGGACGGCTGTGGAACGCCGTCACCTGTTCCTCGACTGCCCGGGAGATGTTCGAGACGGTTTGCGGAGTGTAGAACTGGCCATACATCTTTTCAATCAGATCGGCAATCTCCCTGGTGGTGATGCCGTGCCGGTAGAGTTCGATGATGGCTGCCTCCATCGTATCACTGTTTCTTTGGTAGGGAGCCAGCGTCTTTTGATGAAACAGGCCTTCCCTGTCCCGGGGGATCAGAAGGTTCAGATCCCCATACTCCGTATGCAAGATCCGGCGGTAGTAGCCGTTTCGTGAATCGCCGGAGTTGTAACCGGCCGGATCGTACCGGCCATAGTTCAGGAACGAATCAAGCTCGATTGTGAACAGCTGGTTCAGCGCGCTCTCCAGTTCCTGACGAAAAACTTCATTGACTGACTCATTTTTCAGTAGTGCTTCGATGATTTTTGTGCTAACATTATACATACGGGAACCGCTTCCTTTTATGCGTTTTGTTTGGTCACAAAAATCATAACCGAAGTTGGTTCCTTTTTCCATACCCGGTTATGGGGCAAGGATGTTTACACAAGATTTTTTACACTATCGATCAGTCTTGTTCCTGCTTCCGACAGGAATACTATCTCTCCTGGCTGTTCTGATGCCGTTCACTGTGCCGACCGATACCTTTCTGATTACCGCTGTTTCAAAGGGCCTTCTCATCAATATGATCATCTTTCCGGTGATGGCCTTTTTGACCTATGTATTTGCAGGGCGGCTGACCGAGAGTCGGGAAAAGGAAGCGCTCTATGCGGAAGAGGGTATCCGGAGAAAGCTGCTTTTGTCGCTTCTTGTATTTCTCTTTGCGGTATTACTTTTGTACTGTCTCTTGCAGTTTTCGGCTTTCTGTGTAAAAACATTTGCTTTCGGGATCCGGGACGGACGTGTCTATTGGCACTTTGCTAAAGCAGTGCTTCTCTATGGCTGCCTGCCGGGACTGATCGGGATTGCCTGCGGCCTCTGGCTCTCGGGCGACCGGAACGGACGCTCGTTTGTCCTGATTCTGATCTTTGCGGTTCTCTTTAGCCCGTTGATGAATGATCTGCTTCCTAACAGCATTTTTGGCTTCTGGAACGTAGATGAGTGGGTGCGGATCGCGGTTCCGAACTGGTGGATCCTGAGCAACTCAGCTTTTACGGATCCGCTTTACGGGGTGCCGATGGAAACGGTACGCTGGGTTCTGGCTCTGTTTTGGCTGGGCGTGTTCCTTTTTCTCTGGCTCCTGGAAAAAGCACAGAGAAAGACGCCGGCCGGGAAAATAGGACTGGCAGTCATACTCTGCTTAACGCTTCTCTGCGGACTGCGTTTCTCGCTTCGAAATCAGGATTCGAGGCTGAACTACGAAACCGGTTTGATGCCGGAAAAAGGAATCAACACGGAAGATTTTTATTATTATGAGTCATGGAACAGGCAAACGGAATCCAGGGATCCGAACGTGAAGGTAACGGCGTATGATCTGGATCTTAAGATCCGGAGTCATCTCACCGGACGTGCTGCCCTAAAGCTTGAGGAACCGGCCGAAGAAGGCGAAGTATTGCTTTTCACGATGTACCACGGCCTGAAGGTCAGGACTGTTACGGATGCGGATGGCAGGGAGATCCCTTTTGTTCAGGACGGCGACTGGCTGGATATCACACCGGATCGCACGACCGATCAGTTGACAGTCAGCTATGAGGGGCGGTTCGCCAAGTTTTATACAAACCGGCAGGCGGTCCTGCTGCCGGCCTATGCGGCTTACTATCCGATCCCGGGCCATATTACGCTCTGGGAAGCGGAACTGCAGTACACGGTGCCAGTAGAAAATCAGCCAAAACGTGAGTTTACGGTACGTGTAGACAGTGTGGCGCCCATCGCCTGCAGTCTTCCGATGATGGGAAAAGCGGAATACAGCGGGGTTTCGGACGGTGTAACGCTGATTGGCGGTTTCTGGCAGACAAGTGAGGCAGATGGGTTTACGCTTTACTCTCCGGTGCTTGAGAAATACGACCTGACGTTCCGGAGGGAAGAAATCAACCGAAATCTGACTGAACTGACAGTGAAACTCGGTGCAGCCGGCAGTGATGCGCTTGACAGGATTCGTCAGATTTTTGCCCTTCCGACCAGCATGCGTGTTATATCGGGACGACAGGAAAACTGCGTTATAAAGGATAATCATTTTACCTATATTGCCCTCTATGATCTACCGATCGACTATTCGGCCATTGCAGCCGGTATACTGCGTCTGCAGTATAAATTGGATTCTCAGACAGTACTACTGTACGAATGGCTCCAGAAATACCTGCAGTTCCCTATGCCGATGGAAGGACGGCTTTGTACAGAGAAAGATTTGGAGCCCCTGCTGGCGCAGGCAAGAGGGGAGGACGTCCCTGCAAGGGACGTAACCAATGCGCAGAGAGCGCTGAAGGCTTTATTCTATTACCGCTTATACCAGCTGAAAGAAGACAAGTTTTTACCGCTGGTATATGAGTACCTGACGGATGAAAACCGGACGCTTCATCCGGCAGAATTCTTGCTTCAAATGGAGGGAGAACAATGAAAATAGCAAACAGTAACTATTACTTCGGAGAAAGGTCTGGACTTGTAGTTATATCAGCATATATTCATTAAGCACAATGGGGGACTTTTCACCATGCTGACGGTAAAAAACGTTTCAAAAAGATTCGGGAAAATAATGGCTCTTAATGGAGTAGATCTGCAGTTGGAACCCGGTACCTATGGCCTGATCGGTCCGAACGGGTCCGGAAAGACCACGCTTTTTCGCTGTGTCATGGGCTTGCTGAAACCGGATTCCGGAAGCATCGAAAAACCGCAGCACTGCGGCTACTTGCCGCAAAGCTTCGGCGTTGACGGGGCTCTGAGCGTTTATGAAACGCTGGAATACTATGCGGCTATTAAGAAGATACCGGTAAAACAGCAGAAAGCTGCGATTGAAGAAGCTGTGGAGGCTGTCAATTTAAGTGACCGTCTGAAGTCCCGGACCGGAACGCTTTCCGGCGGCATGGTGCGCCGGCTGGGGATCGCTCAGGCTCTGCTGGGCGATCCCCGGCTGATCCTTTTCGATGAGCCGACTGCCGGACTGGATCCGGAAGAGCGGATGCGTTTTAAGCTGCTGCTGACCCGTCTGAAAAAGAAGGGCGTTCCGCTGATTATCTCGACCCATATTGTGGAAGACGTCTGGGCTGTCTGTGATCAGGTCGTGGTACTTCGGAAAGGCCATGTGCTGAAGCAGTGCAAAGCCGGAGAACTGTCTGCCATGGCGGAAGGCAAGGTCTATGCCGTGCCGACGGACCGGCAGGCGGATCTGACAGAACCCTATCTGCCCGTGCGCAGCGAGTTGATCGACGGACGGGAAGCCATGCGTGTGGTTTCAGCCCTGGAGCAGCCCGGCAAAAGGGTAGAGCCGATTCTGGAGGATGGGTACCTTTGCGTGATCCATGACCTGCTATGAAGAGACGTCTGAGAATGATCGTACTGGACTTGAAGCGCTCCTGGGTGACGGCGCTGATCGCGCCGCTCCTGACAGGGCTGCTTCTTGTTAACGTCTTATTGCGTGTAGAACCGGAGTTCCGCGTATTTACCTTCGGACTGCGGGCACAGCAGCTGCTCAGTATCGCATATTTGTTCTGGCCGATGCTGCACCTTAAAACCTGGTTTGAGTCCCGTCAGGTAGAGGGACTCAGATCCGTGGAAAGCGGAAAGTATGCCTGCTCCTGGACGCTGCTGCTGATGCTTCTGACGGAAGCTGTCATATTGCTGCCGTTTGTTTTGACAGCGAAACTGGCGAAGCTGGACATTCTAAAGGAATGCATACAGCTGTTGCTGCTGTCGGTTTCGCTGACAGCGCTGCTTTACCTGATCACGCTGCTGTCGAGGTCGGTCACGCTGGCCATGACTGTGGTTGTGATTTATGTGCTTTTCTGCGTTATTTTCTACAATATCAGTGAATCGCTCAGACCGTTTATGCTGATTAAAACCCCTGCTTTGACAGGCGTGACGTGGCAGACACTTCTAAAGCAGCAGCTGCCGGCGGCGCTTCTGGCCGTCTTTGGGATTATCAGTATCGGCATTTATGAGAAGAAAAGAACGATTATCAAATAAGCCGGTGGAATAGAGCATAAGAAAGAACCGGCTTCTGAATAGAACGCGAAAACATGATGCGAAGACGATAACAAAAACCCAAGAGAAGAGAGAAAAACGTGAAAAGAATCATCTTGCTATTTCTTCTGCTGAATCTTGTTTTATTGAATGCATGCAGAAAAGAGGAAAAACAGGGCATAGATAATGCCGCATCAATACCGATTCAGGAACGAACTGGAGCAGCGGCAGAATCCATGCAGAAACCGGATGCTTCCCATCAGTCGGAAGAAAACGGCTCCGGTGAAGCCAGTTATACTTACGAGTGGAACGGGACAACATTTTCTGTTCGTATCAAGTCGGATGAGGAGAGAAACAGCGAGCCGATCGTTGCAAATTCCCTGATGTGCTGGGTAGATCCGCGCTTTACCGACATGGAAAAAGTGGGCGGTACGATTGTCTTTGGAACGGTACGGCGGATACAGGAATTCGAATTGTCATATTATAAACCGGGGAAGACAGATCCGACGATAGGAACACAGACAAAGCTGACTGTCGATGTAGAAAAAGTGTTTTATACGGCGGAGGAAAATTTGCCGGATACGATTACAGTTCTTTATGGCCTTTCCAAGCAAAACATGCCGATGGATTATGGACAGGAACTTACCGACATGAAGGAAGGAGACGGTTTTTATTTCTTTCTTGAAAGAACGGCAGGAAATGAAAAGAACCTCCTGGGATATGAAAACATTTGTGATTTCTTCATGGTGACGCCGCCGACAAAACGGTATTTCCTGAAAAAAGACAGCCTGATTGATGCGCTTATGGCCGAGTTTCTGCAGCTCAATGCAGATAATAAGGCCGTCTCGGTCACGGTAAAGGCGGGAGATAATATTGAAACCGTCCTGAACCGGATTTATGGGGGGAATTGAAATGAAGAAGCTCAGCATGTTGTGGGTCAATAACAAACATGTTATGATAACGGCGGAAAAACATGAAAACGGCTGTTTTACGGCAGTCTGAACCATCGGAGGTCCCAATCATGACAGATGACATCCGGGCGCTTCTGGAGGAGAAGCCCCTTATCAGAGACATGGCCGCGGGCCGGGAGGTCTCTTGGATCAATCCCGGCAAGCGGCCTTTTGCCGAAACGGCGGGGAAGCAGGAGCTGGGGCCGAAGGACATCGAAGACGCGGCCGCGCGCCTGCAGCGCTTCGCCCCGTTTATCCGGCTGCGCTTTCCGGAAACAAAGGCCCGGGGCGGTCTCATCGAATCCGATCTGAAGGAGATCGGGAAGATGCGGGACTGCCTGAACGAAAAGTACGGCAGCGCGCTGGACGGCCGCCTGCTGCTGAAACTGGACAGCCATCTGGCCGTCGCGGGGTCCGTCAAGGCCCGGGGCGGCATCTACGAGGTCTTAAAGCATACCGAGGATCTGGCGCTTGCGCACGGCATCCTGACGCCTCAGGAAGCGGCGGACAGCTCGCCTGAGAATACGGCCTACCGAAAGCTGGCCGAGCCGGCGGCCCGCGAGATCTTCAGCCGCTACACGGTCCAGGTCGGCTCCACCGGCAATCTGGGCATGAGCATCGGGATCATGAGCGCCGCGGTCGGCTTTCGGGTCATCGTTCACATGTCGGCCGACGCCAAGCAGTGGAAGAAGGACCTGCTCCGCAGCCGCGGAGTTCAGGTCATAGAATATGCCTCCGACTACAGCGAGGCGGTGAAGAACGGACGGGCGCTTTCCGACGCCGATCCGACGAGCTATTTCGTGGACGACGAGAACTCCCGGAACCTCTTCCTGGGCTATGCCGTGGCCGCGAAGCGGCTGGCGGGCCAGCTGGCGGAGCAGGAGATCACGGTGGACGGGGAGCATCCGCTGTTCGTCTGCATTCCCTGCGGCGTAGGCGGCGCGCCCGGCGGCATCTGCTTCGGCTTAAAGCAGGTCTTCGGCGACGCCGTGCACGTCTTCTTTGCCGAGCCGGTCCAGGCGCCCTGCATGCTGCTGGGCCTGGCCAGCGGGAAAAACAGTGACATCTGCGTGCAGGATATCGGCCTTTCCGGCTTAACGGACGCGGACGGACTGGCGGTCGGCCGGCCCTCCGGATTCGTGGGGCAGGTGATCGAACCGCATCTGAGCGGCGAGTTTACCGTGAAGGATGCGCGGCTGTACGGCTGGCTGCGGGATCTGTACGCGCGGGAAAACGTCTTTCTGGAGCCGAGCGCCTGCGCGGCGTTCCAGGGGCCGGTCCGCCTGATGCGGGACATGCAGCCGTATCTGGAGGCGAACGGATTGACGGAGAAAATGAAAAACGCCGCCCACATCGTCTGGGCGACGGGCGGCGGTCTGGTGCCGGAAGCGGTCCGGAAAAGATGTCTGGACGTCTTCTTCAAGGGGTAGTCGGAGGGCGCCGGGGGCTGTCATAAAATATTCATAATCTTTTTTCAAAGCTTTTACGAAGGCCCCACGAAATTGACATTTTCCCCTGGTATCTTATAGCCAGACGGTAAGTTTTTTCATAATTGCAGCTGCATTAGGCAGCACCCCTCCTTCTTCATTATATCTTCATCGGGCGGCAGATTGCTGGGATCTGCCGCCCAACCTTTATTTATCCCATTCCCGCCAACATCCACAGCCAGAAGGGCGGCGCCAGGCGGCGCAGGCCCTTAAGAAGCGGCAGCAGCAGGCTGAGATCCAGATAGACAGGACACAGCGCCAGGGAGAAGATCGCCAGGAAAAAGATCAGGGTGTGCTTCCAGCTCTCGCCGGGCAGCATGGCCAGCAGCAGGGAGAAAAGCTGCAGCAAAAGAAGATACGCGCCGGCCGGCAGGATCATCTTTCCTTCGCCCGCGATGAGGCAGGCGGCGGCCGCTGCGGCGAACAGGCCCGCCAGGCGCACGAGAAGGCCCGGCAGATACAGGCTCGTGAAGGCCTTTCCCCGCCCGATGCGCGGCGCCAGCCCGCGGACCGATTCCGCCAGCGGCGCGGCCGTGCAGAACCAGCTGCTTAAGAACAGCAGCAGCGAAAGCGCGAAGAGGAAGAAGCGGTGGCTGCGGTCCTCGCTGACGACGAGGGCGCCGTCCCGGGTCGAAAGACGGAAAGTAAAGAGCTTGCCGGCGTCCATGCGGGTCCAGTAAGCCTCAAACATCTTTTCCTGCGGGATCCCGGCCTCCTCTAAAATGGCAGCGGAGATGTACGGCGCGCAGACCGCGAACAGCGCGGAGACCGCGTGCTCCTTCCACAGATCCGGGAAGGAGGAGGTGGGAGAGACCACGAAGGTCAGGCATTCCTCGAAACGCCCCTGCTTCAGACGTTCGCTCAGATCCGCGGGGATCTCCACGCCGGCGTCCAGCGTGCCGTTTTCCACGTCGGCGCGCAGTTCTTCGCGGGAGGCATAGGGCAGAAAGCCGGATTCCTCCAGATACGCCGCGACCCGCGCGGCTTCGGCGTCGTCGGCGCTTTCCAGGAAGCAGCCGGCGGGCGGCGTCTTGGTCTGCCGGCCCAGCGAATAGAAGAAGGGCGGCAGCAGCAGAACGGCCGCGAGGAAGATCCAGTAAACGGGCGTCCGGACGGTTTTCTTCAGGGCAAAGAGCAGGATCTTCATGCGTCCGCCCCCTTTCCCGGCATGGCCTTTAAGTGCCGCAGGGCAAAGAAGAGCGCCGCGCCGGCATAGACCGCGCCGACGGCAAGGCCCTTCGGCAGCACGGCGGCGGGATCCCCGCCGAACAGCGGCTTTAAGCAGGCGCAGACGGCGCCGAGGGGCGTATAGTCGCCCAGTGCGCTCAGCCAGGCGGGCAGAAGGCTGCGGGGCACCAGTCCGCCGCAGAAGAACAGCCCGACGGCCGTGATGCCGAGCAGCAGGCCGGCCCAGCCCTTCCGGGAAGCCAGCGCCACGGCGCTGAAGCTGATCAGGCAGGCGGCGAGCAATACCGCGAGCAGCGCGCCTAAAAGGCTCCCGGCCGTCAGCTTAAGCGGCACCAGGCGGGACAGCCCCCAGAGCAGCAGGGCAAACAGAGGCAGCTTGAACAGCAGCGGGTACAGGACCTTGCCGCTTAAGTAATCAGCCGGGCGGATGCCCTCGCTGAAGAGGCGGCAGAGGAGCGAGCGGCTGTTGTCGGCCGTATACAGCGCGGTGAAGAACAGCCCGCTCACGAGAAGGAAGAGGCCCAGCCAGGTGGCGGCGTAGTAGCCTTCCACGGAAAGCCCCGTCCCGTTGTAGGTGCTGACGACGTCCTTGAATGCGGTATCGTAGAAGCCGGTTGCCGCGTTCAGCAGTTCCACGTTGCTCCGGTCCAGAAAATCGCCGTGGACTCCGTCGGAAAGCCCGGCTTCCCGGACGACCTCCTCGCCGGCAAAGACGCCGTACTGCCCGGCGGCGAGCAGCCGCTCGCCCAGATCCGCCACGGAAGCGACGATCTCGGCGGAGGCGGCGGCGCCGTTTGACAGGATGATCTCGCCTTCTCCTTCCCAGCCGTACATGATCTGATCCGTATAGCCCTCCGGCAGGATGATAACGGCGGCGTAGCTGCCGTCCTCCAGACCGGCCAGGGCTTTTTTCCGGCTGACGCGGTCGACGTCCATGAGAGACGCGATATAACTTTGACTGCTGACCAGATTGATGCAGAAGCGGCTCACGAGCCCGCCTTCCTCATCCACCACGGCCACCTGAACCGGCGCGCTTCCCGCGGAAGCGCCGCGCAGCACGGAGAAGCCGGCGAGCGCCAGAGCGGCCGCCAGCAGCACAGTCAAAAGAAGCGCGGGGATGAGCCCGCGCATAAAAAGTTTCAGGTCTCTCTGGAGCATCGGCTTCAAAGTGTTCTCCTTACTTGAGTTCCTGCATGGCGGACTGCGTCAGATCCTGGAAGGCCTTCTGCACGTCCTCGAGCAGGTTTTCGAATTCGTCCACGTCCAGCGTCAGGACGTCCGTATATTTGGAGATATCCGGGAACTTGGCGCCGCCGTCGAAGGTCAGGGTAATGCCCTTCAGGCTGACGCTGTTTTCGTGGCCGTCCTCGGTAAGCGTGAATTTCTGCAGCTCGATCACGGTCTTCTTCCCGCTCTGGGTCATATTGGCCTTCAGCTCGAACGTGTCCGTATACTTGCCGCTGTAGTAGGAATAGCCGGAGTATTCCCCGCTGATCTTCAGGTCTCCTTCTTTCTTGTCCCAGGCGATCTTGACTTTGGCGACCGTTTCGGTATCTTCCTTGACGGTCACGGTGGACTCATAGGCGTTCTTGTCGTTCGTGGTGACCTTGCAGCTGATGGTGAACTTGTCACCGTCGAAGCCTTTCTGAAAGTAGGTGAATTCTTCCGGAGCCTTCGGATCCGGACCGACGGTCACACGGACGGTGGCTTTTTCCTTGTTGATCTTCTCGTCGACCTGCAGCTGCACCAGCTGGCTGCCCTTTAAGTAACCGGTCACGGTGATCGTCGTCTTTTCCAGCTGCTCTTCCAGATCGTCCAGGGAATCCTTCGCGTCGTCCAGTTCATCGTAGAAGGTATCGATAAAGTCGTCGCTCATGTAGAAGAAGTTCCCGAAGGCGCCGTCCTCGTAGAGCTTCTGGATCTTGGTCAGGAAGTTCTTGACGTCCTTGTCCTTGCGCAGGTAGTCGATCATATCGGAGGCGATGCCCTTGATGGCCTTCGCGTCCCGCTCGACCGTGCCGGTGGAGGCGCTGCCTTCCTTGTCGCCACGGGTGCTCTTGTCGCCACCCTTCCTTGCTTCCCGCGGCTT
>JAEEUR010000078.1 GCA_016290595.1 Lachnospiraceae bacterium | reverse complement strand
TACTTTGACGAGATGCGCTTTGAGACGGCCTCCTTCCTTCGGGAAGAGACGCCGGGCGACGCTTCCCTGACGGGCCACGGCGACGCCTTCAACGACGCGAAGGCCGACCTTCTGGCGATCCAGGCCTGGGCTAACGAGCTCTTAGGCACGCAGACGGAGACCGAGATCGAGGATACGATGCCCGAAGCGATCCCCCTTACGGCAGAGGATGCCGCGGATAAAACGCTGTTCATCTTCCCGGCGCTGCCGAAGACGGCGGCCGAACTGCTGGCGCTGCCTCGCGTGAGCTTCCAGGATCCCTTCTCCATCGCGGCGGCAGCCGTGGCGGCGCTGTGCCGCTTCCCGGAGGATGCGGACGCCTGCTTCGCCATGCTCGACGCCATCAAGGGACCGCAGCCGCTGTCCAATCTGGACAAGAGCTTCATCCGGAACCGCTTCTTCGACGGCAAGGATTACGTCCCGCGCTCGTACTTTGCAGGCGCCATGCCGAGCAACGACTACACGCCGGACCAGCCTTACCGCATCCGCGTGAGCGAGTCCGTCCACAGCCGTGACCAGTTCGACCAGGGCTATATCACCCTGTATTTAAAGTCCGGCGGCGCGGATTCGGAGCGGCCCGTCGTTCTGCGGAACAAGCCCTCCACCGGCGAATGGTTCCTGTGGAACCACGTCGGCATCCTGGCGGACATCCGCGTCCCGAAGAAGGACGACCCCTGGGCGTAAACATATTCAGCATAAAACAATGCCAATTGGGGACCCTCCCCGGTTGGCATTGTTTTCTGTCAGAAAGAGGTTTTGATGAAAACGATTTTTGAATGGCTGAGTTTTCCGCCATTTCGCAGGCGCCCCGGAATGTATATCGGATGTGACTCGATCCGGTCGTTGATGCAGTGGATGGGCGGTTATAAGGATGCCTGTCTTGATGCCGGACATGAGGAATGTCTGACCACATCGAACGGGCTGCCGTTTTTTCTGCTTCGCGATTATATTGCATTCCGAGAAAAAGATCGCAGCGTCGGCGGAATCGACTTTATTCTTCTTGAATCCGTTGGCGGAGAAGAGAAAAAAGCATGGGAAAAGTTTTTCTCTTATGTGGATGAGTACCGGGAGTTAACAATCTGCGACAGCCAGACGTACAGATTTACGGGGCATTTGACACTCTATTATAACGTTGTACACGCCAAGTTCGAGTGGAAGAAAAACGATTCCGGTCACGCTGATATTGCTAGGTTAACGGTTAACAGGCTTTCCAACGGGATGTGTTGGGTAGAAGAACACCGTTCGAGTATATCTTCATCGGATGCTTCTGAAGACTGTTTCTCGTGTCTTACACCGTCTGACAAGGATTTCGTCTTCTCCGATGAAGAAATGAAAAAGACCTTGAATCAGTTCGTCGGCGAATATGAAGTGGTTTCCGGCGATTCTAATACTGCCGCAACGGAAGAAAGTGTTCGGGCATTTCTCAATGAGCTTGTCGGAAGAAAAGTAGATTACTGCTGCTGTGAAGCGGATATACTGGATATCGGATTCAGCGGAGAAATTGTTCTGCACGGTATGGGTCTGAGCCGCGTGAGCCTAAATAACGATATTCTCTTAACAACGATCGACTACCAGTCCTGGGATAAAAAGATCGATACAAACAACGATGAATGGTATAATGTAGAACGCTTCCGGAACAAGATTGTCGGAGGGACAGTATTGTCTGTATCTTACAACCGGATACATGATCTGAGAATAGTTCTGGATAATGGTATCGTTATCGAATGCTTCATTGCCAACGGATACCCTCATTATTCAGATGAAACAGAACAATGGGTCCTGTTTGAACGGGGTTCGTCAGGGAAGTATTTGTCTGTAAGCGGTAAATCATTAGACTGGCGGGCATAAGAATCATTTTATATTGACTGCAATTTATAGAGAAGACCAGTGAAAATCAATCGAATATTTTCACTGGTCTTTTCCTGTTCCCAATCTGGATTTCATGCTGTTTACGGCTTTTACTGAGTTGTGTAACGCTCATGGTCAGGACGTTCATTCGGGTCTTCAGTGACGTCTGTATTGGATCCCTGCTGTTGGATTTTACTGTCAACAAGGTCCCGAAGATTTTGATCCCAGTTTGCAGACAGAACCGCATCCTGTGCCTCTTTGAAATTTGGATCGTTACTATTCAGAAAAACACTACGCGTACGCAATGCACTGAAGAGAGACAGCCCTGCATCCAGAAGCAGAAAGCCAACGCCGATATAGAGACAGGGGCGCACCCAAATCCCCACAATAACAAGCGTAAATCCCGGAATGCACAAGTATATATGCCGAACAAGAAAATCCATAATCAACTGAGTCCAAAACAGGGAGCTCGGATACTTTTTGTCCATTTGACACCTCGATTATCTGATGGATTTTTCTGAATAGCCACCAAAAGGCTTTTTCTTACGAAACAATGATTATCAGGACCTGCAATATATGTTATACAGAATGTCCGCATCCATGTCGGCAAGAAGGTGATTCAGATCCAGAGCTGGCAATTTAAGTTCCTTCCTCCGGGAACAGCAGACGGAGATAGTCCGCCGCCCTCGGCAGGATCCGAAGCAGTTCGACCCGGTCTTCCCGCACCCGGTAAAAAGCTTTGTAAGCCTTATAATTCACGGAATAAAAGCCGGTCAGCAAGCCGTCGTAGATCAGGGGAAACCCGGTTTTGGGATGGTCCGTCAGAGCTAGGAGCGTTTCTTTTAATTCTTCGGCGTAACGGTCTGCAGTCTCTGCATCGCGGGACAGGTCGAAGACCGTATCCCAGACGGCAAGCAGATCCGCCGCAGCCTGTGCCGACCAGGTCAGTTTATAACGCACGGCCCGCCGCCTCGTTTCTGTGCTTCTGCAGGACGGTCAGCACCTCGTCCGTACTCATCCAGCCGTCTTCCTCCCCGGAACGGATCCCGGCGTTCAGCTCGCAAAGAAGACGGATCATGGCGTCCGCCTTCTGTATCTTTTCTTCATCCTCCATGGTGCGGATACTGTATGCGCCGCGCCCGTTGCGCGTCAGATAGACCGGCGATCCGTAGGAAACCTCTTCCAATACGGCGCCGTAATTCCGAAGATCCGAAACCGGATAGATTTTCGGCATAGGCAGCTCCTTTCCTGTGAACTGCCTTTATTCTGCCACAAAGAGCCGGGAAAAGCAATGACTTTCGAAGAATTTATCGAAAAATAAGTCGGCGGGCTTCCGCCTGCCGACACGTTTTTTGTGTGTGATTCGCTTACGGCGCACCGCCGTCCTTCCGCTCCGGATCCTCCTCTTCGTATTCTTTGTCAAGCGATTTGACCCAGCGGAACACGAAGAAGATCACGATGCCGGCCGCCGCGCAGATCAGGGCGTTGGTGCTCTTGAACCCACTGACGATCCAGCGCGTTATCCCGTAGACCGCGACCAGCGCGCCGACCACCATGACGGACAGGAGCCCCGTCCACCATATATATTTCGGTCTTTTGTTAGGTACTCTTCGGATCATGGAAAGGATCTCCTTTGCGCGGGACAGAAAGCCGTTCGCGGGACGCATCCAGAACAGAAGACTCCCGCAGAGCTGTCTGCAGGGAGTCTTCCTTCTGTTTTTGCCGACGTATTATTTGAAATAGCGCTCCAATAACCCTTTGAAAGCCTTCCCGTGTCTTGCCTCGTCGCGCGCCATCTCGTGAATGGCGTCGTGAAGGGCGTCCAGGTTGTATTTCTTGCAGAGCTTGGCCAGGTCGGTCTTGCCGGCGGTCGCGCCGTTCTCGGCGTCCACGCGGACCTTCAGGTTCTGCTTGGTGGAAGGGGAGACCAGCTCGCCCAGCATCTCGCAGAACAGGGCGGCGTGGCCGGCTTCTTCCCAGGCAGCCTTTTCCCAGTACAGGCCGATCTCCGGATAGCCTTCGCGGTGCGCCGCGCGGGCCATGGCCAGATACATGCCGACTTCGCTGCATTCGCCTTCGAAGTTGGACTTCAGGCCGGCGATGATGGCTTCCTTATCTTCAGCGGGAACGGTGTCCGGAATCTCCTTGCCGATGCCGATCACGTGCTCGGCGGCCCAGGCCATTTCCTCTTCGACTTTTTTGAACTTGGAGCCCGGTACTTTGCAGACGGGGCAGAACTCGGGCGGATTGTCGCCTTCATGAACGTAACCGCAGACGGGACATACATATTTTGCCATAACGTTTCTCCTGTAATTGATATTTTCGCTACTGTCTTCCCGGGCGGATGGTTCAAGCCGTCCCGGGAACGTAACTGTTCATACAGTATAGCATTTTTCCGCTTTTCCTACAAGCTGTATTTTCAGCGGTACGTATGCTAAAATAAAAATATCTTCTGATACGGAAGCCCCCGCGGGCGGAAAAAAGACGGGAAAAAATGCAAAAATGCCGTAATGCTGCGGGTGTTTTTGCGATTCTATAGACAGAAGGGAAACGCGGCGGGCTGCAGCCGCCGAACTCCTTTCCGGGGAAACCATGAAGACTGTGGACGAGCAAAAGATAATACAGGGGCTTTTTGAGCGCGATGAGGCGGCGCTGCAGGAAATAGAGCGGTGTTATGCTTCACTTTGCCAGAAGGCGGCGGAGCGGATCCTCGGTGATGAAGAAAGCGCGAAGGAATGCTGGAACGATCTGCTGCTCGATGTGTGGAAGAGTATCCCGCCGTTTGAGCCGCGGAGTCTGAAAGCGTTTTTGCTGCAGCGTATCCGTCAGATCGCGATCACCCGCTTGCGGAAAGAAACAGCCCGAAAACGCGGCGGCGGTGAACTGACGCTGGCCCTGGAGGAGCTGGAGGAAGTGGCAACGCAGGGGGGTCCGGCGGACGAGCTGGAGAGAAAAGAGCTGAGCGAGGCCATCGGACGGTTTGTGAAAGCACTGCCGGAGCAGGAGAGAAAACTGTTTCTCCTTCGCTACTGGCAGCTGGAAAAGCCGGAGGTCATTGCGCAGCGCCTGAACCTTGCGGCAGGTACCATCAACACCAGACTTCACCGGATCCGGAAAAGACTGAAGGAATTCCTGAAAAAGGAGGGACTGACTGAATGAATACCTTGGATATTATAGAGGCGGTAAACGCGCTGGACGAAGATTTGCTCGCGGAAACGCTGACAGAAGAAAAGAATGAAACGGAGAAAGACAGCCGAAAGAGCGGAAGCTTCAGGCGTTCTCCGCGCTGGATCCCGGCGGCAGCCTGCCTGCTGATCATGATCCTGGCCGGGGTCGCGCTGGGTGAAAGCGGACGGGCTACGGCGACGGAAGATCCGCAGGCACAAACCCATATGATGGAAGATTTCTGGCTGCGGTCGGCACGGCAGTCCAATGCGGTACGTATAGGCAATGTAATCGAACAAACCTTTTTCCGCTATGACCAGGATGGCACGACGATCTATCCGGATGACTGCGGGGATATGTATATCGACGGAGAAATGCTGGTCCTGTGTCTGAAGGATCCGGATCAGGCCATGATCGATAAGTACCTGAGCGTCCTGCACGACGGCAAAAAATGGGTCCGCATCAGAGCCGTAAAATACTCGCGCAACGAACTGCAGGCGATTGCCGATGAAATGGCTCATTCTCTGATAGAGCAGAAGATCCCCGTATATTTTTACGGTGTCGACGTTATGATCAATGGAATCGATTTCGGAACTGACCCGGAATATGTGGAGATCATGAGGCAGCTGATCCAAGAGCGGTATCCGGACGTTCCTGCCAATGTGATCCCTTCCGGACCTGTCATCCTCTGCTGAAAGGAAAACGATCTGCAGGGACAAGTGCGGAAAAGACCGGCGTTTTTTTGCGCCGGTCTTTTCTTACGGGTTTTTGCCACCTGCGCTTCTTTTCGCAGGACTCAGTCCTCGAACGGGAACTGCTTGTAGGTATACGTGGTCCGGGAGGCAAGCTTCTTGCCCAGCCGGCTGTAGCGTTCTTCGCGGATCATGTTTCCGTGCTCGTCATAGAAATACAGGGTAACGTACTCGGAGTACAGATTCGTTTCTTTCGAGAGCTGTCCCGCCTCATTGTATTCGTAGGTTACGGTGATGATCCGGCCGCTCGAGGAGGTGCTCTTGATCAGGCGTCCCTGCTCGTCGTACTCGTAAATGACAACGCGGTCCGCTTTGCCGTCGCTCCATTCGACTTCTTTCACCAGCAGACCGGCCTCGTTATTTTCGTACGTATAGCTGTAGTACAGCGTTTGTTTGTCCGAGTAATAGCCGGTTTCGGCCAGGTTTTCTCCTTCATATCGTTTGGTCTGGTAGCCGTTTTCCTGCCAGCTGGCGTCCCGCCAGTCGTCGGCGTTCATCAGCAGGTAGCTGTCAATGCGGATGACGCGGCCCAGCTCGTCGTAGCTGTACTTCCGCCCGGTCCAGAAGCCGCCGGTCGAACCTTCGATCTGCTCCGTCACCAGGCCGTTTTCATCATAGGCATAGTGCCGGTAATGCTGAGCGGCTCTCTCCCCGTCGATCTCGGTCAGACGGCCTTTTTCGTCGTAGCTGTAATACAAATGGACGGACCAGAGACCGTCGTTGGCGATATCCTGATAATCCTCCTCCACGATCAGCCATACCGCCTTCTTTTTCAGCTCGACCTTCGAAAGCCTGGTGACCTCGCCGGACCTGACCTCGAACGCGGCCTGCGCGCTCTCGTAGCCGTCCGCCCAGAAGGTGGCCCGGTACAGGCCGGGCGGAAGCTTTTCTTCCAGGACCTGGCCGGTGTCGTCCGAGCGGCCGCCCCAGTTGACCTTCACCTCGATCTTTCCCTCGTAGATCTCCGGATTCGCCAGCTCCAGGCGGTACCCGGCTCCGCTTATCGGATCGCCACTTTCCTTGTCCACGACCGTGGTCTGAAGCGAGCCCGTCTGAAGCAGATGCGCGTCCGTCCACTTCCTTCTCGGCCTTCGGCCGGAAGGTGAAGTGCTTTTCGTCCTCCCCTTCTATATCTTCCGAGCTGAAGGAAAGATGGATCTGGAAATCCTGCTCGAACTTGTTGGCGATCCCGGCCTGCGGCCAGAAGATCGGAATGTTGACCGCGCGGTACGCGCCGTCGCCGTCCGCCATGAAATCGAGGCACGGCTGGTCGTTTTCGGTCGTCACTTCGATCAGAGCGTCCGGCACGGGCTTTTCATCACCCCAGGTCAGGACCTTGCCGCTCACGGTAACGTACAGTTCGGTGACCTGGCCGATCATCCTTGTGTCGGCTCCTTCCAGCTCCGCGATGCGCTCGGCGTAGGAGAGGGCGCGTTCGTCATAAGACTGTCCGTAGACGTATTCCAGGATCGTCAGTTCATGAAAGAGTCCGGTCAGATAGCTGTCGGTAAAACTATAGACCTCATGTGCCAGTTCGCGGGTCGTCGCACAGCTTTTATAGTGCATATAGACCCGCCGGATCTCCTTGTCCAGGGCGCTCCCGCGCAGGGAAATATGATCGTCGGCGGCTTCCACGACGGCAATATAGTCTGCTTCCTGCTCCAGAGTGATGGCCAGCAGGGACGTCTGATACGCAAGCATGGAATCCAGTTTTTTCTGATAATCCGGAATCAGTTTTGAAACGACCTTCACCACTTCAACGGCAAGTCCGACAAGCCCCGTTCCTGCGGTGATGGCGCCGCTGATGATCTCTTCCGTCAGGTTGTCCCAGAAGGCGCTTTTTAAAATGTGAGAAGAAGGATCCGCCGTATATTGGTCGTATTCTTCCCGGAGCTTCAGAATGACCTCGGGGGTCAGACAGGCATAGGTCTCCCGATGCAGAAATCCCGCCAGAACATCGTCAAGGACCCTGTCGCGGCCCTCAAAGGCCGACATGTCGTTGACAAAGGAGAAACCTGTTTTGAGAAGAACGGCAACGCCGGTGATGCCCTTTTCCAGTACTTTCAGTTTGGTGCCGGCCACGTCCAGCTCTTTCTTATACCGGAGAAAGATCGATTCATATTTGGAGGCGGTCTTGTCGCTCATAAAAGCGGAGCAGTTATGGAAGTTATCCTTCAGCTTCTCGAGTGTCCAGAAAAACTTGCTTTCCCCGGGCAGTACGTCGTCCGTAATGTCGTTGAATAAAAGACCCAGATCACTGGCGGTGAAATCCACGATTTTTTCGGCCGTTTTCGCGGCTTCGTTTTCAGAGCCGAACCAGAGCTTTTTCAGCAGGCTCTCGGCGATGATCATATTCCAGTACTGTCTGTCAAAATCTCTTTTCTCCGGACCCCGGTTCAGCACGATCCGGTTGAATATATATACGGGGGGCTTGTACTGCAGATAATAATCATAAGCGCTGAGTACCCGGAGTCCCATGTAGGCAGTATAATCGGCATCACCGTTCCACAAGCCGTCCAGAGCCAGAACGTTGCGGCTGGATAATTCTTCCCAAAAAAGTGCCGCTTCCTCCGGCGGATAGGTATAGATAAATGCCTCCCGGCGGCTGTCGTCGTAAAAATCCGCCAGTACGTCGTAGACGTCCCGTTGCGGCGGATTGACCAGATAGCGGATACAGTCGTTCTTTTGCTGGGCGATCAGATCCACCCCCATGATGGTGCAGACGTCCGTGAGCGGCACCCAGACGATCCCGTCCGCATCCCGGAAAGGCGCGATATGCAGCGGGAAGCGGTCCTGGATATAAGGGCTCTTCACGTCGCCGAGAACGAAGCTGGCCATGGTCTGTCCTACGGTGAGGACCATTTTGCGCTGCCACCAGCTGATGCAGATCCGGTCTCCCTTCTCATCGCAGATGAGGTAGGTGATATCTGAAAGAGCTCCAGTGGAGACAAAGATCTTGTTCTTCCAGACGATGACGGGAAGATCGCCCTGAAGCACCGCGGACGAGGCCGGTTCGGGCGGGTATTCGTAGTAGGAGATCGGCAGGTAGGCGAAGTAGCCGTCGCGCTCGGGATCATAGGCGCGCGCGCCCGGGATCTGCGGCCCGTTCTGGGACTGTGTCTGCGACTGTGTAAGACCCTGGCCCAGCGACTGAGCCGGCGCCGGCGTGAGGACGCCGGCCAGCAGGACGAGCGACAGAAAAAGGGATAGAATACGTGTCTTTTTCATCATTCCTGCCCTCCGATCATCTCGCCGAGCTCCGTCAGGAACTGCAGGTAAGCCTGCCGGTACAGCTCCGCAAAGCCCCCGTAGAAGGCCAGAAGCGCCTCGCGGTCCGGCGCGGCATAGATGCCGTTCCCGTCCCTCTCAAGCGTCAGCGCCAGCTCCGCGGTCCTGGTCGGAAAGCCGCCCTTTTCCAGCGCGGCCGCCAGATCCTGCATCAGTTTTTCGCTGTCCGTATAGGTCTCGTAATGCAGCCCGGTCAGGATCGCCGCGATGTCCGGCGTCTCCAGCGTGCCTTTCACCTCCAGCGGGAAGACCGCGTCCGCGGGGATCTCCGGGAGCGTCAGCTTCGTATAGGGCCGCAGCAGGTCCAGAAGGCCAGGCTTTTGCTCCGGCGCCGCCGTTTCTTCTATAAACGCGGCGAAATCGTCCTGGATCGCCTGAAGCTTCGCGGCTTCCTCCGGGTCCGCCGGCGCGGGCCGGTACGTCCCCGCCAGATCGGACAGATCCCCGCTCAGCCAGCGCTCCTCGAGCTGCTTCGCGGCGGGCAGGGGCTGGGCAGGCGCCGCCGTCATCGGAGCGGCCGTGCCGGAATCCGCGGTCCCGGATGCGTCCTCCGTCTGCTTCATCGGGATCGCGCAGCCAGCCAGGCACAGGATCAGTGCCAGGATCAGGAGCGGGAGCCGTCTTGCATTTCCGTGTTTTTTCATGTCAAGTCACCACCTGAAAGAATTGACGTTTGTATAAGAAATCCTGTTGATCTATCGTTCGGACAAGTCTTCGGTTTTGTAGCTGCTGTAGCCCTCATACCGATAGCTGGCGTCTATCCCCTTCATATAAACTCCGCGGTCGCCCGTCTGATCGGTCAGCGCCGCTCGCAGCAGGGCTTTGATCTCTAGATCCCTGACGGGACTGCGTTCCATGGCGAGCAGATAGTCCTCCCGGTCTACCCGGCTCCAGTCAACGACCTTTCCGAGTTCCTTCTTCAGGATCGCATCCAGCCAGATCCGGGTGCTGCGGCCGTTCCCTTCCCGGAACGGATGGGCGACGTTCATTTCGACGTATTTTTCTATGATATGTTCATACGTGTCCTGCGGCATCGCCTCGATTTTTGCCAGAGCCGCTTCCAGATACATCACCGAAGCAAAGCGGAAGTATCCCTTGGCGATATTGACGGTACGTATTTTCCCGGCAAAATCGTAAATGTCACCGAAAAGAAAGGCGTGGATCTGTGAAAGACCTTTAAACGTTCCGACCTCAAAGCTGTCGATCAGGCCGGTATCGAAGAGTTCCAGCGCTTTTTTCTTGCTGATCCGCTCCTCCTCCCGTTCGGAAAAGGCGGGATCCTCTTTGACGGCGGTGATCTGAAAGCCGCCATTCTTTTCCGTCAGTTCCAGGCCGCAGCGGCGGCAAAAGCCGAAGATCTTCCGCATGGCAGCAGCAGCAGGTTTGTTCCTGCCGCTTTCCCAACGGTTGACCGTAGCAAAGGTGACGTCCAGCTGCTCGGCCAGTTCCATCTGCGTCAGCCCCAGCCGGGACCGCAGTTCTTTTATCGTTCCGGAGAAGTTCATAGAGCACTCCTTTTCTTCGCATTTCCTGCAAGATTATAACATATCGCATGAAAAAGCGCAAACAAAAAGACGAAAATGTTATATTTACGGCATAGTGTAAAATAAAAGTAGGAGAAATAGAAAAGGGAGCACTCTCTTATGGTAAGATTACTTTGGCGAGTATAACCAAAGGAGTGTCCCTATGCAAAGTATTATAGACAG